>NZ_JBEEAC010000040.1:0-58958 GCF_040120695.1 Plantactinospora sp. B6F1 | reverse complement strand
TGCGTCGTCGCGTACACCAGATGCTGCCCGTTGTACGGCGCGTAGGTGAAGTCCTTCAACGACACCCAACCCGACCTCGGCTGCGCCAACGCACCCGTCGACGACCACCGGTACGACGACGGAAGGGAGCAGCCGCCGTTCGGCGGCGGCGTGGTCGGGTTGCTTCCGCCGTCGACCCGGACGAGCTGCCACTGCTGGTTGCTGCCGTTCCAGTCGTCGTACTGCACGATGCTTCCGCCGTCGGCGGTCGAGGCGCCCTGCACCTCCATCACCTTGTTGCTGTTCCGGTTGACCAGCCGGACGTAGCCGCCGTCGGAGTCGGCCAACCGGAACTGCTGGTTGGCCCCGTTGTGATCGGTCCACTGCACGATGTTGGCACCGTTGGCGGTCGACCAGTTGTACACGTCCAGCACCTTGCCGGACAGCCGGGACCGCAACCGGTAGTAGCCGCCGCCCGAGTCCACGAACTGCCACTGCTGCTGGTTGCCGTTGTTCCGCGCCCACTGCACGATCCGCGCACCGTCGTTGGTGTCCAGGTTGTACACGTCCAGCGCCTTGCCGCTGTTGCGGTTGATCAGCACGTACCACGCGTTCGTGTCGACCGTGGCCGCCGACGCCGGTGCCGGACCGAAGGCGACGACCGCGGTAGCGACGAGGGCGGCCACCGCGGTGACGACGAGCGCGAACCGCCCGCGACGCCGCAGGGCGCGGACCGCACCCTGCCGGGCCGGTGTCAGTGGTGGCGCCTGCGCCATGACATCCATGCTCTTTTCCCCTTTTCCCGAACCACCCGAGGCGCGTGCGCTACGTGTGGGAGTGGTGGCGTTCCTCGCATTCCCGGACGGCGGCAAAAGCGCGGGGGCAGCGACCCCGTCCGGGGGTGCGGAAACCGAACAGTGTTACCGAGCCAAACCGTGTTACCGCTAACATGACCGGCTGTCGCACCCCACGGACATTAAGTGAGACACGGAGGAGCCGCTCAGGCGGATGTACGGCATATTGCCAGACTGTTTCGAGTCGTTCAAGAGGTGCACGTCGATGCGTGAACCGTGTCAGGCGCATCCGGACGACCGAGGACCACTTCGGATAACCCGACCCCGTACGGCGGTGGCCGATAACACTTTCCGCCGGAAAAGGATTGGCTCGGCCGCCGAAAAATCCACCAGCAGAATTCTGTTATCGGTGCCGGTGCCGTGAGGTCCGCCCCTCGCCGCTGCCACGGTCGGGGAAGATGGATCCATGACTGCTGACGCACCCGCCGTTTCCAACCCCCTCCAGCCGGTCGACGAGGACTGGCAGCGCGGACTCGCCATCGTCGCCCACCCCGACGACCTGGAGTTCGGCGCCGCCGCCGCCGTTGCCCGCTGGACGCGGCAGGGCAAGGACATCACCTACGTACTGCTCACCAGTGGCGAGGCCGGCATCGACGGGATGGAGCCGGCCCTGGCCGGACCGGCCCGGGAGGAGGAGCAGCGCGCCTCCGCGGCGATCGTCGGCGTGTCCCAGGTCGACTTCCTCGGGCTGCCCGACGGCATCCTGGAGTACGGCGTCGCGCTGCGCCGTGACCTCAGCCGGGTGATCCGGGCGTACCGGCCGGAGATCGTGATCACCAACAACTTCCGGGACAGTTGGGACGCGGACGGCAACGCGCTGAACATGTCCGACCACATCGTCACCGGCCGCGCCGTGCTCGACGCCGCACGTGACGCGGCCAACCGCTGGATCTTCCGGGAACAGCTCGACGAGGGGCTGGAGAAGTGGAGCGGCGTCCGGGAGGTGTGGGCCGCCGGCTCGCCGCTGTCGAAGCACGCGGTCGACACCACCGAGACGTTCGACCTGGGCGTCCGGTCGCTGGAGGCGCACGCCGCCTACCTACGGGGCCTCGGCACCGGAGACTTCGACCCCGAGGAGTTCCTGGAGGGCATCTCCCGACAGACCGGCAGCCGTCTGGGTGTCAAGCACGCGGCCGGCTTCGAGGTCTTCCGCCTCGGCCTGTACTGAGACCCGCCCACCGTCCCCGCCGCGCAGGTCAGGAGATCTTCAGATCGGAGATCCGCTGGTTCGGGTCACGCAGCAGTTCCGCCAGCACGACGCGGTACCCGCGGACCGCGTCGACCACCGCGTCCCGGTCGTAGCACGTCGGGTTGTAGTTCAGCTCCGCGCTCCGCCGATCGTCGCTGACCGTCATGCCCGGCTCGCCCCGCTTGGCCCACAGCGCCCGCCGGTCCGGCGCGATCGCCGCACCGACCGGAAGTCTCCCCCGCGACCGGTGTTCCCGGATCTCGTCCCCGGCCTCGGCCCGGCCGCCGGGGGCACCGCCGGCCGGTGGAGCGGACTGGAACCACGAGTGGTACAGCAGCAGGAACGGCCACGGCCGCGACCCCGGGAAGCCCGGATTGACCGCCTGGGCGATCTCCTTGAAGGACGCCACCTGCCGCATCGCCGCGAAGGTGCCGGCCCGGACCTCGGCGACGGCGTCGGCCAGGGTGGTTCGCAGCGGGATGGTGGTCGCCACGTAGATGTTGTGGGTGAACTGGCCGACCAGTTCGGTCGCCCCCGGCTCGTCCCGGCCGGAGGTGGCCGTCCCGAGCACCAGCCGGGGCCAGCCGGTCATCGCGCCGAGCAGCACCCGGTACGCCGCCAGGGAGAGCACGAACGGCGTCATCCGGTGCTGCCGGGCGTACCCGTGCAGCCGACGGGCCAGCTCGGCGGGGAGTCCGATCGTCACCTTCGCCGCGGCGGCCACGTCCAACCCGGCGTACCGGTCGACGTCGGCGCCCTGACCGTCCGCGCCGGCCGACCATCCGCCCTTTCCCGCACCGACCCCGGGAAAGGGCAACGCCTCCGGCAGCGGCGTGAGCTGCCGCTGCCAGAACTCCGCCCGGCGCCGCTGCTGCGCGGCGCTCCACCTCGGCGCGGCGGTCGCGTCGGCGTACCGGAGGGGCAGCTCGGGCAGCGGGCCACCCCGACCGGTGCGGGCCGCCAGCGCGGCGGCCAGGTCGCGCAGGAAGACCCCGGTCGACCAACCGTCCGCGATCAAATGAAACATGGTAACCGCGACCAGGTGGTCGGTCGGGGACGAACGGACCAGCGTCACGCTCCACAGCGGACCGCGCCGGAGGTCGAAGGCGCGGCCGCTCTCGTAGCCGAGCACGCTGCCCCGCCGGGCGGCGGTCCGACCCGGCGGCCCGGCGGAGAGGTCGACGAAGGTCACGATCGGCTCGACCTCGTCCTCGATCCGGATCAGCGGGTCGTCGGCGATCGTCTCGAAGACGATCCGCAGCGCGTCGTGCCGTCGCGCCACGTCCGACACGGCGGCCCGGAACACCGCCAGTTCCACCGGACCGGGCAGCGGCATGGTGCGGAAGACGTTGTAGCCGAGGCATCCCGGGTCGTCCGGCGCGAAACAGCGGACGAACTCCCAGAGCGTTTCCTGACTGCGAGCCAGCGCGGTGACCGTCGGCGGCATGGGTGCAGAGCCTTCTCTCCGGCGTTCGGTTCTGTCAAGGCCGGGAACCCCCGCGGTCGGTCGATCCGCGGAAGGATCGATCGGGCCGAAGGTCGATCCGGAACTGATCCGGAAATCCCTTGGGCGGACGACCGGTGCCCAGGCGGGATCGGCCGGCGGTTCGGCACCCCGACTCTCGCGCTGAGCTGCGATTCATCGACCACCATCCAGGGCCGAACGGACCGAAAAATATCCGGGACCTCGACGGGCGTGGATGATCGCACTAGGGTGATCGGCCAGCGGGTGCCTCGGCGGGGAAGGGACCGGGCGGTGGGTGACGCCGCCGGTTCCGGGAGGGGGAGGTATGTCATCCGAAGGCTGGCGACTGCTGCGCCCCGGAGCCGGGCCCGGTCTGCTCGCCGTCGACTTCACCCCGGCGCAGGCCCGCACCGGAGCCGGGTTCACCGATCTGGCACGGCTGCTGCCCGAGCCGTACCCGGTCTGGGGCACCGAGGAGGCCGGCTGGAAAACCGTCGCCGCCGCGTCGGTCGACTCTCCCGGCGGTGGGCTCGACGCCTGGCTGGACCGGGACCTGCCGGCATCCGGCGGGACGGCCGGCATCCTCGGGTACTGCGCCGGCGCTGCGCTCGCCTGCGCCCTGGCCCGACGGCTGGCCGACCGCCACGGGATCGCGCCGCCGGTCGTCCTCTTCGATCCGGCCGAGGTGACGCCGGAGACGCTGTACGACCAGTTCGGAACCGCACTGGACGGTCTCGCCGCCGCGCTGCCCGCCGCCGAGGTACGGTCCGCCCGGGAGGCCGCCCGACGGGACGTACGAACCGAGTCCGACCTGAGCCGGTTGGCCGCGCGGCTCTCCGACCGGTACGCGGCACTGGCCCGGCCGGCCTGTGCCGGGCAGGGCGTTCCACCGTCCATCGCCGACCAGCTCTGCGCCCGGATCGACACCTACCTGCGGTACCTGCTGCTGTCGGCGGCGGCACCCGCCGGGGCCCCGGGGCCGGTGCTGGTCGTCCTCTCCGCCGGCCACGAACCACCGCCGATCCCCGGCGCCGACCGGGAGGTCCGGCTGGAGGTTCCGCAGCCGGGACTGCTCGCCGACGTACGCGCCGCCGAGCTGGCCGGACGGGCGCTGGTCGGCGAGCCGCTGGGCGGGCGGTCATGACCCGGTCGACCCGACAGCGGCCGGCCGGCCCCGACCAGGCCGACGAGGCAGCGCTGAGTCGCAAGGAGGAGGCGCTCTGGATCTTCCAACGGCTGGCGCCCACCGTCGCGGTGGACAACCTGCCGTTCGCGATCAGCACGTCCAGCCCGATCGATCCGGCCGGGCTGACCGCCGCGGTGCACGAGCTGACCCGACGCCACCCTGTGCTGCGTACCATCTTCCCGGCCCGCGACGGCGTCCCCGGCCGGCGGGTGCTCGACCCCGACCTGCCGCCCCCACCGGTACGGAGTCGGCAGACCACTCGGGCCGGTCTCGCCGACACCCTGGCCGAACTGGCCGGAGAGCCCTTCGAGCTGACCACCGAGCCGCCGCTGCGGGTGGCCCGGGTGGAGTTCTCGGACGGCCCGGGCACCGTGCTGTGCCTGGTCGTCCACCACATCGCCTTCGACGGCCGGTCCGCCGGCATCGTGCTGCCGGAACTCGCGACGATCTACCTGGAGCTGACCGGCACCGGCCCGGCGCAGGGGCGACCGGCGGGGAACCCCCGGCGACCGGCGGGGAACGTTCGCCGCCCGGCCGACGGGGTCGTCGCACCGGCTCTCACCGGCCACCGGGAGCCCGCGCCCCGGGCGACCAGCCTGCGGTACTGGACCGAGCGGCTGGCCGGGATCGACCCGAGGACCTTTCCGCTGGGTCGGGCCCGGATCGAACCGCCGGAGCCCCGCTTCACCGGTGCCCGGCTCCACCGGGTGCTCTCCGTCGAGGGTCGGGCGGCGTTGGACTCGCTCCGCCGTCGGCTCCGGGCCACCGACAACATGGTGCTGCTCGGCACGTACCTGTTGCTGTTGGCCCGGCACGGCGGCGGCCCGGACCTGGTGGTGGCGGTGCCGGTCGACACCCGGGGCAGCGGGGCGGCCGGCCGGGTCGGGTACCACGTCAACACGCTGCCGCTACGGGTCACGGTGCGAGGGCGGGAGAGCTTCCGGAACCTCGTCGCGAGTGTCCGCGCGGAGCTGGTGGCGGGGCTGGCGCACGCCGACGTCTCCTTCGAGAGCCTGCTCGGCGGGCTGGGCCTGGAGATGAACTGGCGCGCGCCGCTGTTCCGGCACATGTTCAACTTTCTGCCCGCCTCGACCGTGGTGCCCGCCGGCCCGTTGCCGGACTCCGCGTGGGTCAGCGTCGACTCCCGGCTGAGCCGGTACGACCTGCAGTTCGTGGTACTCCGCTGGCCCGAGCGGATCGCCCTGGAGGCGGTCTACAGCACCGAAATCCACGACGAGGACTACGTACGGGCACTGCTGAGCCGGTTCGAGCTGCTGCTCCGGGCTGCGGCGTCCGACCCGGACCGCCCTCTCGCCGACCTGGAGATGTGGCATCCCGACGAGCGGACGGCCCTGGACCGGGTGCTCAGCTCACCGGCCCCGGTGAGCCGGCTGGTGCCGCACCTGGTCGCCGAGCGAATCCGGAGCGGTGCCCGGGAGGTTGTCCTGGTGGAGTCGGAGGGGCGGGCCCGGGACCGGGCCTGGCTGGCCGACCGGGCCGCCGTCATCCGGGCACACCTCGCGGCCGCCGGGGTCAGGCCCGGCGCGGTCGTCGGGCTCGCCCTGCCCCGCGGCGGCGACCTGGCCGCAGCCGTCCTCGCCACCTGGTCGCTACGCGCCGGCCACCTGCCGGTGGACCCGGCCCAGCCGGCCGCCCGGCTGCGGGCACGGCTCGATGCGGCGGACGTCCGGGCGGTACTCACCACCGCCGGTCCCCCACCGGCGTGGGCGGCGGACCGACACGTGCTCCGGCTCGACCAGCTCGCCCCGGGGACCGGGTCGGCCGACCCGGCGCTGCCGGCCGGGCTCGACACCGTCCGGGACGACGACCTGGCCTACGTCATCTTCACCTCCGGCTCGACCGGGACGCCCAAGGGCGTGGAGATCACCCACGGCAGCCTGGCCAACCTCGTCGGATTCTTCGCCGACCGCCTCGCCGTCTCCGACCGGGACCGGGTGCTCTGGTTGACCTCGTTCGGCTTCGACATCTCCGCCCTGGAGATCCTTCTCGCGCTCGGCTACGGCGGTGCCGCGGTGGTGGCCCCGGACTCGGCGCAGGTACGCCCGGACCTGCTGCTCGACCTGGTCACCCGGTACGACGTCGGTGTGCTCCAGAGCACGCCGACCATCTGGCGGCTGGTGGCCGCGGCGCTGACCGACGAGTTGGCCGGGCGCCGGGTGCTGTGCGGCGGCGAGCCGCTGACCGCCGCGCTGGCCCACCGGCTGCTGCGCTCGGGCTGCCGGCTGTTCAACGTCTACGGCCCGACCGAGACGACGATCTGGTCGACGGTGGCGGAGATCCATCCCGGCGTGCCGGACCCGGTCGGGATCGGCGGTCCGATCTGGAACACCACCCTGCACGTGCTCGACGACGCGGGACGGGAACTCCCACCCGGGGTGGTCGGTGAACTCTGGATCGGCGGCGCCGGGGTGGCCCGGGGTTACCTGGGCCAGCCGGCGCTGACCGCCGAACGCTTCGGCCACGGACCCGGGGCGGCCCGCCGCTACCGGACCGGCGACCTCGGCACCTGGCGACCGGACGGCACGATCGAGTTGCTCGGCCGGGCCGACCGGCAGATCAAGCTGCGCGGCCGACGGATCGAGCTGGGTGAGATCGAGTCGACGCTGGAGCGGCACCCGTCGGTCGCGGCGGCGGCCGTGGTGGTGCGCGGCGACCCGCAGGGCGACGGTCGGCTGGTCGGCTACGTACAGCCGGTCGATCCGTCCACCGACGACGGGTTCCTGACCGGGCTGGCCCGGCACGCAGCGGCGGTACTGCCGCACTATCTGGTCCCGGCCGACCTGGTCCGGCTCGACGTGCTGCCCCGGAACCCGAGTGGCAAGGTCGACCACCACGCCCTGTCGGAGGCCGTGCCGTCGGTCGCCCGACCCGGCGCGCCCGGCCCGGCGCCCGCCGCCGCGACGGCGAGGAGCGCCGGGCACGCCCCGACCCCCGACCCCGCTGGCGGTCAGGACGGACCGCACCGGGTGGCTGGTGGAGATTCCCTGCTGCGATCGCTGGTCGACCTGTGGGCGGAACTGCTCGGCCACCGGGACGTCGACGAGCGGAGCAACTTCTTCGCCAGCGGCGGCCAGTCCCTGCTCGCGGCGGTCCTGGCCAGCCGGATCGCCGACCGGACCGGCCACGAGGTGACACTCCAGGACGTCTTCGACGCGCCGACGCCGTACCAGCTGGCCGAGGTCGTCCGCGGCGGCCGTCGGGGTTGCCCGGACGACGCCCACAGCAGGCCGGGTGAGCTGGCCGGATGACCAGACTGGAGGGAGCCGCGATGTCGGCGCAGCCGCGTACCGGGGCCGCCCGGTACGGCAACTCGGGCGCGCCCCGGGTGGTACCCGATCTGCTTCGTCGCAGCGCGCGGCTGGTACCCGATCGGCCGGCGATCGTGGTCGACGGCCGACCGGTGCTGACCTTCGCCGAACTCGAGGCGCGGTCGAACGCGTTCGCCCGCGGGCTGCGGGACCGTGGTGTCCTTCGGGGCGACCGGCTGGCCCTGGTCTTCGCCGGTCGAGCCTGGCCGGAGTTCGTGGTGGCGTACTTCGGCACGCTGAAGGTCGGGGCTGCCGCGCTGCTGCTCGGCGAGCGCTTCACCGACGCGGACATCCGGCGGCTGGTGGCCCGGCACCGGGTCGCCGGGATCGTCGCCGCACCCGGCACCGCCGGCCCGGTCGGAAGTGCCGGCTGCTGGACCGCCGACACCGCCGAGCTGACCGCCGGGCGGGACGACTCGGCGGTACCGATCGAGGCCACCCCGCTGGACACCGCCGATGTGGTCTTCACCTCCGGCACCACCGCGCTGCCCCGGGGCGTCGTCGCGACCCACGCGAACGTGGTCCGGGCCCAACCCACCTGGCCCAGCGGTGTCCGGGCCAACCAGCCCGGCCTGCACGCCCTGCCACTCGGGTCGGTCGCCGGGCAGATCCACCTGGTCAACAGCATCGGTGGCCAGCAGACACTGGTGATCATGCCCGAATTCACCGTCCCGGACTTCCGGCGGCTGACCGAACGGTGGCAGATCGCCTCGGTCTTCCTGGTGCCGGCGATGGGGCACTGGCTGGTCCGGGCCGGGACGGACCAGGCACCGGCGCTGCCGTCGGTGCGCGGCGTGCACTTCTCCGGCGCGGCCCTGCCGGTCGGCATCATGCCGGACCTTCCGGCGATCTTCCCGAATGCCACCTTCTACAACTTCTACAGCTCGACCGAGGCGTTTCCGGCCCGGGTGGCGACCCAGTTCGATCCCGACCGACCGGACTCCGTCGGCCGGCCCGTCGGTGCGAACCAGGTACGGATCACCGCCGAGGACGGCAGCCCGCTGGGCGCCGACGCTGTGGGCGTGGTCTGGCTGCGGTCCACGGTCGCCCCGTCCCGCCGGTTCCTCGACGCCGACCACAGCTCCACCCCGCCCGACGGCGGTACGACCGCAGCCGGCGACCCCCAGCCCGGTACGGCCAGCGCCGGCGACCCCACGGCCGGTGCGGCCGGCTTCCAGGACGGCTGGACCCGGACCGGAGATCTCGGGTACCTGGACGCCGAGGGATACCTCTTCCTCGCCGGCCGGACCGACGACGTGGTGAACGTGGGCGGGTTCAACGTGTCGACCTACCGGGTCGAGGAGGTGCTCGGCCGGCACGAGGCGGTGATCGAGGCCGCCGTCTTCCCCGTCGACCATGCGGTGCTCGGCGAGGTGATCGCGGCCTTCGTCGTACTTCGGGCCGAGGCCACCGCCCGGGAGATCCGTCAGTACGCGGCCCGGCAGTTGAGCCGCCGGGAGTTGCCGGCGATCATCCGACTCGTCGAGGAAATCCCCCGGAACGCGGCTGGGAAGGTGTCGAAACGGCACCTGCCGGAGCTGCTCGACGGCACCGGTCCGGCCGCGTTCACGGCGCCCCGGACCGAGGTCGAGGAGCGGGTGGCACAGACCTGGGCGGAGCTGCTCGACGTCGGTTCGGTTGGCGTACACGACAACTTCTTCGAGATCGGCGGCGACTCGCTGCTCGCGGTCGATGTCGCCGCGCAGCTGCGGGTACGGCTCGGCGTCGAGCTGGACGCCGTCACGATCTTCGAACTGGCCACCGTCGCGGAGCTGGCCCGGTACGTGACCGAGGAGCGGGCGGCCGAGGACCAGGCAGGCACCCCAGGAGAGGAATCCGATGAGCACCCTGCCCACTGAGTCCGAGGCCAACGCCGCCGAGCCCGAGGCCAACGCCGCCGAGTCCGAGGCCAACGCCGCCGAGTCCGAGGCCATCGAGTCGCTGCTCGACGGGCACCCGGACGTCGCCGAGTTCGCCGTCGTCCGGGCCGGAGCGCGGCGGATCGTCGCGGTCACCGCACGTCTGTACTGCGCGGCGGTGGACATCCGTGACGACATCTGGGAATCGGTGCCGGTCGAGCAGCTCCCGGACCTCGTCCTGGTACTGCCGGAGCTTCCCCGGGACGCCGAGAACCGGGTACTGCCCGACCGGATCGCGCACCGGGCGGCCGACGACCCCGGGGCGGGTACCTTCAGCCCGCCGCAGACCCCGACCGAGGTGGCACTCGCGGACATCTGGCGGGAGATCCTCGGCCGCCGCCGGGTCGCTGCGGACGACAACTTCCTCGATCTCGGCGGCGACTCGATGACCGCCACGCTGCTGCTGGACTCGACCAACGAGCGGTTCGACGTCGCACTCTCCTTCGACGAACTGCTGTCGATGCCGTCGCTACGGGCGGTCGCCGAGGCGATCGACCAGCGCCGGTAGGCCGACGCCCCGACCGGCCTCGCTCCCCCGGCCGGGCGTCTCCCTGGCGGCGGTCAGCCGTCCGGCGACCGCGTCGTCACGCCGTCGATGGCCAACAGGTTCGCCACCTCCTCCTCGTCGAGCTGCTCGATCTCGGCGATCAGCAGATCCTCGACCGCCTCCGCCAACTCGGCGACGGTGCTGCGTCGGAAGATCGTGTGCAACGGTACGGTGACTCCGGCGACGCCCCGCAGCCGCGCCGCCATCCGGGTGGCCAGCAGGGAGTGGCCGCCCAGTTCGAAGAAGTCGTCGTGGACGCCGACCCGTTCGACGCCGAGCACCTCGGTCCAGACCTGCCCGACGAGACGCTCGGCATCGGTCCGGGGCGCGACCGGTGTACCGCCGGGGGCCGGGGCCACCGAGGTCGGCGCGGGCAGGGCTCTCCGGTCGACCTTTCCGTTCGGGGTCAGCGGCAGGGCGGCCAGCACCCCGTACGCGTCCGGGTGCAGGTGTGGTGGAAGCAGTTCGGACAGGTGTGCCCGCAGCTGGGCCGGCGACGGTGCCGTGGCGCCCGGCTCGGGGACCAGGTGGGCGACGAGTCGCGCGTCGCCGTCGGCCGTGACGACCGCGTGCCGGACGTCCGGGTGGGCGACGATCGCGGCCTCCACCTCGCCCGGCTCCACCCGGTGACCCCGCACCTTGAGCTGGTCGTCGAGGCGGCCGAGAAACTCCAGTACACCGTCTGGCCGCCACCGCACCCGGTCACCGGTCCGGTACCGGCGCCCGCCGTCGTACTCGACGAAACGTTGCGCGGTCAGCTCCGGGCGCCCGAGGTATCCCCTGGCCAGCCCGGCACCGCCGAGCAGCAACTCCCCGGGCACGCCGACCGGCACCGGGCCGCCGCCGGGCCGGTGTACGTGTGCGGTGGTGCCGGGAAGCGGGCGCCCGATCGGCGGCCGGCCGGTGGCGTCGGCCGGAGTCAACCGGTGTGCCGTCGCGATGATCGTCGCCTCGGTCGGCCCGTACGTGTTGAACACCTCGACCCGGTCACCGAACGCCTCGAACCAGCGGCCGAGCGCGTCGGGCCGGACCTGCTCGCCGCCGAGGATCAACAGCCGCAACCGAGCCGGCCAGGCGATCCCGGCCAGGTCCGCGACGAGTTCGTGCCAGTACGACGTCGGCAGGTCGAGTACGGTCAGCTCCTGCCCGGCCGGGGTGGCCAGGAAGTCGGGCAGTTCGGCCCGGGACGGCGGCACGACCAGCGTGGCACCGCCGACCAGGGCCGGGTACGTCTCCTCGCCGAAGGTGTCGAAGCTGGCCGAGGAGAACTGCAGCACCCGGTCGCCCGGGCCGATCCGGTACGCCTCGACCATCCACCGCACCCGGGCGGCGAGCGCCGTCAGCGGCACCCCCACCGCCTTCGGCTGTCCGGTCGACCCGGATGTGTGGATCGCGTACGCCAACGGGTCCGACGCGGTATCGGGCCGCCGCGTGCCGGGTTCACCACCGGGCCGTCCGACAGTGGACGGCTCCGCTCCGGACGGCCGTGTCGACGGCTCCTCGGCCCGACCCAGCCGGTCCGGGCCGACGAGGTCCAGATCGACGAGGTCCAGATCGACTACCTCGCACCCGGCGGGATCGAGGCGGTCCCGGAGCCGGCTCGTGGTGACCAGCAGTTCGGCCCCGCCATCGGCGAGCAGATACGCCAGCCGACGGCGTGGATGTCCCGGATCCAGCGGGAGGTACGCCGCCCCGGCGGTGAGCACGGCGAGCAGGGCGACGACGAGATCCGGGCCCGGGTCCAGGCAGACCGCGACGAGATGGTCCCGCCGGGCGCCGCGCCGACGCAGCAACCGGGCCAGCCGATCGGCGCGGCGGTGCAGCTCGGCGTAGCTCAGCGCACCGTCGACGCCGCTGACCGCGGCCGTCTCCGGGTACGCCGTCGCGGCGGCGGTGAGTAACTCCACCAGGCCGGCCGAGGGCGGCTCGACGCGGGCGGGTTCGCCAGGTGCGGGCTCGCCAGGTCCGGAGTCGATGTGTGCGGGGGCGCCGGGTCCGGAGTCGATGTGTGCGGGGGCGCCGGGTCCGGAGTCGATGTGTGCGGGGTCGTCGGGCGCGGGGGCGTCGGATGCCGGTCCGGCAGGGTTCGCCGACGGGTCCGGCTCGGCAGCGGCCAGCCGGTCGTAGAGCGTGGACAGTGGCGCGTCGGGGGTCTGTGCCGCGCATCGCAGCAGCCCCTCGAAGCGGCGTAGCAGCAGTGTGATGGTGGCCGGCTCGAACAGCTCCGGGCGGTAGTTGGCCTGGAGCCGCCAGCCGTCGTCGCCGGTGTGCACCTCAACCACCAGGTCGAACTTGGCCTGCTGATGCCCCGGGTCGAACGGTCCGGCGACCAGGCCGGCGAGCCGCAGTTCGTCGGCCTGGGTGCCGTGCACCATGAACATGGTGTCGAAGAGCGGATTGCGGTCCGGCTCCCGACGGAGCGCCAGGTGCGAGATCAGCTCCTCGAACGGCGCGTCGAGGTGGCCGTAGGCGCCGACTGCCGTCGCCTTGACCCGGGAGAGCAGCTCCCGGAAGGTCGGGTCGGCGGTGAGGTCGCCGCGCAGTACCACGGTGGTCAGGAAGAACCCGATCAGCGGTTCGAGTTCCGCCCGGTCCCGGCTGCTGACCGGCGAGCCGACCCGGATCTGCGACTGACCGGTGTAGAGCCCGAGCAGCGCGAGGTACGCGGCGAGCAGGGTCATGAACGGCGTCGTCCGGCCGACCCGGCAGAGTCCGCGCACGTCCTCGGCCAGCCCCGGCGGCAGCCGGTGGCCGGCGAAGGCTCCGGCCGTCGTCATGGCCGGCGGTCGGGGTGCGTCGGTGACCAGGTCCAGCGGTTCGGCACCGGCCAACTCGCCGATCCAGTACCGCCAGCTCTCCTCCCGGCCCGCCGCGAGCCGCCGCCGATCGGCGCGGGCATGGTCGAGGTACTGCATCGGCAGTGGGGGCAGGTCGGCGGGGACGCCGGCCAGCCGGGCGGCGTAGCCGGCCGACAGCTCCCGGAACAGCACGCCCAGCGACCAGTCGTCGGCGAGCAGGTGGTGCAGCACGATGCAGAGAACATGGTCGTCCGGCCCGAGTCGCAGCACGCTGGCCCGGATCGGCGGAGCCTCGGTGATCTCGAACGGCGCGTTGACCCGGCCGGCCACCAGCGCCGAGACGTCCGCCAGCCGCGCCGGCTCGCCGAGGTCGGCCCCGTCGGTCCCGTCGGCCCCGGCCGGCACCGCACCGTCGACGGCAGCGGGTCCGTCCAGGTCGGGACCTTCGGCGCGAGCCGGCGCGGCACCGGTGGCACCCTCCAGGTCGAGCAGCTCGACCGGAGGCCGCCAGCCGTCGAGCACCTCCTGTACCGGCTCCCCGTCGGCGGCGACCGGGAACCGGGTACGCAGGATGCCGTGCCGGCGCACGACGTCGTGCAGGGCGTCGGCCAGCGCGGCCACGTCCAGCGGCCCGCGCAGTCGGGTCACCTGCGGCATGTGGTACTCGCTGGATCCCGGATGAAGCCGGGTCAGGAACCACAGGCGTCGCTGCCCCAGGGTGAGCGGTCCCCGGGTGGCCGTCCCCGCGGCCGGGTCGTCGCCGGCCCACTCCCCCGCCGCCGCGCCGGTCATCGTGGACGCGCGGCGGCCACGGCGGCCACCAGGTCGGCGACGGTGGCCGCGTCGAAGTACGCCGACAGCGGCAGGTCGGCGTCGAGACGCTCGCTGACCCGGGCCGCGGTCTTCACGATCGCCAACGAGGTGAACCCGAGGTCGAACAGGTCGTCCTCGGGACGCACCGGGTCGACGTCGAGCACCTCCCGGACGATTTTGAGCACCTCTTCTTGAGTCACGCCGTCAGTCACCGGTACCCCTACCCCCGTTCATGCTCTGTCCGACGGTCAGCGCCCGCTGCCGCTCCTCGCGGGCCCGCACCCCGAACAGGTCGTCCGGGGGCGCCTGCGGTACCGCCGTGTCGAATCGGGCCAGGATGCCCACCCGCAGGCAGGTCAGGGCGAGCGCCGCCATGGCGAGCCCGCAGAGCAGGTACATCAGGCCGATGCCCCGGCCGGGTCCGACCCCGATCAGCTGGCCCACCGTGCCGGCGAGCGCGCCGCCGGGGGCCAGCATCGGGTCGAAGAGGCGCGGGCCGAACGGGACGATCACCGCGAAGCCGAACGGCAGGGTCGACCAGGCCACGATCGTGTTCAGCGCGAAAACCCGGCCGTGGAACCGCTGCGGCACGGTCACCTGCACGATGGTCGCGTAGATCGCGTTGACCAGGGTCAGCATGAACATCATCCCGAACACACCGGCCGCGACCGGCGCGATGGCCGGCCGCACGCCGACGACCAGGGCACAGAGCGCCAGCACGGCGGTACCGACCAGCATGCCGCGCATCCGGCGCCGGGCCGGCCCGCCCCAGATCGTCATGGCCAGCCCGCCGAGTACCACCCCGAGAGCGCCGCCGAACGCCACCTGACCGACCTGCGACAGCCCGGCGAAGGAGAGGACGAGCGGTGAGACGAGCAGGATCAGCGGACCGAGGAAGATGTTGAGCCCGGCGAAGAAGAGCAGCATCGCGCGGATCCCACGGTGGTTGAGGGTGTACGCCAGTCCGCCCTTGATCTCGGCCAGCAACGACTCGCGCCGCTGGTACGCCATGGTGGCCGGGAACCGGAGCACCAGCAGCATACCGATCACCACCGTGTAGCTGAGCACGTCGATCGCGAGGATCCCGCCGAGCCCGATGCTCGCCATCAGCCCCACCGCGACCAGCGGCACGACGAACTGGGCGATCCCGGCCGCCGTCTGGGCGAACCCGTTGGCGTGCCCGAGGTAGCGCTTGGGCACCAGCTGCGGCACCGCCGAGGTGAAGGCGAGCCGTTGGAAGGTCAACGCGCAGGAGAGCGCGGCGAGCAGCGGATAGATCTGCCAGACGTGCAGGCTGTCGGTCCAGAGCAGGAGCCCGAACAGCAGTTGGACGCTCCCGGCCGCGATGTCGCCGCCGAGCATCACCCGGCGCCGGTCGTACCGGTCGACGATGGCGCCGGCCAGTGGCGCGACCAGCATACCGGGTACCAGGCCCACCACGAAGAAGATGGCGAACCTGGCCAGCGATCCGGTCTCCATGTAGATCCAGATCGGCACCGCGAACTCGGTCAGCGCCGAGCCGGTCATCGAGGCCAGCTGCCCGACGACGACCGCGAGGAACCGACCCATGCTGGGCGGGGGTGCGGCCCGTACCGCTGCGCCGCGCCCGACCCCGGCAGGCCCGACCCCGGCAGGCCCGCCGCCGGTCCGGGGGTCGGTACCTCGGTCGCCGGTCCCGACGTCGGTGCCGGAGGGTGTCGGTTCCGCCCCGCCGTCGTGTTCCCGGTAGCGGTCCAGCCACCAGCCCGGGGCCGAACCTCGGGCCGAGGCGGTCAGCGACCGGGCCCCGGCCGGGCCGGCGGCGAGCGCGGTGTGTGTGCCGGTGACGATCTCCGCCAGCTCGTCCGCCCGGTACTTCAGGAAGTAGTGCCCGGCCTCGTCGATCACCACCAGCGCGGTGTCGGCGCCGAGGAAATCCCACTCCCGGTAGCGCTCCTGGGCGTAGTCGGTGCTCGGGTCGCGGTCGCCGACCACCGAGATGACCGGCGCGCGGAGCCGGGGTACGCCCCGGTCGAGCAGACCGGTGAAGTACTCCTCTGCCGCCCGGAAGTCGTGCCGCATGTTCCGCACGATCCGCCTGGCCTGCTCCGGACCCAACTCGTCGACGTCCACCCCCATCGACTTCAACCAGTTCACCTGGTGCCGGTAGCTGGCCAGGCGGTCCTGCCGGAGTAGCGGGCCGAGCCGGCCGAGCACCCTGCCGGTCGGCTTCGCGAACGGGAACACCGCGCCGATGTAGACGGCCTCCAGGTCCCGCCCGGCCGCGTCCAGCTGGCGGGCGATCTCCACGACCAGCGCGCTGCCGAGTCCGCAGTGACCGTAGAGCACCAGCGGGCCCGGTATCCGCTCCCGGATCTCGGCGACGCACCGCCGGGCGACCTCGGCGAGCGGCAGCGAGTCCTCGGTCAGCCCGAGGTCGTGGCCGGGCACCGAGACCGAGTAGAGCGAGTGACCTGCCGGCAGCGCGTCGGCCAGCGGCTGGTACACCACCGCGCTGCCGCCGCCGTACGGGACGCAGACGAGAGTGCGGACCCGCTGTCCGGCCGGGACGGTGGGGGTCAGTTCGTGCAACAGTCGACGGGGACCGCGCCGGTCCGCCGGGGTGTCCAGCAGTTCCGCCAGCCCGGCGACGGTGGGGTGGGTGAACAGGTCCAGCACGCTGACCGGTGCGCCACCGGCCGGCACCACCGCGCGCAGTCGGGTGACCACCTGGATTCCGAGTAGCGAGTGCCCGCCCAGCTCGAAGAAGTCGTCAAGTACGCCGACCCTGGGCAGCCCGAGCACGGTGCGCCAGACCGCGGCGACCGCCTCCTCGGTGGCCGTCCGGGGCGCGACGAAGTCGGTGTCCACGGCGCGGTCCTGTTGCGGGGCCGGCAGCGCGGCCCGGTCCAGTTTGCCGTTCGGGCTCACCGGCAGCGCGTCGAGGACGACGAACGCCGACGGGACCATGTAGTCGGGCAGGGACTCCCGCAGCGCCGTGCGCAGCCGCGCCGGTTGCGGCCGCGCACCGTCGCCCGGCCCCGCACCGTCGCCCGGCCCCGCACCGTCGGTGGCGGCGGGCACCAGGTAGGCGACCAACCGCTGGTCCCCCGGCACGTCCTCCCGGGCGACGACCACCGCCTCCGCCACCCCGGGCTGGTCGCGCAGCGCCACCTCGATCTCGCCCAGCTCGATCCGCAACCCGCGCAGTTTCACCTGGTTGTCGATCCGGCCGAGGAACTCGATCGCACCGTCGGCGCGCCGCCGCACCAGGTCACCGGTGGCGTACATCCGGTCCCCCGGCGGCCCGTACGGGTTCGGCCGGAACCGGTCGGCGGTCAGGCCCGGCCGGCCGAGGTAGCCCCGGGCCAGTCCGACCCCGGCGATGTACAGCTCACCGGGCACGCCGACCGGCACCAGGTTGAGGTGCCGGTCCAGGACGTGTAGCTGGATGTTCTGGATCGGGTGGCCGATCGGCACCGGGGACCGGCCGTCGAGCGTCTCCGGGCGGCAGTGCCAGGAGCTGACGTCGATCGCCGCCTCGGTGGGTCCGTACAGGTTGTGCAGCTCTGCCCCGGGCAGCGCCCGGACCGCCTCGGCGGCCAGTCCCGGGCCCAGCGCCTCCCCGCTACAGATCACCCGGCGCAGCGACCGGCAGCCGCTGACGTCCTCGGTGAGGAACACCGAGAGCATCGACGGCACGAAGTGGACGGTGGTCACCGACTCGGCGACGATCAGGTCGCGCAGGTACCCGGCGTCCCGCTGCCCGCCCGGTCGGGCCAGCACCAGCCGGGCCCCGGTGGCCAGCGGCCAGAAGAACTCCCAGACCGAGACGTCGAAGCCGGCCGGCGTCTTCTGCAGCACCACGTCGTCGGCGCCGAGCCGGTACGCCCGCTGCATCCAGTCCAGCCGGTTCACCACCGCCCGGTGCGTGACGAGCACGCCCTTGGGCCGGCCGGTCGACCCGGAGGTGTAGATGACGTACGCCAGGTCGTCCGCTCCGGCGAGCGGCGGTGGATCCTGGCGGGGCTGGTCGGCCCAGGTCCCGGGGTCGTCCAGCAGCAGCGTGTGGACCGCCGGGTCGACGGCCGGCACCGGCGGAACCCCGTCCGGCGGTCCGGGCCGGCCGGCCGCCGGGGCGGGTCCGTCGAGCGGCGCCGCCCCGGTCGGCCCGGCTGCCACCGCCCCAGCCTGCCCGGCTGCCACCGTCCCGGGTCGGAGTGGGTCCGCTCCCCGCTGCCGCAGCAGCACCCGGGCGCCGCTGTCGGCGAGCATGTACGACAGTCGCCTGGCGGGATAGTCCGGGTCCAGCGGCAGATAGCCGGCGCCGGCCTTGAGGACGCCGAGCAGCGCCACCACCAGTTCGACGGAGCGCTCGGCGCAGACCGCCACCACGTCGTCGCGGCCCACCCCGGCGGCCCGGAGCCGATGCGCCACCTGGTTGGCCCGGGCGTTCAGCTCCGCGTAGTCGCACCACCGGTCCTCGAAGCGCACCGCGACGGCGTGCGGGGTGGCCCGGACCCGGGCCTCGACCAGTTCCACCAGGGTGGCCGGGCCGGTGACCGGAACGGCGGTGTCGTTCCAGCGCCGCAGCGCGTCCCGCTCGCCCGGGGTCAACGGGTCCAGTTCGGACAGCCGCCGGTCCGGCGCCTCGACCACGTCCCGGAGCAGCCGCTGCCAGCCTTCGATCAGCCGGGCGCAGGTCTGCGGGTCGAACAGGTCGCGATGGTAGACGAAGGTGCAGTGCAGCCCACCCCGGGCGGCGTCCGGGGCGACGTACAGCTCCAGGTCGAAGCGGGTGGCCGGGTGGGCGAAGTCGAAGGCCTCGATCCGGGGCCCCGCGAGCCGGTCCGGAGCCGGTCGCGCCGGCTCGGTGCGGGCGCCCCGGCCACCGTAACTCTGCAGGGCGAAGAGCACCTGGAACAGCGGCGGCCGGCGTACGTCGCGGACCAGCTTGAGCCGGCTGACCAACCGCTCGAACGGCAGCTCCTGATGGGCGTACGCGTCAAGCGTGGCGTCCCTGGTCCGGTCGAGCAGCTCGGCGAAGGTGGGGTCGCCGGCCAGTTCGGTGCGCATGGTCAACATGTTCAGGAACATCCCGACCATCGGGTCGAGTTCGGGCAGTGTGCGGCCGGCCACCGGCGAGCCCACCGCGAAGTCCCGCTGCCCGGAATGCCGGGCGAGCAGCACCTGGAACGCGGCGAGCAGCGTCATGTAGGGCGTGGCGTTGTGCCGGCGCCCCAGCGCCACCAGCCGCTCGGCCAGCTCGGGCTCGACCGTGCAGGTCTGGGTCGCGCCGACGTACGTCTGGCGGTCCGGGCGGGGCCGGTCGGTCGGCAGCTCCAGCGGCGGCAGTCCGGCCAGCCGGGGCTGCCAGTAGTCCAGGTCGGCGGAGTAGCCGCCCGAGTCGGCCCGGCCGCGCTGCCACGCCGCGTAGTCCGCGTACCGGATCGGGAGTTCGGGCAGGACCGGCGGGAGCCCGCCCGCCTCGGCCGCCAACTGCTCGCCGATCTCCCCGACCAGTACGTCGGCGGACCAGCCGTCGCAGACGATGTGGTGGATGGCGAGCAGCAGGACGTGGTCGTCGGCACCGAGCCGGAACAGCGTGGCCCGCAGCAGTGGCGGCGCCGCCAGGTCGAACGGCCGAGCCAGCTCGGCGGTGATCAGCCGCCGGGTGGCCTCCTCCACCCGGGACGGTCCGGAGCCGCCGACGCGCGGTCCGGGCCGCTCGGCGTCGACCTCGACGGAGCCGCCGGCCGGCTCCGGCTCGACGGATTCGTTCCCGTCGACGGCCACCTCGGCCAGTGGCACCGGCACGGGGTCCACGACGTAGGTGCCGGCGGTGCCGTCCGGGCCGGCGGTGAAGCCGGTACGCAGGCTGTCGTGTCGGATGACGCAGTGGTCGAGGGCACGGCGTACCGCTGACGGATCCACCGGGCCGCGCAGCCGCAGCACGACCGGGACCACGTAGGCGGCGGTGCCGGGGGCGAACTGCTCCATGAACCACAGCCGTTCCTGGGCCCAGGAGAGCTCCGGGTCGGCCGTGTCGGGCCGGCGCGGCACGGTGCACGCCGGGCCGGTGTCGACGGTGCCGAGCCGGCGGGCCAGCATCGCCCGCTTGGCCTCGGAGAGCCGGGCGATGCGCTCGGCCCGACTCTCCGGCGTGGTGCGGTCGCGGTCCAGTGTGGACAAGGCGACTCCCCGTTCGGCTGCTGACCGGCCAGCCCGGCGGGCACGTCGGAACCCAAGTTCCGAAGATGTTCCGGAAGCCGGTGAGGATGATCAGCGTCGACCACAACATAGCAGCCGGCTTCGATGTCGAACATGGGCAATCGGCGTTGGATGCCCTCGACCGCAGCTCCGGCCGAGGTCGGCCGGGTCGGGCACGCCGCGGCGGCCGGCCGGGTACGCCGCGGCCGCCGGCCGCCCCACCGGTGGCGAAGCGACCGGTCCCGGTGCCGGAGAGTTCCCGATCTACGGGCCGGCGGGGTCTGGCCGCATCCGGAAGTACCGGGTACTTTTC
Source organism: Plantactinospora sp. B6F1 (assembly GCF_040120695.1). Taxonomy (NCBI): domain Bacteria; kingdom Bacillati; phylum Actinomycetota; class Actinomycetes; order Micromonosporales; family Micromonosporaceae; genus Plantactinospora; species Plantactinospora sp. B6F1. The sequence goes on along the minus strand of NZ_JBEEAC010000040.1, from coordinate 38,377 downwards.
GGTCGATGATCCCGCTGCCGGCACCGGGAGCGCGGCTGATCGACGCGGTCACCGGTGAGACGTGCTCCGGAGCCCGGCTCGATACCGCGCTCGACGCCGTCGTCCGGGCCCTCGAACCGGTTCCGCCGGGCGTCGTGGTCTGTCCGCTGCCGCCCGAACTCCGCCCGGTGCTGCGCTATCTGGGCGCGTTGCGGGCCCATCGGCCGGTCGTCGTCTGGGGGGCGGGCATCGGAACCGGTCCGGTACGGGACCTGGTCGACCGGTTCGGCCCGGCCGCCGTACTCAATCTGGAGGCGCTGGCGGCACCCGGCGTTCCCGGGCCGGCCGGCGCCGACCCGCCACCGGGCTACCGGTCGGTGGAGCCGGCCGGGCTCGGGCCGACCTGGGTCCGGCGGGCCGGACCGGAGGTCCCGGCGCACGACCGGCTCGGCCTGCTGCTCGGCACGTCGGGATCGACCGGTCAGCCCCGGCTGGTCCGGCTGTCGACCGCCGGCGTGCTGGCCAACACCCGGGCGATCCGCACCGCCCTCGGGATCGGCCCGGACGACGTCGCCGTCACCACCCTGCCGCTGTGCTACTCCTACGGGCTCAGCGTGCTGCACAGCCACCTGCTCGCCGGCGCGACGGTGGTGCTGGACCGGCGGGGCGTACTCGACCAGGGCTTCTGGCGGGACGTCGACCGGTACGGCGTCACCTCGCTGGCCGGCGTGCCGCACACCTACGAACTGCTGGCCCGCAAGCCGTGGAGCCCGGAGCGCAGCCCGAGCGTCCGGGTGCTCACCACCGCCGGTGGCCGGCTTTCCAACGAGCTGGCCACCAGCTTCTCCACCGCGATGGCCGCACACGGTGGCCGGCTGTACATGATGTACGGCCAGACCGAGGCCGGGCCCCGGATCTGCGTACTGCCACCGGAGCGGTTGCCGGCCAAGCTCGGTTCGGTCGGCCCGCCGCTGCCGGGTACCCGGCTGTCGATCGAGCCCGATCCGGCCGGGCCGGGCGACCCGGGCAGCGGTGAGGTGCTGGTGCACGGGCCGGGCGTGATGCTGGGCTACGCCGAGACCGCAGCGGATCTCGGCCGGGGCGACGACCTGTGCGGCACGCTGCGCACCGGGGACACCGGCCGGCTCGACGACGACGGCTACCTGTGGCTCTCCGGCCGGCTGGGCCGGATCGGCAAGGCCTTCGGGGTCCGGGTGAACCTCGACGCCGTGGAACACCTGGTCGCGGGGATCGTCCCCGCCGCCGCCGTACCGGCCGGGGACCGGATCCAGGTCTTCTGCGAGAAGGCCGACCGGGAGCGGTTGGCGGCGGTGGTCGGCACGGTGACCGGGCGGCTCGGGCTGCACCGGCTCGGGGTGCTGGCCACGGCGGTCGACCGGCTGCCGCGCCGTCCGAACGGAAAGATCGACTACCGGTCGCTGGTCGAGTGACCGTCGGTCCCGAAAAAGCCACTGGTCGTTGCGGACATTTTCCGGAAGGCTTGCTGATCGATCTTAGCTGATCTAATCTGACGCCGATGGTCCTGAAGCCACCCCTTCCGGCTGGTTGTGGTGGCATTTCACCAGGGGGAGGGCCCGGCCTTGACCTTGCCCAACCAGCGCGCGACAGACACCCTCCGGCCGATATCGGAACACTCGGCGACCGGCCTTATTTCCGAAAATTCTCGGTCACTCAACGTCAAGATGACCGGTGCCCGATGACGCTGACCGAGCGCGATCTGGTCTTCGGCGACATCCGGGTTCCCTACCGGTACGGCGCCGACTGCCTACCGGAACTGGTCGACACGGTCGCGGCCCGGCTCGCCGACGCCGACGCGGTGCTGGTGGTCGCCGACCGGCAGGTGAAGGACCACGCGGGCCGGCTGACCGTCCCGCTCGCCCGGCACCTGCGGGTCGAGACGTTCACCCTGGACGCGGTCGAGGCGCACAAGACGCTCTACTCCGTACAGGCCATCCTGGAGTACGCCACCGAACGGAAGCTCACCCGCCGCTCGGCGATCCTGGCGATGGGCGGCGGAACGGTCGGCAACGTCGCCGGACTCGCCGCCGCGCTGCTCTACCGGGGCACCCGGCTGGTGCACGCCCCGACCACCCCGGTCGCGGCGTTCGACGCGGTGATCTCGCTCAAGCAGGGGGTCAACCTGCCGGCCGGAAAGAACCTCTGCGGCGCCTACTTCCCGCCCTCGCTGATCGCCTGCGACCTGCGCTGGCTGAGTACCGTGCCGCAGGGCAACCTGCACACCGGTCTCGCCGAGATGGCAAAGAACATCCTGGTCGCGGTCCCCGGAGAACGCGAGCGGTTCGTCCGGGCGATGACCGAGCTGCGGCACCGCCCGATGGCCGCGCTGCGCGAGCTGCTGGAGATCGGGATCGAGGCCAAGCAGCCGTACCTGGTCGGCGATCCGCACGAGCGGGGCCCGGCCGTGGTCTTCGAGTACGGCCACACCGTCGGGCACGCCGTCGAGTTCGCCTCGGCCGGCGCGGTCGGGCACGGCGAGGCGGTCGCCTGGGGCATGCTCGTCGCGGCCGAACTGGGCCGCCGCAGGTACGGGCTGGACCAGGACACCGTCGAGGCACACCACGGGCTGACCGCGCTGCTCGGGCTGCCGGAGGCCGGCGACCGGTTCCGCCGGCTCGACCGGGCGGCCGTGCTGCGGGCGCTGACCGCCGACAACAAACGCGGCTACGCCGGCTGCGCGCCGGACGAGGTGCTGATGGTGCTGCTCGACGGCCCGGGCCGACCGGTGCGGGGCGAGGACGGGCGCCCGCTGGTGCCGGTACCCGTGGCAGAGGTGATGGGCGCCCTGGACACGGTGATCCGGGGCACGGGGGCCCGGGCGGCCTCCGGAGAGCGAAGTGGGGTGCCGAGGTGACGGAACGGGGTCTTTCGGTCGTCGTACCGGTCAAGGGCCGGGTCCACGAGACCCGGGCACTGCTGTCCAGCCTGCGCGAGGCCATCGCGTTCTGCCCGGAACCGGTGCAGGTGCTGGTGGTGGACGACTCGCCCCCGGCCGACGCCCGGCTGCACCGGGCCCAGTGCGCGGAGCACGACGCGAGGTACGTCCTCGGGCCCCGGCACGTCGGCGCCAAGCGCAACCTGGGGGTGCGGCTGGCAAACTACGATCTGGTGCTCTTCATCGATTCGGACTGCCTGGCCACCCCGGACCTGTTGCAGCGGCACCTGAAGACCCTGCGGGCCGCCCCGCCCGAGGTCGGCGCGGTGGCCGGACCGACCTACGTGGCGGGGGCGGAAACCGCCGTCTTCCGGGTGATGCGCCGCTCCCGGCTACTCAACGCCGCGTTCGAGTGGCCCGCCCGGTGCCGTCGGGTCGGCTGGGCCACGACCTGCAACCTGGCCGTCCGCAAGAACGCGTTCCAGTCCGTCGGTGGCTTCGCCGAACGCCCGTTGACCGTCGTCGGCGGCGAGGACGTGGACCTGGGAATCCGACTCACCGAGGCGGGCTGGACGATCGCCTGCGACCCGGCGGCGGTGGTCGTGCACGACAAGGGCAGTACCGACTCGCTCGGCACGGTGAGCCGGCGACTGGTCACCTACGGACGGTCCGGGCAGTGGCTGCTCGACGTCCACCCGAAGCGGGGCCGGCCCAAGCTGAACCGGGTCGGAGCGCTGATGATGGCCGCTGCGGCGGCGCTGCCCGGACTCCGGCGCTCCCGGGGGCGTACCGCCCTGCTGGTGCCGCTGGTCGCCGCCGTGCTCCTCGCCCGGGACACCCGCGAGCGGCTCGGCCCGACCGACCAATCGCCGGCCGCGATCGCCGAGGCCGCCGCCTGCGCCCTGCTCGACTGGTCCTTCGACCTCGGCGAGTTCGTCGCCGCGCTGCAGCTGGGGCGGCCGGACCGGATCTTCACCGGCTTCGGCTGGACCGACGACCCGGCGTTCGAGTGGGACGAGACACCGGACCGGCCGTACGGCGGATGACGCTGCCTGCGGGGCTGCCGTAGCCGGCATGAACCCGCGGATCACGCTCTCGTCCGCCGGTGAACCCCGCAGGCGGGCAGCTTCGGCAAAGTACCTTGTCGTCCCGGGGACGGGTGCCTATCGTGCGAGGGTGCTTCCACGACCGCTGACGGTGACCTTCGATGCGCAGGACCCGGCCCGCCTGGCGCGGTTCTGGGCCGGCATGCTGTCCCGGGAGATCGTCGACGGGGCCGGTGGCCCGGTCCTGCCCGGCGAGGACGGACAGCTCGGTCTCAGGTTCGTGCCGAGCCGCGCGGGAAGGGTGGGGCTCAACTGGCTGCACCTCCATCTGACCAGCGACGACATCGGGCAGCAGCAGCGGGTGGCGACGGCCCTGGAACTCGGTGCCGGCCATCTCGACGTCGGGCAGCGCCCCGAGGAGGGGCACATCGTCCTGGCCGACCCCGAGGGCAACGAGTTCTGCGTGATCGAGCCCGGCAACGCCTTCCTTGCCGACTGCGGCCTGCTCGGAGAGCTCGCCTGCGACGGCACCCGGGAGGTCGGCCACTTCTGGAGCGAGGCGCTGGGCTGGCCGCTGGTGTGGGACCAGAACCAGGAGACCGCGATCCAGTCACCACTGGGCGGCACGAAGGTCGCGTGGGGAGGCCCGCCGGTGGCCCCGAAGACCGGCCGGAACCGGCAGCGCTTCGACCTCGTTCCGGCCGGCGGTGACCAGCGGACCGAGGTCGACCGGCTGGTGTCCCTCGGCGCCACCCGGCTGGAGGTCGCCGACGACGGCGCCGTGGTGCTGGCCGATCCGGACGGCAACGAGTTCTGCGTGCGACAGGACTGACCGCGGCCGGCCCGCCCGGTGCGTCCCGATCCCTGGCCACCCGACAACGGCGGTGGAACGTCGCATAGTGTCCGGGCGAGGCGGGTAGGGGCACGGCATGACCGGGGTCGATCGCACGCCGCCGCCCAGGGCGGAGAAGACGTTCTTCGGACAGCCACGGATGCTGGCGAACCTGTTCGGTGTCGAACTCTGGGAACGGTTCTCCTTCTACGGCATGCAGGGCATCCTGCTCATCTACCTGTACTACACAAGTGCGGAGGGCGGGCTCGGAATCAACCGGGACACCGCGACCAGCATCGTCGGGGCGTACGGCGGGCTGGTGTACCTCTCCACCGTGCTCGGCGCCTGGCTGGCCGACCGGCTGTTCGGTGCCGAGCGGGTGCTGTTCTACAGCGCGATTCTGGTCATGCTCGGCCATCTCTCCCTGGCGGTGCTGCCCGGGCTGATCGGGGTGGGCGTCGGCCTGATCCAGATCGCGCTCGGCAGCGGAGGCGTGAAGGCCACCGCGACCTCACTCGTCGGATCCCTCTATGCCGAGGATGATCACCGCAGGGACGCCGGCTTCTCGCTGTTCTACCTCGGCATCAACCTCGGTGCCCTGGCCGGGCCGCTGGCCACCGGCCTGCTGCAGAAGAGCGTCGGCTTCCACTACGGGTTCGGCCTGGCCGCCGTCGGCATGGTGGCCGGGCTGACGCAGTACGCGCTCGGCCGTGGCCGGCTGACCGGCGCCGCCCGGGAGGTGCCCAATCCGCTGCCCGCCGCACGCCGGCCACTGGTCGCGGTCGGTGCCGCGATGGCGCTCGGGCTCGTCGCCGTACTCGTCGTCGCGGGCATGCTCCCGGCGCGGCGGTTGTCCGCGATCGTCGTCGTCCTGAGCGCGCTCGCCGCGGTGGCGTACTTCGTGGTGATCCTGACCAGCAGGGCGATCACCGGGACCGAACGGCGGCGGGTGTTCGCGTTCATCCCGATGTTCGTCGCCAGCACGGCCTTCTGGTCGCTGTACCAGCAGCAGTTCACCGTCGTCACCATCTATTCGGACACCCGGCTGGACCGGCACATCCTCGGTTGGCAGATGCCGGTCTCCTGGGTCCAGTCGATCAACCCGGTCTTCATCATCCTGCTCGCCGGCCTGTTCACCGCGCTGTGGACCAGACTCGGGCCGCGCCAGCCGTCGGCCCCGGTCAAGTTCGCCGCCGGTACGATCCTGATGGGCCTGGCGTTCCTGCTCTTCCTGCCGCTGGCCGGCGGTGGTCCGAACAGTGCGCCGCTGCTGGCGCTGGTCGGCATCCTGTTCGGGTTCACCGTCGCCGAGCTGCTGCTGTCGCCGGTCGGCCTGTCGCTGTCGACCAAGCTTGCCCCCCGAGCGTTCCACACCCAGATGGTCGCGCTGTTCTTCCTCTCGGTCGCCCTCGGCACCGCCCTGTCCGGCACCCTCGCCGGCTACTACGACGAGTCGCACGAGACCGCCTACTTCGGCGTTCTGGGTGGTGTCGCGATCGCGCTCGGCATCGTCCTCGCCATGCTCAGCCCGCTGCTGCGCCGGCTCATGGGCGGCGTCCGCTGAGCCGGGCCCGGCCGGTCGGGGCGATACTGGCCGTGCCGAGCCCGACCCGCCAACACCTGGGACCCGACCGGAAGGAGACGCCGGATGCCCGGCCTCATCGAGGACTACGCCGTGATCGGTGACCTGCAGACGGCCGCACTGGTCGGCCGCGACGGCTCGATCGACTGGCTGTGCCTGCCCCGCTTCGACTCACCCGCGTGCTTCGCCGCCCTGCTGCACGACGACAGCGCCGGGCACTGGCGTATCGCCCCGGCGGCCGGCGGGCACGCCACCCGGCGTCGCTACCGGGGCGAGACCCTCATCCTGGAAACCGAATGGGAGACCCCGGAGGGCTCGGTCCGGGTCATCGACTGCATGCCGCCGCGAGGCCGGGCCGCCGACGTCGTACGTATCGTCGAAGGGCTCTCCGGTGCCGTGCCGATGCGGATGCAGATGCGGCTGCGGTTCGACTACGGCCAGGTCGCACCCTGGGTCCGCCGCCACGGCGGCGATCTCGGCGCGATCGCCGGACCGGACGCCGTGTGGCTGTCCACCGACACCGAACTGGGCGGGACCTCCCGATCCACCATCGCGGACTTCACCGTACGCGCCGGACAGCGGGTGCCGTTCGTGCTCACCTACCGGCCGTCGCATCTGCCCCGTCCGGAACCGGTGGACGCCTACCGGGCGGTGGCGGAGACCGAACAGTTCTGGACCCAGTGGATCGGCCACTGCAGCTACCGGGGACGGTGGCCGGAGGCGGTACGCCGTGCCCTGATCACCCTGAAGGCGCTCACCTACGCTCCGACCGGCGGCATCGTCGCCGCAGCCACCACCTCGCTGCCGGAGCAACTCGGCGGTCCCCGCAACTGGGACTACCGCTACTGCTGGCTGCGGGACGCCACCTTCACCCTCCAGGCGCTGCTCGGCACCGGCTTCGCCGAGGAGGCAAAGGCATGGCGGGAGTGGTTGCTGCGGGCGGTCGCCGGGGACCCCGCCAAGCTACAGATCATGTACGGTCTCGACGGCGCCCGCCGGCTGCCCGAGTACACGATCGACGAGCTCTCCGGCTACGAGGGCGCCAAACCGGTCCGGATCGGTAACGCCGCCGCCGACCAGTTCCAGCTCGACGTCTGGGGAGAGGTACTGGAGGGCATGCACCTGGGCCGCGAGGCCGGGATCGACCCGATGGAAACCGCCTGGGAGGTGCAGCGGGAGCTGCTCGACTTTCTCGAAGGAAACTGGCGTCGGCCCGACAACAGCCTCTGGGAGGTACGCGGCCCTCGCCAGCAGTTCGTCCACTCCAAGGTCCTCGCCTGGACGGGGTTCGACCGGGCGATCGCCGCCGTGCGACACCACGGCCTGGACGGGCCGATCGATCGGTGGCGCGCGGTGCGGGACGAGATCCACACCGAGGTCTGCCAGCGCGGCTTCGACGCGGACCGCAACACGTTCACCCAGTTCTACGGCTCCCGAGGGCTCGACGCCGCGCTGCTGCTCCTACCCCGGGTGGGCTTCCTGCCCTGGGACGACCAACGCATGATCGGCACGGTCGACGCCATTCAACGGGAACTCTGCACCGACGGTTTCGTGCTGCGCTACCACCCTCAGCAGGACGAGAATGTCGACGGCCTGCCGGGCACCGAGGGCGCCTTCCTGGCCTGCACCTTCTGGCTGGTCGACGCCCTACACGGGATCGGCCGCCAGGAGGAGGCCACGGCGCTCTTCGGGCGGCTGCTCGACCTCCGCAACGACGTGGGGCTGCTGGCCGAGGAGTACGACCCGGTGACCGGGCGCCACCTCGGCAACACCCCGCAGGCCTTCAGTCTCGTCGGCCTGGTCAACTCGGCGCGCCAACTGAGCGGCACCACCACCCGCACCTCGGCGAGCGCCGAGGAACAGCACGCGCATGCCTAGTGAACCGCTGGTGCCCCGCGTCGCTGCCCGCTGACCATCTCAGCCACCGGGGCGTCGCGGTGCGGCGACACCCCGCACGAACGGCTCGGCCGGATGGGGAAGACTGGGAGGCATGACTGACCTCGGCGCCCCGAAGGCCGCGCTGCGACACTACCTGCAGGCGACTCGCGAGGACCTGATCTGGAAACTGGACGGGCTGAGCGAGCGCGAGGCCAGGATGCCCCGCACCGCGACCGGCAACAACCTGCTGGGGGTCCTCAAGCACTGCCTCCATGTCGAAGCCGGCTACTTCGGGCCCACCTTCGGGCGAGAGTTCCCGACACCTGAGGAACTGGTACCCGTGCAGGCGTACGAGGAGGACCCGCAGGCGGACTGGTACGCATCGGAGGACGAGACGAAGGATGGGCTGATCGACCTGTATCGGCGGGTCGGGGTCTTCGCGGATCGGACGATCGAACAGCTACCGCTCGACGCGCCCGGGCGGGTGCCGTGGTGGCGGCCAGGTCGGCAGGACGTCACGCTGCACCGGGTCATCGTGCACGTGATCTGCGACATCACCCGGCACGCCGGTCAGGCCGACATCATGCGCGAGCAGCACGACAGCGCGGTCGGCTTGCGGCGGGACAACACCAACGTCCCCGACGACTACGACTGGCCGGCGTACGTCACCAAGCTGACGAAGCTCGCCGACCGGTTCGGTTAGCCACCCGGTCCCGTCGCCGGTCTCCTCGTCCATCCTTCAGCCGCGGTATCCAACCCGATCGGCGGCAGAACGGATACCGCGAGGTGAGACCGCCGCCAGATCGAGTTTCGGCGTGGCACGATCGAGGCGGTAATGCACCCCAATCCCCGGGAAGCTGGGGGCCGGCGGCCTGCACGGGGCACCGGGGCGGCCACCCGGCGGCTCAGCAGGCGGCCCGGACGATCTCTCGTGCCGCACGGGCGCGCTCCTCGTCGTAGGGCCGGTGCAGCTCACGCGCGAGCTCGATGGTTCGGTCGAGCAGCGCCAGCGCCTCGGCACCGCGCCCCGCCGCGCGGCACGTCTCGGCGTAGGTATGCAGAAAGTCGATTTCCATCTGCACCTCGGCCAACGGTTCCAGGAGCTCGAAGGCGCGCCGGTGGTGTTCGAGCGCCCGCTCGGGTGAACCCATGATCCGCAGCGCGACACCGAGGTAGTTGTGACACCACGCCTGGTTGTGTCGGAGATCGTGCTGTTCGGACAGGTGTAACGCCTCGTGCAGCGTGCGCAGCGACTCCGTCGGGTCGTCCGCCGCCAGCGCGACGCCGAGGGTGACCAGCCCGGTGATCTGGGCCGGCCCCTCGGCCAGCGCGACCGAGGCCCGGGCCAGCTCGACGGCTTCGCCGGGCCGCCCGAGGTGGAGTGTCACCCATCCGTCGAAGGCCAGCGCCTGGGACTGCCCCGGTCGACGCCCGGTCTTCTCGAACAGCTGGCGGGCCCGCCGAAAGTGCGCCTGTGCCGCCTCGAGGTCGCCGAGATCCCGGCGCACGAAGCCGGTGCGCAGGGCCAGCGCCCCGGCGAGGTCGTCATCCGGTCCCGACCGCTCGGCCAGTTCGTAGGCGGCGAGCGCCTCGGTGAGGCGGCCGGCGGCGGCGTGGGTGTGACCGAGGTCCGCGAGGAGCGCGGCGCGCTCCCGGTCGCGGCCGAGACGTGCCGCCGCAGCCGCCGCGGCTTCGAGCAGGCGTGCCTGGTCGTCGGTTCCGCGGTGCCGGAAAAACCAGACGCGCATGGCCTGCGGCAGCTCGGCCACCACCTCGTCCTGGCCAAGCCGCACCGCGGCGTCGAAGCAGGCGACCAGGTTGACGTACTCGAGGTCGAACCAGGCCATGGCCTGCGCCGGATCTCCCGGCGAGGGTTGCGGGCGGTGCGGCGAGGGCAGTGTCCGATCGTGCGCGACGGCCTGCGCCAGGTAGTGCGTCAGGGCCCGGCGCAGGGCGGCTTCGGCCCGCGGCTCCTCGTCGGCGGCGACGTCCGCCGCGTACTGCCGGATCAGGTCGTGCATCCGGTACCGCCCCGGCGAGGGCTCCTGGACCAGGTGGGCGTCGACCAGCTCCTCCAGCGCCGCGCCGACCCGGTCCGGCGGCATCTCGGTCAGCGCGCCCACCACCGCCGCGTCGAAGTCGGCGCCCGGCAGCACACCGAGCAGTCGGAAGGTACGGCGCTGCACGGCGTCGAGCTGCTGCAGGGACATGCCGAAGACGGCGTCGAAGCGGCCGGGGGTGACGCGCAGCCGCTCGGCGAGCACCGCCACGGTCCAGCCGGGGCGGTGCCGGAGCCGGGCACCCGCCATCCGCAGCGCCAGCGGTAGCCCGTCGCACTGCCGCAGCACCTGGCCGACCGCCTCCTCCGCGCCGAGTGCGAGCCCGGCCGCCCGGCCGAACAGCTGCGCCGCGTCGACGTCGGTCAGTGGCGCCAGGGACACCGGCGGCACCCCGTCCAGGCTGACCAGCCGTTGCCGGCTGGTGATGAGGACCGCCGATTTGCCCGCGCCGGGAAGCAGCGGACGTACCTGCTCCGCGTCGACCGCGTTGTCGAGGACCACGAGCACTCGTCGCCGGGACAGCTCCGACCGCCAGAGCGCGGTGCGTTCCGGGGTGCCGGCCGGGGCGTGCGGGACGTCCAACGCGCCCAGCAGCCGGCCCAGCGCGGTGTGCGGCTCCAGCGGCTCCTGGCCCGGGGTGAAGCCCTGAAGGTCGAGGTAGAGCCCGCCGTCTGGATATGCCGGGGCGAGCCGATGGGCCACATGCACGGCCAGGCTGGTCTTGCCCACGCCCGCCATGCCGTCGATCGTGACCGCGCCGGCGCTGCCCAGGATCTCCTCGACCAGCGCGGACTCGGCCTGCCGGCCGGTGAAGTCGAAGAGGTCGGCCGGCAGGTCGTTGCGACGCGGGGCGGGTGCCGGGCCGGCTTTGGTCGCCTCGACCCAGACCGGTCGCAGCGGCCGGGGGTCGCGGCCCACGGCCCGGCACAGCGCCACGACGGCCTCCCAGGGCGGCACGAGCCGGCCGGTCAGGTAGCGGGACAGCGACGAGCTGCTCAGACCGGTCTGGCGGGCGAGGGCGCGCAGGCTGAGTCCGCTCAGCTCCTTGATTCGGGCGAGCTGAGCCACCAGTCGATCCTGGGGGCCGGACACCTGCGACACCGTACCCTGTCCCGCCGCGTCGACGACGGATCGGTGGGGTGTTTGCGCTGGTAGCGGGGGTGCGGGCTGTCCCACGGTGTCCCACGGGCCGGGCGGATGCCGGTGCGCCGATGGTCGGATGACTCCGGTCAGCGACACGCCCGGCTGAACGCCGAGGGACGGGCGCTGCGGGACGAAGGAGAAAAGATGTCGACCGAGCGCATGCCGAACCCGGCGGTCCTGCTCCCGGAGGCGATGGAGGCCCTGATGGCGGTCAACCGGGCCGTCGTGGATGCCGGGCTGGACGGCCGGCTGTTGGCCCTGAGCCACCTGCGAGCCAGCCAGATCAACGGCTGCGGCCCGTGCGTGGCCGGGGGCGCCCACCAGGCCCGGCGGCACGGCGCGACCGACGAACAGGTGTACGCCGTCGCCGCCTGGCGGCAGACCCCCTGGTTCAGCGCCGAGGAGCGTGCCGCGCTGGCGCTGACCGAGGCCGTGACCCGGCTCGCCGACCGGCCGGATCCGGTGCCGGACCGGGTATGGGACGAGGCCGCCACGCACTTCGACCAGAAGGAACTGGCCGCGCTGCTGCTCAACATCGCGATCGCCAACGCGTTCAACCGGCTCAACGCACCGACCCGGCAGCCTGCCGGCAGGTGGTGACCGGGTTCCACCGGACAGTACCCCGCGACCAGTACCACCCGACGCCGAACGATCACAGACAGGAAGGTTTGTCATGTCGACCAGGACCAGGACCACCGCCACGAACGGTGGGCAGCGCGACGGTTTCACCGAGCAGGAGCGGGCGGCGTTGAAGGAGCGCGCCCGGGAGTTGAAGGCGGGCGCTCGGCGGGGCGCCAAGGCCGACCCGGAGGGCGACGTACTCGCGAAGATCGCCGACATGTCGGGGTCCGACCGGGTGATCGCCGAGCGACTGCACGACGTGATCAAGGCCGACGCGCCGGGCCTGCGGCCGAAGCTCTGGTACGGAATGCCCGCGTACGCCCTCGACGGCAAGGTGGTCTGCTTCTTCCAGAGCGCGGCGAAGTTCAGGACCCGGTACGCGATGCTCGGCTTCAGCGCCGAGGCGAAGCTCGACGAGGGCGACATGTGGCCGACCTACTTCGCCCTGACCGAGCTGACCGCCGACGAGGAGGCGAGGATCGGCGCGCTCGTGCGGCGGGCGGTTGGCTGAGGGCCGCCAGCCGGCACACGGCCGTGCCGGGGGGCCGCCGGCTGCACCGCCGGTCGCCGGTGACCGGCGGTGCAGCGGAACCGGTCAGTTGAGTGGTTCGACCCAGATGTTCCGGTAGAAGAGGTTGGGGCCGGGGTCGCCGTGGTCCTGGAGACGGATCGGGCCCACCGAGGGCCCCTCCGGGGCTCCGCCGCCGGTCGGCCCGTCGATCTCGGCGTTGTCGTGCACGGTGACGCCGTTCCACACGACGGTCACCCTGGCGTTCTCCGTCTTGGCCCCGGACGGGCCGAACCGGGCGGCGCGGAATGTCACGTCGTAGGTCTGCCAGGTCTGTGGTGCGGTCGCGGCGTTCACCCTCGGCGCCAGCTTCTCGTAGATGGCGCCGCACTCGTTGGTGGCCGGGGTGGTGTCGCCGTACGAGTCGAGCACCTGCAACTCGTACCGGTCCTGGAGATAGATGCCGCTGTTCGCCCGGACCTGCCCGGTGACGTCGGCCGGCAGGTTCGGCAGCCAGAACTCGACGTGCAGCCTGAAGTCGCCGAAGCTCTGCCGGCTCCAGACGTCGCCGCCGGACACCTCCACTCCGCCGTTGCCCAGCGGCCAGGTCGGGGCGGCCCCGTTCGCCTGCTGGAAGTTGTTCATGGTGGTCCCGTCGAAGAGCGTGATCCGGTCGGCACCGCCGGAGCCGTACACCTCGAACTCGTAGATCCGGGCCGCGTTGTCGGTGCTGCTGGTCGGCGCGCTCACGGCGAGCCGGACGTACCGAGCCTGGGCGGCCGGGATGTCGTGCGTGGTGACGTTCGCCGTGTTGCCGGTGACGCTCGCGACCGTGCTCCAGGCCGTACCGTCGGTGCTGACCTGGACGGCGAAGTCCCGGGTGTTCCAGGCGACGTTCTCACCGCCGGCACCCGCGTGCCGGAGCACGACCCGGTGCACGCTCCGGACGACGCCGAGGTCGACCCGCAACCACTTGCTGGCACCGAGGGAGCACCACTTGTCGAGGTTGCCCGAGGTGGTGGTGCCGTTGACGGCCTTCGCCGGGCGCTCCGTCGCCGAGCAGGAACTGTCCGCCGTGGCCGGCTTGCCGAGTGCGAGGTTCACCGGTGGCGTCTGGCCGGGGATGGCGTTGAGGGTGTACCAGACCTCGGTGCTCCACAGCGCCTGGCCGTCGCTCGCGCTGAACGGCCGGGGCGAGCGGACGTGTACCACCCGGCCGGCCTTGAGTCCGTCGACGACCAGGGTGACCTTCCGGCCGTCCGCCGACAGCGTCGCCGAGGAGACCGTCAGCGTCTCCTCGTCCACTTTCGGCCCGCCGTAGGCGGCGGTCGGGACGTACCGCCACTGCTTTACCCGGTACTTCGAGGCCAGCCCGGTCGCGGTCGCCGCCGAGATCGGCTTGGTGTACTCGATCTCGAACCCGTTCGACCGGGCCCGCATCGCCAGCATGTCGAAACCGGTACTGCCGTTCGGGGTGATCTTCTGTAGGCCGTGGCTCAGCTTGCCCTCCTGGCCCCAGTTTCCGCCACCGTGCAGGCCGCCGGTGTAGAGGGCGCCGTCCGGGCCGACGCTGACCTCGGAGACGCCGGCCTCCAGCCCCTGAGTCATCCGGAACAGCGCGCCCTGGTACTCACCGTTGACCTTCTCCAGGTACGCCCGCTGGAGGCCGCCGTACGTCACGTCGCCGATCGCCACCTGTCCGGCGAAGACGCCCTCGGTCATCATCACCGGCGTGCTCGGCGAGTTGCCGATCTCGTTCTGCGGGAACCAGATGACCGGTGGGGTCACCGGGTTGTCGTCGAACGGCCCGGCCGGGTTGAGGTAGTGGTTGAAGAACCGGTCCTGCTTGATGTGCAACAGCTTGGACGCCGGCTGGTAGCCACCCTGGTTGTCGGTGACGAAGAGCCCGTTCTCCGGCCCCCAGCCGATGCCGTGCGGGGTGCGCAGCCCGCCCGCGAGGTACGACACCGCGCCGGTGCTCCGGTTCACCTTGATGGTGGTGCCCCGGTTTCCCGCCGGCTGCGGGTTCGTGGTGGCGCCGCCGTAGTTGATCGACACCGAGAGGTTCAGGTAGAAGAACCCGTCGGCGTAGAGCAGCCCGAACCCGAACTCGTGGAAGTTCCCGCCGAACGGCCAGGTGGCGACGGTCCGGTAGGTGTCGGTCACCCCGTCGCCGTCGGTGTCGTTCAGTTCGGTCAACCGGTGCTTCTCCGACACGTACATCCTGCCGTCGACGACCTTGATGCCCATCGGCTCCCGGAGCCCGCTGGCCACCCGGGTCCGGGTCACCTGGGCCGGGCCGGTGTTGCCGGTGACGTTGTCCAGCAGCCAGACCTCGCCGGCGGTGGTCAGCGAACCGCCCCAGGTCAGCACCGCGAGGCGTCCATCCGGAAGCCAGTCGAAGCCGGTCACCTGCGGCTCGAAGCCGCTGGGCCGCAGGTTCGTCAGGGTGTAGCCGGGATGTACGGCGTTCAGCGGCAGCCCGTCACCGGGCGAGTCACCGCTGGCCTCACACTCCTTGCGGCCGGGCGCGGTCACCCGGACGACACCGGCGTCGGTGCTCAGCACCGAGTTGGGCACGGTCACGAACGACGTCGAGCCGGGCGTGCGCCACTGCAGCGTCAACTGTTGGCCGCCGTCGCGCTCGAAGTGGTCGATCCGCAGCGAGTGGTAGCCGGTGGTGAGGACGACGGTGCCGTCCTTCGGGTCCGGTCCGTGCAGCCCGTCGTGGTCGACGACCACGGCGTCGTCGACCAGCAGCCGCGACCCGTCGTCGCTGATCAGCCGGAAGGTGTAGCTGCCGGCCTGGGCGATGTTGAGGTTGCCGAGCGCCTGGGCCAGGAAATGGTCCTCGAAGCCGAAGTCGGCCGCGCTCGTCCAGTCGACCACCGGCATCAACCTGTCCACGTTGGGGGTCTGCGCGGCCTTGAGGGTGCAGAGGTTGTTCAGCGGCACCTGCAGGTCGAACACTCGCAGGGTGACACCGGGCTCCTGCGGCGGCGGGGCGGCCGTGGCGGCGCCGGCAGGCAGGCACACCGCGGCGACGGCGAGCAGGGCCATGACCGAGCCCAGGATGGGTAGACGCGCGCGTCGGGGTGGTGGGAACACGTTTCCTCCCAGGGGTGAGCGGGACGATGGCGCACCGTCACGGCACGGCAAACCGCTCGGCGGCGCGCGCCGTGATGGCCGACCGGGACGATGGGTCCGATGGCTGACCGGGCACGCCGCTGCCTGGTGGGCAAACCCTACGATCGTTATGTTTAGATGTCCAGATGTTTCATCGCCGATCCCCCAACTTTCATAACGTTCGACAAAAGTTCGGGTCGTGTCGACACGATGTCAGTGTCAAAAATCCGTCGGAGCTGGTGTTGGCGTCCAGCGCCAATTTCAGCGCCGGGCGCTGCGGGCGTGTCGGGCTGAGCTCGCCCTACGGTCCATCCATGCCCTCCGGTCGCCCCGACGTCACCACCGGCCGGCCGGCCGGATCGCCGCTGCGCCTCGGAAGCACCGGAACCGCCGCTTCTGATCCGGAGGTACCCGATGCGCACGACGGACCGCCGCACAGCGACCCCGCCCGACCCGGCGCCGCCGGACTCGGTCCTGCCGGAACTGCGGGAGATGTGGTGGGAGACCGGAGTGCGGGCACGGGCCCAGGCGGGCCTGTTCGCCGTCTTCGCCGAACTCCCCCGCCTGGTCTGGGCCGCACTCGTGGTGAGCTGGCGGGCCGACCGGGTCCGCACGTCGGTGGTGGCGGCCACGACGGTGAGCGCGGGGGTGATGTCCGCGTTCGGACTGCTCGCCGCCCAGCGGGTGCTGGTGGAGCTGTTCGCTGGCGGACCCACCGGGGACAAGGTGATGGCGGCGCTGCCCGCGCTGGTCGCGCTCGCCGCGGTGACCACACTGCGGGCGGGAATGGCGACCGCGATGGGGTACGCGCAGAACGGGCTCGCTCCGAAGGTGGACCGGGAGGTGGAACGAGGGTTGTTCGAGGTGACCACCGCGGTCCGGCTGGAGGCGTTCGACGCCGACGCGTTCGCCGACGACATGGAGCGCGCCTCCCGTGGCGCGGACTCCACCACCGACCTGGTGCAGTCGTCGATGAACCTGCTCGCCGGGCTGGCCGGACTGCTCGCCGTGGCGGTCGCCGTCGTCGTGGTCCACCCGCTGCTGCTGGTGGCGCTGCTGGTCGCGACGGTGCCCAACGCATGGGCGGCACTGCGGGCCGGTCACCTGCGGTACCAGACCTACGCGGCCGGCTCGGTCCGTCGGCGCCGGCTCTGGCTGCTGCACCGCCTGATGGCCGAGCGGGCGTCGGCACCGGAGCTGCGGGCGTACGGGCTGCGCCGGTTCCTGCTCGACCAGTACGACCGGGTGATGGGGGTGGAGACCGCCATCCAGCTCGCCCTGGCCCGGCGGGTCACCACGACCACCACCGTCGGGGCGATGGTCGGCGGCATCGCGACGGCCGCGGTCTACGTCCTGCTCGGGCTGCTGCTCGTCGACGGCCAGATCCCGCTCGCCGCCGCGGCGACCTGTGTGATCGCCGTGCAGTCCGCGCAACGCTCCCTGTCCGTGGTCACCTTCCAGGTGGACCGGGTGTACACCGAGGGCCAGCACTTCCGCGACTACACCGGCTTCATGAACCGGGCCGCCGAGTACCTCCCGCCCACCGGGGTGACGGCGACGCACGCCGCAGCCGGCGGCCGGCTGCGTGAGATCACCGTGGAGGCGGTCAGCCTGCGCTACCCCGACCGGGGCAACCCGGCCGTCGACGGCGTGAGCCTCACCATCGGTGCCGGGCAGACGGTGGCCTTCGTCGGCGAGAACGGCTCCGGGAAGTCGACCCTCGCCGCCGTGATCGCCACCCTGCGCACCCCGACCGGCGGAACGGTCCGCTACAACGGCCGGCCGCTGCGGGACTGGGACATCGACGAGCTACGCGCCCGGATCGCGGTCGTCACCCAGGACTACCACAAGTGGCCGTTCACCGCCGCGACCAACATCGCGATCGGTGGCATCGCCACCGATCCCGACCAGGACCGCATCGAGGCCGCGGCCGCCCGCGCCGTCGCGCACGACATGATCCGTGAGCTGCCACACGGGTACGACACCCTGCTGGACCGCACCTTCGCCAACGGACAGGACCTCTCCGGCGGGCAGTGGCAGCGCATCACCGCCGCCCGTGGCTTCCTGCGCGACGCCGACCTGCTGATCATGGACGAGCCCTCGTCCGCCCTCGACCCGCGGGCCGAGAACGCACTGTTCCAGGCCATCCGCGACCGGCAGGGCCGGGCCAGCACGATCCTGATCACCCATCGGCTGGCCAACGTGCGCCACGCCGACCGCATCTACGTGCTGCACCACGGCCGGCTGGTCGAGGCCGGCACCCACGACGAACTGATGGCCACCGGCGGCCGGTACGCCGAACTGTTCGCCCTGCAGGCCGCCGGTTACGACGCCGGCCCGGCTGCCCCGGCGGCGCTGCCCCTGGAGACGGAGACCGCGTCGGCGTGAGGGCCCGCCCGCCGGGCGAGATCACGGCCGTCCGTCGGCCCGGACTCCGGTCCAGCGCAGATCGCCCCGGAGGTGGCTGAGGTCGTTGAACATCACCAGGGTGGGTGCCAGGCCGGTGCGGTACTCGATGACCGTGAGTCCCGTGTTGGCGCTGTCCAGGCTGAGCCACCGGACCGGCGGGGCCTGCAGCGCAGCGCGGACCAGCCAGGCGATCGGGTACGCGTGCGTGATCAGCACCTCGTAGCTGTCCGGGCGGCCCGGCTCCGGCACCGTCGCGAACCGGGCCAGCAGCGCGTCGGCCAGGCCGCTGCCCGAGGTGGCCTCCGCCTCGTCGTAGCCGTCGAAGAAGCCGGCCCAGCCCCGGGGCATCTCCGCCGGGCCGGGCACGTACGGCACGTGGTCGACGAGTTCGGGGGCTTCGGCCACCGGCACCCCGGGCAGATGTCGGGCCAGTTCGTGGGCGCTGGCCGTGGCCCGGGGCAGCGGCGAGTGCCAGATGTGGTCGATCGGCAGGCCGGCGAGTCGCTCGCCCAGCAGGGCCGACTGCCGGCGTCCGGCGTCCTTGAGTTCGCCGAACGCGTCCGCCGCGCCGTGTCGCGCCACGTACAGGTGTCGAGTCGCCACGGCAGGAACCTACCCGGCGCCCCGCTCCGCGCCGCGCGGGATACCCAGCGTCGAGAGCAGGTCCTCGTGCAACTCCATCCAGACGGCGTGACACGAGGCGACACCGACGCCGGCCACCCACTGCCGCCGCCCCGCCCGAGCGTGTGCCAGGGCGGCGGAGTACCGCTCGTCGTACCCGCCGAATCGGGCCAGTACCGCGGCCAGCCCGGCGACCAGCCGGGTCAGGTCCCCGGAGAGCGTGGCGAGTTCGTCGAGGACCCGGCCGTCCCACTCCGGGTCGCTGTGGTCGTTGGCCGCCAGCCGGTCGTCCCGGCTGGGTCGCAGCTGCCAGTCGGTGCAGGCCTGCACCAGGCGTCCGTTGCGGGACTCGAACTCCTGGTGCGCCCGCTGCACGACGGTCCGGGCACCGGCCCGGTCCAGCTCCTCGGCGAGCCTCCTGGAATCCTCGGCCCGGCCCCGCTCGGTGAGCGTCCACCCACCGGTACCCGCGAACTCCGCGTGCGTCACCCAGCCGTAGGCCTCGTAGTCCTTCAGCAGTTCGGAGACCGTCTCCTGGTCGAGGCCGGTACGCCGGGAGACGGTGGCGTCGTCGGCCATCCCGGTCACCCGGACGGCGTGCAGGACGAGCAGGTCCGGCGTTGAGGCGTGCGTCATGGCAGTGAGCATTTAGGTCCGTACGCCGGACGTCAACGCTGGCACCCGCCCGGGGTAGAGTCGGCGGAGATATCCGGTCCGGGAGCGGTCCGGCAGGGAGAAGCGGTGCTCATCGACCTGGCTGACGCCGAATCCGCGACATCCGGCGGTAAGGCCGCCGTGCTTGCCCGGCTCCTCGGGGCGAGACTGCCGGTACCGCCCGGGTTCGTGGTGCCGACGGCCGCCTACGAGAAGGCGGTCGCCGGACTCGATCTCGCCGACGCCGGCACCGCGCGGCGGCTGATCGAGCGGCTGCCCCTCGCCCCCGCGCTGGTCGACTCGATCTCCGGCGCGCTCGACCGGCTCGTCGGAGCCCCGGGCGAGGGCTACGTCGCCGTCCGTTCCTCGGCGAGCGGCGAGGACACCGCCGAGGCCACGGCGGCGGGACAGCACGACACCGTCCTCGGAGTCCGCGGGTCCGGCCCGGTGGCCGAAGCCGTACGCCGCTGCTGGGCCTCCCTGTGGTCCGAGCGTGCCGTCGCCTACCGAAGCCGGCGGGCGGCGGCGGTCTCCACCGGCGCGCCGACGGTCGCCGTGCTGGTGCAGCGCCTGGTGGACGCCGACGTCGCGGGGGTGATGTTCACCGGGACGGACATCCGGATCGAGGCGTCGTGGGGGCTGGGCGCCAGCGTCGTCGGTGGCCTGGTCACCCCGGACTCGTGGACGGTGTCCGGCGACACGCTCGCGCACCGGTCGCTCGGCGGCAAGGACCGGCGGATCGACCGGGTGGGCAGCCGGGTCGTCACCCGCGAGGTGCCGTCCGCCGACCGGCAGCGCTGCTGTCTCACCGACGAGGAGGTCGTCCGGCTCGCGAAACTGGGTCGCGACACGGCGGACCTGCTGGGCGGGGCGCAGGACATCGAATGGGCGATCGCCGACGGCCGGATCTGGCTCCTCCAGGCCCGCCCGGTCACCGCCGCACCGCCGAGCGCCGCACCGCCGAGCGCCGCACCGCCGAGCGCCGCGCGGCCGACCGCTGCACCATGGACCGCTGCACCATCGAGCGCGCCGTCGGGCCGTACGGCGGAGGGCACCGCCCTGACCGGTACCCCCGGTAGCCCCGGCGTCGCCGTCGGACCGGCGCGCGTGGTCCACGGCCCCGGCGACTTCGGCCGGGTACGCCCCGGCGACGTTCTGGTGTGTCGGACCACCGACCCGGCCTGGACACCGCTGTTCGGCGTGGTCGCCGCGGTGGTCACCGAGACCGGCGGCCTGCTCTCGCACGCCGCGATCGTGGCGCGCGAGCAGGGCCTGCCGGCCGTGCTGGCGGTTCCGGGCGCGATGACGGCCCTGCCGGACGGCGCGGCGGTCGAGGTCGACGGGAGCGGCGGTCGCGTCGGGCTGACAGGGTAGGTCGGGCATCCCGGCCAACGGTTGAGACGGGCCCGCGAGCAGGTCCTCGCGGGTCGGACGGTACCCCGGCCCGACGTCCGGGCCACCGGTTCGAGTGAGATGGTGCGATGACCTTCACGACCAGGCCAACCCTGCAGGGGACCTTCGGCATGGTGTCCTCGACACACTGGCTCGCCAGCCAAACGGCGATGGGAGTCCTCGAACGCGGCGGCAACGCCTTCGACGCGGCGGTCGCCGCCGGATTCGTCCTGCACGTCGTGGAACCGCATCTGAACGGTCCGGGCGGTGAGGTGCCGGCCATCGTGGCGACGGTCCGGGACCCGGCCCCGAGGGTGCTCTGCGGGCAGGGTCCGGCGCCGGCCGGCGCCACCATCGCGCACTTCCGGTCCCTCGGGATGGCACTCGTCCCCGGCTCCGGCCCGCTCGCGGCGGTGGTACCCGGCGCCGTTGACGCCTGGCTCCTGCTGCTGCGCGACCACGGCACGCTCCGCCTCGCCGACGTGCTGGAGCCGGCGATCGGGTACGCGGGCGCCGGCCACCCGCTGGTCGGTCGGGTCGGCGAGACCGTGGCAGCCGTACAGTCCCTGTTCGAGGAGGACTGGCACACCTCCGCCGCGCTCTGGCTCCGCAACGGCAGCCCCCCGATGGCGGGTGAGATGTTCGCCAACCCGGCCTACGCCCGGACGCTGCGGCGGCTGGTCAACGCCGGCCGGACGGTCGGTGCCGACCGGGAGACTGAGATCGAGGCCGCGCGCCGGGCCTGGCGCGAGGGTTTCGTCGCGGATGCGGTCGACCGGTTCAGCCGGATACCGTTCCAGGACTCCAGCGGGCGCCCGCACGCCGGCCTCGTCACCGGTGCGGACATGGCGGCCTACGCGGCGAGTTGGGAGGAGCCGGTCACCCTCGACTGGCACGGCTACTCGGTGGCGAAGACCGGCTTCTGGGGGCAGGGACCGGTGCTGCTGGAGACGCTGTCGATCCTCGACGCGCTGGACGACCCCCGGGGGTACGAGCCGGCCACCGCGGCCGGCATCCACGCACAGGTCGAGGCGCTCAAGCTCGCGTTCGCCGACCGCGAGGCGTGGTACGGCGACGGCGACGTACCGGGCAAGCTCCTCCTCTCCGCCGGGTACGCGCGGGATCGGGCGGCCCTGATCAGCGCACGGGCGTCGACCGAACTGCGGCCGGGGCGGCCCGGCGGCGCCGAACCACGGCTGCCCGCCCGGGTCGTCGCCGGTGCCGCGCGGCGGGCCGGTCTGGACGCCACGACGGGGGAACCGACGGTACGGGCGGACGGGGTGACCCGGGGCGACACCTGCCACCTCGACGTGGTCGACCGCTGGGGCAACATGATCTCCGCGACCCCGAGCGGCGGCTGGCTGCAGAGCTCCCCCACCATTCCGGAACTCGGCTTCCCGCTGGGCAGCCGGCTCCAGATGTTCTGGCTGGAGGAGGGGCTCGCCTCCTCGCTGGCCCCCGGTCGCCGGCCGCGTACCACGCTGAGCCCGACCATGGTGCACCGCGACGGCGAACCCGTACTGGCCTGTGGCACACCCGGCGGTGACCAGCAGGACCAGTGGCAGTTGCCGTTCCTGCTGCGCCATCTCGTCGGCGGTCAGTCGCTCCAGGAGGCCATCGACGCACCCGCGTGGCACACCGTCAGCCTGCCCAAGTCCTTCTATCCCCGTGACATGGAGCCCGGCGTGCTGGTGGTGGAGGAGCGGCTGGACCGGGACGTCCTGGCCGCGCTGCGCGGGTACGGGCACGAGGTACGGCTCTCCGGCCCATGGAGCCTGGGTCGGCTCTGCGCCGTGGCCCGCGACCCGGGCACCGGCCTGCTCTCGGCGGGAGCGAACCCGCGTGCCATGCAGGGGTACGCCTGCGGCCGTTAGGCCGGGCGGCCGTCGGTCCTGTGGCAGCTGGCCCGGACGGTGACCTACCGCGAAGATCGTCAAGGTTGGACTGTCGGTAGGCTTGGCGGTGCCGTGGTGCGCCTGGAATCCAGCGCCAAGGAGGCCCCGCCGTTCCCACAAGGGACAGCGGGGCTGACGCGGGCAGGACGCCCATCCGGGCTCGAACCGCCGGGACGCCACCGCTGCCCGCTTCCACCGGCCGGACCTTGTAACATTGCCGCGGTTCTTCAGTCGGCTGCTGAAACGAGACGACATGCGGTGGTTCCGGCGTCTGCTGGGCAGGGGGCAGATCCAGCACGATCCGGTCCGGCAGGAGGCGCTCCTGACGGACCTTCGGCACCGGTTCGGCGCTGGCGCGCAGGTCCGGTACGCCGACCAGGCCAACGCGGTCACCCAGCTGTTGGACGGGGACGACGGGCTGCTGGTGGCGGCCCGGGTCATCCGGGAGTTCGCCGACGCGGCCCACGCGGACCTGCTCGCCCAGGCCACCGAGCTGTACCGGCGTACCGGTCGCCGGCTCGTGGTCGACCGCCGGAACTACCGGCCGCTGTGGCGGGAGGCCGGACCGCAGCTGCGGTGGCCGCTGCTGGCGCTGCCGGGCGGCTTCCACCCGTACGTGCAGGTGGCCGGGGCGGTCACCATCCTCGGGACCCGGGCGCCTCGGCTGGTGCGGATGACCGACCCGAGTCTGCTGCTGCGACACGTGTTCGAGGTGCTCGACCTCACCGCCGCCGGCTGGGAGTACGGCCGGATCCGGGCCGATGTCGACGCCGCCGCCCTGGCCAACCGGTTGATCTCGACCGCGCAGCAGATCCGCGCGGCCATGGACGATCCGCCCCGGCTGCCGCCTCCGGCCCGGGAACTGATGCGGCGCAACAACAACATCGACGTCTACGACCCCACCGGTCACCGGGTGGTGAGCGCGATCAATCTGGGCGCGGAGATGAGACCGGCCCTGCTCGCCTGACTGTTCCGGGGTGCCGTGGGTAAGTGCACCTCGCGGACGGGCCCTCGTGGGCAACGGCGGTTGGCCGTCGCGTCCGGAAGTGTGTCGAGGGAGGCGGTCATGGGATACCGAGCGCGTCAGGGTGAGCAGCCGGTCGATCCGGACCGCGCGGAGGACGAGGACGCCCAGGCCAGGTTGACGCAGGTGGTCGCCGAGACGGAGGTTCCGGCACCGTCGGGTACGGACGAGCGGCCGGACGTCGTCACCGAGGACGACAGCTCCGGGATGGCCGGTGGCGCGTCGGGCGGTAGTGGTGGTACCTCGGCGACGACGGGGCATCCCGATTCCGTGCACTGAGCCGGCTTCCAGCGAGGCGGGCGGGGTTGTGATCACCGGGTGACGATGGACGCCAAGATCGGGTATCTCCGGTGCAGCATTGACATGTTTCACTGCTTTGTTCGAAACTTATCAATGTTGACATCGGCGATCGTCGATCGCCGTCCGTCGGGACCATCACCCCACCCGGAAGGAGAGCCCAGGTGGCCATCAGCTCGGGCTGCTCTAAGCTCCGTCCAACGGTCGTCGCGCTCGCGGCAGCGGCGCTCGCGGCCGTCGGAACGGTAACTGTAGTGGCGAAAACAACCACCGCCGAGGCGGCCGCCGACGTCGTCGCGGCCGCCTCGGCCGTCGAGGACGAGGGCGCCGACTGCCCCGTGCCCGGCTCCGGATCTTCGACATCCAACTCCAGACTGCCCGACCCGTTCCGGAAGATGGACGGTACCCGCATCACCAGTAAGTCGCAGTGGCGCTGCCTGCGGGCCGAGACCAGGGAGCTGGCGGAGCGCCACGTCTACGGGCAGAAGCCCGCCAAGCCGGCCAGCGTCACCGGGACGGTGTCGAGCAGCAGCATCACGGTGAACGTGTCGGACCAGGGCAGGAGCGCGAGCTTCTCGGCCGGCGTCCAGCTGCCGAGTGGCACCGGCCCGTTCCCGGCCGTCGTCGTCGTGGGTGGCTTCGGTGCGGACACCTCGACCATCCGGTCCGCCGGTGTCGCCACCATCAGCTTCGACCCCCTGGCCGTGGGCCGGGAGGGCACCCCCCGGAACAACAAGCAGGGCGCCTTCTACAGCATCTACGGCGCATCCAGCAGCACCGGAATCCTGATGGCCTGGGCCTGGGGCGTGAGCCGGATCATCGACGTGATCGAACAGTCCGGCGGCAACGTCCTGCGGGCCGACGCCATGGGCGTCACCGGCTGCTCCCGGTACGGCAAGGGCGCCTTCACGATCGGCGTCTTCGACCAGCGCATCGCGCTGACCATGCCGATCGAGTCCGGCAGCGCCGGCGTCGGCGCCTTCCGTTCGATCGCCACCGAGAGCGGAGCCCAGCCGCTGAGCAGCGCCTACTCGGAGCAGCCGTGGCTGGGAGACGCGTTCGGCTCCTTCACCGGCAACCCGAACAGCCTGCCGATCGACACCCACCAGATGGTGGGCATGGTGGCGCCGCGCGGGCTCTTCATCATGGACAACCCGCACGTCGACTGGCTGGGCGCCCGGTCGGGCAGCGTGGCGGCCCTGGGCGGTGCGGAGGTCTACAAGGCGCTCGGCGCCGGTGACAACATCACCTACTGGTCGGACGTCCAGGACGGCACCCACTGCGCCGTCCGATCCGAGTGGCGTACGCCGTTGCAGCAGAATCTCCAGAAGTTCCTGCTGAAGACGGGCAACGCCGCGGGCACGATGCGGATCTCCAGCCGGAAGGCCGGCAACCTCGCCGAGTGGCGGGACTGGCAGACCCCGATCCTGACCGACGGTCCCACCACGCCGCCCACCACGCCACCGACCACGCCGCCCACCACGCCACCGACCGGCGGGCCGACCACGCCGCCCAGCACGCCGCCGACCACGCCACCCACCACGCGACCGCCGACCACTCCGCCGGTCACCGGTGCCTGCTCGGCGACGGTGTCGGTCAACCAGTGGACGGGCGGGTTCGTCGCCACGGTCCGGGTCACCGCCGGCTCCGCGCCGGTCAACGGCTGGACCGTGGCGATGACGCTGCCGTCGGGTGCCACCATCACCAATGTCTGGAACGCCAACCGCAGCGGAAACAGCGGTGCGGTGCAGTTCACCAACGTCAGCTACAACGGCTCGATCGCCGCTGGCCAGTCGGCCGAGTTCGGTTTCCAGGGGTCCGGTTCCGGGTCGGGCATGAGTCCGACCTGCTCCGCCGGGTAGTTCCGACGCTCTCCGGAGCTTCACCCGGGCCCGGTGTGGGGGCGACGAGCCTCCGCACCGGGCCCCTGCGCGTCGTCCACCCACCGGCCGTACCCACCCATGCTCCATGGAGCAGATCGTGGAGCGGTGTCCGGGGCGCGTGGAGCAACTCCTGCTGACCGATTGGCCCTACCGAAGGGGCGAGGGCGGGTCGACAGTGTCCGCCGCCGGTCGGTCTGCAGGCGGCTTGTAGTCAGGCAAGGCATGGATTATGTTAGCGCTAACATCGACATTCACCCATTGCTGGAGAACTGCCATGACCCTCCGCCAACGGTCCACGCCGTGAACACCGCACCCACGCCGCACCCGCTGCCGCTGAGCCGTCGCGCCTTCACCCTGGGCCTGCTCGCGTCCGCTGCGGCCACCGCGACCGGGGTGACCATCAATCCGCGAGCCGCCTTCGCGGCGACCTACACCGGCTACGTCATGACCTACTTCACGGAGTCGCCCCAGTTCCAGGGCGCCGACTACGGCCTGCACGTCGCGGTCAGCCGGGACGGTCTGAACTGGACACCGCTGAACCAGAACAACCCGGTGGTCACCCCGACCGCCGGCGAACTCGGCCTGCGTGACCCGTTCGTGTTCCGCAAGCAAGATGGCACCTTCGTCGTGCTCGCCACCGACCTGCGCGGCACCGACTTCAGCCGGAACAGCCAGTACCTGCACGTCTGGGACTCGACGAACCTGACCGGGTTCACCGGGTACCGCCGGATCCGGATGCACACGCTGAACACCCACACCTGGGCACCGACGGCGTTCTGGGACGCGTCCCGGGGGCAGTACGGCATCGTCTACTCCGCCAACAACGGCGGCCGGGACGTGTTCATGGTGAACTACACGACCGACTTCCGGACCGTCAGCGCGGCCCAGGTCTACTTCAGCCCGGGCTTCGACGTGCTCGACGGCGACATCGTCGTCGACGGCGGCACCACGTACCTCTACTACAAGAACCTCTCGAACGGCAACCTCTACGGCGCACGGTCGGCCACCGGCGCTCCGAACAGCTACACCACCTACACCAGCGGGCTCCGGCAGGGCAACGCGATGGAGGCACCGCTGCTGGTCAAGCGGAACGACGGCGGTGGTTGGTGGCTCTGGGGCGACTCGTTCAGCCCGGTCAACGCCGACTACTACGCCTGGTCCTCCAGCAACATCGGCGCGAACGCGTGGACCGAGCTGAACCAGCGGGACTACACCCCGCCACTGAACGCCAAGCACGGCTCGATCCTCGGCATCACCGACGCCGAGTACAACGCCATGGTCAACCGCTGGGGCACGCCGATCTGGGTCCGGTTGAAGTCCGCCAACTTCCCCGACTACTTCGTCCGGCACGCGAACTACGTCGGCCGGATCGACCCGTACCCGTTCGACCCGTACCAGGATCAGATGTGGCGGATGGTCCCCGGACTCGCGGACCCGGCCGGGGTGTCGTTCGAGTCGGTGAACCGTCCCGGCAACTACCTGCGGCACTTCGACTACGCGGTCCGGCTCGACTCTCTCGACGACACCGCGACCTTCCGGGCCGACGCCACGTTCTACCGCACAGCGGGGCTCGCGGACGCGGCCTGGACCTCGTTCCGGTCGTACAACTTCCCCACCCACCACCTGCGGCACGCCAACTACCTGCTGCGGATCGACGCGATCAGCGCGAGTTCGCCCGCCGCGGACCGGCAGGACGCCACCTTCCGGCTGACCTCGTAGCCCTCCCCCGTCGGGTCGGGCGTCATCCGCCGCCCGGCCCGCGGACGTTCACAGCAGGCCCCGCCGGGCGAGACTGCCCATCAGGTCGCGGACCCCGAAGTCCCAGGGGTCACACTCCTCGCTGTGCCGGACGCGGTTGACCAGCGTGCCGAGCGGAGGGGAGCTGATCCGCACCACGTCGTCGACCTTGTGCGTGAACCCCTCCCCCGGGCGGTCCCGGTCCTGGATCGGCGCGAACATGGTGCCGAGCATCAGGACCGCGCCGTCCGGATAGTGGTGGTGTGCGCCGAGCAGCTGCCGTACCAGCGCCTCCGGGTCGCGCGAGATGCGCGACATCTGCGAGATCCCGTCGAGCCGGAACCCGTCCGCACCCTCGATCTCCAACATCACCTCCAGCCCGCGTACCCGGTCCAGATCGAACCGGTCGTCGAAGAGCCGGACGAGCGGGCCGAGGGCGCAGGAGGCGTTGTTGTCCTTGGCCATCGGCAACAGCAGTGCGGACCGGCCCTCGACGTCCCGCAGGTTCACGTCGTTGCCGAGGGTCGCCCCGACGATCCGGCCGCTGGACGCGACGACGAGCGCCACCTCCGGCTCGGGGTTGTTCCAGGTCGAGGCGGCGAGGACGCCGACCGGAACGGCGGTACCCACGGCGGAGAGGACCTGCCCCTTGGTGAAGATCTCGGCGTCCGGCCCGATCCCCACCTCGAGGTACTGGCTCCAGACTCCCTCGGCGACGAGCATCTCCTTCAACCGCGCCGCCTCCGCCGAGCCGGGGGTCAGTTCCTGCAGGTCGGCGCCGACCTCGGCGAGCAACCGTTGCCGGATCTGCGCCGCGAGCGCCAGGTCGCCCCGGGTCCGCTCCTCGATGACCCGCTCGATCAGCGAGACCGCGAAGGTCACCCCGGCGGCCTTGAGCGCCTGGAGGTCGACGGGCGCGAGCAGCCACGGCCGGTCCCGGTCCCGGGCGGCCAGACCGGTGTTGGCGAGCAACTCCGCGAAGTCACCGACCCGCCGGCCGGCGAGCCCGGCCACGACCGTGGCGGGATCCGGCAGCTCGCAGATGTCCCGGACGGTGGCGAAGTCGGCGCTGATGTCGAGGACGGCACCGTCGCGGACCACCACCGGCGACGGTCCGCCGACGGCCGGATCCCAGATCCGGCCGACCAGGACGCTCCGCTCGGCGTCGTCCGGCAACGCCTCGGCGGCGGTCCCGAACCAGTCGGCGTCCGTCTCGGGCGGTGGCAGGATCACGGGGCGACACTCCCAGGCTGGCGAGGGACCGCTCGTCCCGGAACGATGTCGTCGACGGCGTCCCGGAACATGAGCAGGGCTGCGGCGTGCAACGATACCGCCGGATCGCCCGAAGATCGAACTGCCGGATCGCCCGCAGATCAGACCGGCGAGAGTGCCTCGACCCGACCGCTGCGACATCTCCCGACCGCGGACGATGGCTCTCGAAGAGAGACGTAGCCGGCTCCCACGGGGGAAGGAGTCGGCTACATCGAGTTGGAACTATAGGTCACGCCGGTCCGGAGAGCAAAGGCACCACCGCCGGCCGCGCAGCCGGCGCGGAGCGGCCAACCCGGCCCCGGGGTTCCGGACCGGGCTGGCCGCCGCGGATCGGCCGGATCAGGTGCCGATGTTCGCCTGCGGCCCGGCGTACGTGCGCAGCAGCGCGGGCACGGCGGCGGCCGGGTCGAGGCTGTACGAGTAGAAGCTACCCGGGTTGAACGCCGAGCCCTTGGCGGTGACCTTGCCGGAGTCCCAGGGGCTGTTCACCAGGATGTTGCCCCGGTTCACCAACTCGCCGGCCTCGACGTAGTACGGGTTGCGGCTGTTCTCGAAGTAGCTGTTCTCGACCACGCCCTTGGTCAGGCCGCGGATGTAGTGGCCGTACGACGAGGTGTTCTGGACGTAGTTGTTGTACAGGTGGCAGTAGGCGATGTTGTCCGCGCTCGGGTTACGGGTCCGGGTGTTCTGGAACCAGTTGTGGTGGATCGTGATCCGGGCTGTGACGTTGTCGGTCCAGCCGATCCCGAACGTCTTGTTGTTGTCGACCAGGTGGTTCCAGGAGACGGTCAGGTTGGTGGTGTCCTTGCGACTGTCGATCAGGCCGTCGTTCATCCGGGACAGCCGGTTGTGGTCGATCCAGATCCGGTTCGCGGTGTCCATCTGGATGGCGTCGTAGTCGTACGCGTCATCGCCCGGGTCGTCGTCCGGCATCAGGGTGTCGCGGATGGTCAGGTTGCGGATGATCACATTGCTGACCCCCGCGCCGAGGAAGAAGCCCCCGCCGACGATGTGTCCGCTGGTGCCCACCCCGATGATCGTCTTGTTCGAGGCGACCCGCAGCTCGGTGCCCCGGGGACTGATCGTGATGGTGCCGGCCACCCGAATCACGTACGGGGCGCTCGCGGTGACGTACTGGTTGAGCTGTGCCTGGGTGTTGACCGTGACGGTCTGCCCGCCGG
The DNA here is from genome assembly GCF_040120695.1 of Plantactinospora sp. B6F1. Lineage (NCBI taxonomy): Bacteria > Bacillati > Actinomycetota > Actinomycetes > Micromonosporales > Micromonosporaceae > Plantactinospora > Plantactinospora sp. B6F1. The sequence goes on along the minus strand of NZ_JBEEAC010000040.1, from coordinate 8,323 downwards.
CCCCGCCGGTGGTGCCCTGCGCGAAGCCGTCCGCCGTGTTCGACCAGGTCCGTCCGCCGGTCGGCGTCGGTTGGGGACTGCCGCCGACCTGGTTAAAGGCCCACTGCATCCGGGCCACGTCCGCACAGCTCTCCTGGACGATCGGGTTGCCACCCGCCGTCGAGCCGTCCCGGTCACTGACGCACAGCCCACTCGCCGCACTGGTGATCCGGTACTTCCCCGGCGCCGCCGACGACGCCGGGAAGGACCACAACTGGTTCACCTTCGTGCCGTCGCCACAACCCCACTGCTGCAACCGCAGACCCGACACCGCGGACCCCGACGGCACGTCCAGGCAGCGGGTGCTACCGACGTTCACCAGGTTGAACCGCCCTGCGGACGCCACCACCCGCCACTGCTGGCGCGCCGACGCCGAACACGACGCCTGCTGCACCAGGGCACCGTTCTCCACCGAGCCGTCCGCGACCTCCAGGCACTTGCCGGACGCTCCGACCGCGAGGGTGTAGACACCGCCGGGTGCGGGCGTCCCGGCCGCCCGGGACGGCAGCGCCGACACCGCCACCACAGCGGCGGGCACCATCAGGGCCGCCGCCCCCGCCGCCAGCACACGCCGAAGCGCCGGGGAAACTCGTCTAGACATCGACTATCCTCTCTGTTGCAGGATGGCCGGCCGGGTGGGGGTGCGACGGGTTCGCAGGTCTGAAGCGTCGCCGACAGTGGCCAGGTTGGTCCGGTCCGATGGGGGCAGGACCGGCTGCGGGACCGCCGACGCCGAGGGTGGTACCTCGCGACCTCGTCGGCCGTCATCGTGAGAGCCGGGTAGCCGTCGCCGGCCCGGACGGGCGACGGACCGATCGACTGGTGGTTGCCCGGCCACCGATCGATCTCGACCCACCTGCGAGGCTATGCCAGAGCGTAGGACCAATCAATCGACGAACCGGGCCCTCGTTTGGGGTACCCGCCGGCCGGCAGGTTGCCGCCGTCTGCCATCCTCGGGGCGGTGACGACGGGCCCGCCGACCAGACGCCGCAGCCGCCGCCCCCGGAGCCGTACCACCCGGATCCTGCTGATCCTCACCGCGGTCGCCTCGGCGGGGGTCGTGCTCGCGGCGGCCGTGGTCGTCTGGCTGCTGTTGCGGCCGCCCGGTCCACGCCCGCTGTTCCAACTGCCGGTCGCCTGTGGCGAGACCTGGCAGCTCGGCACCTATCCCGGGCACGACGACTACGACGTCGACCTCTTCCCGACCGAGGGCGAGGCGTGGGGGCGGCCGGTGCTGGCCTCGTACGCCGGCCGGGTCACGGTGGCCGGGATCAACGGTTCGCTCGGCGGTCGTACCCCGGAGAACCCGGACGGCCCGCGCGGCCGGGGCGGCGGCTACTGGGTGAAGATCGACCATGGCGGCAAATGGGAGACCCAGTACCTGCACCTGCTCGAACCGCCGATGGTCAGCGTCGGTCAGCGGGTGGAGCAGGGCCAGCAGATCGGGCGGGTCGGCAGTACCGGCAACTCCGGAGCCCCGCACCTGCACTACGAGCAGCGCCGGGGCTGGCAGAAGGTCGAGACCTACTTCGACGCCGAGCCCTCCGGGATCACCCACGACGACACCGAGTACACGGTCACCCGGACCAGTGTGGTTCTCATTAGATCTTTCGGTTTCTCAAGATTATGTCGGTGTAGTTATCGGTTCCGACATGTCGCTGAGAATCCGTCGGCGCGGCGCGGTGGTAAACGGTGATCGTTCCGGGAGGATTCTACCGTGCCCGCCGCGCTCCGTAGTCGTCTTGCATCCGTTGGGGTGATCTATCGCCCGGTCGGCGGTGAGCTGGTCGAGACGACGTTGGAGCGGGTTTCGGTGGAGGAGTTGATGGCGGCCGGGCCGGTGCGGGAGTTTCGCTGGTACAAGGGCCGTACGTTCTATTCGGGCTGGTACTGGTCGGCGACGACGGGCGGGATGGTGGCGTACGAGAGCCGCCTGGAGTTGGCGCGGATTCTGTTGGCGGACTTTGACTCCAGCGTCTGCGGCATGGTCGCTCAGCCGTTCCGGATTCAGGAGCAGACCGGGTCGGGGCTGCGGCGTCACGTTCCGGATCTGCTGCTGCGTCATCACGACGGCCGGGTGACGGTGGTGGATGTCAAGCCTGGGCGCCGGCTGGCGGATCCGCTGGTGCGACAGGTTTTCGGCTGGACGGCGGAGCTGGCCGGGCTGCGCGGATGGGACTTCGAGACGTGGTCCGGCGCGGACGCGGTGCTGCTGGATAACGTGCGGTTCCTGGCCGGGTATCGGAGGCCGTGGCTGATCGACGCGAGTCTGGTCGAGCCGATCCTGGAATCGGTTGGCGCACAAGGCGTTATCGGCGAGATCGAGCAGGTGATGGCCGGTGTCGCGCCGGCGGAGCGGGCGCGGCCGGTCCTGCTGCACCTGCTGTGGTCGGGCGTGTTGCGGACGGACTTGTCGAGGCCGCTTGGATCGGCATCGCCGATCTGGCGGACGGAGAAGCGTTGAGCGACAATGTGATCAGCCTCCGCGCTGGCAGGCGGCTGCTGTTCGACGGCGAACTGGTTCAGATCGTGGAGCTCGACGGAACTGGGGTGAGTGTCCGCAACGAGCGCACCGGCCAGTACACGGCGGTGACGCTGGGCCGACTGGTCGCCGGATGCACGTCGGCCGAGCCAGCCGCGCGGGCCCTGCCCACGGATAGCGTTGGCACGACGCTGGCGGCGCTGTCGAAGGATCAGCGGCGGCAGGTCGCGCAACGGGCCGCCCACGTCCGTGAGTTGCTGGCCGCGGACGGTTCGACGTTGCAAGAGCGGTTGCAGTCCAAGGCGTCTGAGCTGGGGCTGACCATCCGCACGCTGGAGCGGTGGCTGGCCGGATACCGCCGTGACGGCGAAGCCGGCCTGGTCGACACCAGGGTCATCCGGGGCCGGGGCAGCACCGTCGATCCTCGCTGGGACGACGCGGTGCGGTCGGTGATGGCGCAGATGGTGGCCGCGTCCACACCGAGCCGGTCGGCGTTGCTGGCCCGGGTCGAGGCGTTGCTGGAGCGCGAGTATGGGCGGGGTGTTGTTCGGGTTCCGTCACAGGCCACCGCCTATCGGCGGCTGGCGGAACTGGCCAAGGGCACCAACGCGGTCTCGGGCAGCGCGAAGGGACGCCAATCGATCGCCGACCGGCCGCAGGGCGTCTACGGGCGGCTGCGCGCGACCCGGCCGGGTGAGTACGTCATCCTCGACACTCAGGACCTCGATGTATTCGCGATGGAGCCGGTGACCTGCCGGTGGGTCGGCGCGCAGCTGACGGTTGCGCAGGATCTGTTCACCCGCTGCATCGTGGGCCTGCGCGTGACACCGGTGTCGACCAAGGCGGTCGACGTCGCCGGGACGCTCTACGAGACGGTCGCCGGACGCCAGGCACCAGCGTCCTGGCCGCAGGACGCTGTCTGGCCCTATCACGGGGTCCCCGCGAACGTCGTCTTCGACGAGGACGGCCCGCCGATGGCGGGCCCGGTCTGCGCGCCGGAGACCCTCGTGGTCGATCACGGGAAAGTGTTCCTGTCGGCGCACGTGATCGCGGTCTGCACCCGATTGGGCATCTCGATCCAGCCCGCCCAGCAGCACAAGCCCACCGACAAACCCACCCTCGAGCGGTTCTTCCGCACCCTGCGGGAAGGGCTCATCCAGCATCTGCCCGCTTACAAGGGCCCGGACGTCTACTCGCGTGGCGATCGGGTCGAGGCCGAGGCGTTCTTGTTCCTGCACGAGCTGGAAGACGTGATCCGCGAGTGGATCGCCATCGTCTACCACCGCAGCAAGCACGACGGGTTGACGATTCCGCAGTGGCCGCACCTGCGGCTGTCCCCGGCGGAGATGTTCACCATCGGGGTCGGTAGGGCCGGGCTGCTACGCATCCCCGCCACCGCGCAGCTGACGCTGGACTTCCTGCCGGTGGTCGCGCGCACCATCCAGCACTACGGCGTCGAGGTGAACGGGTTGCGCTACAACGGCGCGGCGTTGGACGGCTACCGCAACGCCACCAGCCCCTATGGTGGCGTGCTGGCCGGGAAGTGGCCGATCCGGATCAATCCCGACGACGTCCGGCACGCCTGGTTCCAGGATCCAGCCGACGGCAGCTGGCACCGCCTGGACTGGGAGCACAACGCCTTGCTGAACACCCCATTCTCGGCCGAGGCCGCAGCGTATGCCCGGCGCCTCACGGTCGCCGCCGGCGAGGCGCTGGAACCGGCGAAAGCCCTGGCAGAGCTGCTACAACGCTGGGACGCCGGCCTGATCGCCGACCGGCGGGAACGGCGCATGGCCGCCCGACTCGCGGCCGAGTACGCCGCCCTGCCCGCCGCGCCGCCAACAGACGCATCGGCACCGTTACCGCCTACGCAACGCACGGCGGCAGACCTGGCAGCAGTGGTCATCGACAGCGACGATGACGACGACACCGACCTCGACGACGGGTTCTACGACGACGCGTTCGAGGTCTTGTCATGAGCGCCAACGTCTACACACTGTCGCGTAAGGAAGGCTGGCAGCGGTGGGCTGACGCACCAGCCCGCGTCCGCCCAGAAGCGTTGGCGCCCAAGCAGGTCGCCCGTTTGGGCGAGGATGTCAGGGCCGACTACAACGACGCCCGCCATGACTGGCACGCCAACTTCGGTATCCTCAAGACGCCGCAGCTGGCCGCGATCCATGACGAGCTCGATCAGATCGTGGCCACCAACCGGCAGGACCCCGACCGCATCCGCGGTGCGGCCGTGATCGACGCGCTGCCCGGGTTGGGCAAGACCACCATCGCCAACGTGTTTGCCCGTGACTTCGACCGCGCCCAGCGCCGCCGATTCGGTGCCCTGACCGACGAGGGCCATGAACGGCTGCCGGTGTTCCGGGTCGGACTGACATCCCGGACGACGCTGCGCACCCTCAACCGGATGATCTGCGAGTTCTACGGCCATCCCGGCACCGACCGGGCCAACGCCGCCCAGCTGGCCAGCTTCGCCGTCGACTGCGTGATCTCCTGCCAGACCCGTATCGGGATCATTGACGACCTGCATTTCATCGACCCGAACCGCCGCGACGGGGTCGAGGTGTCCAACCATCTGAAGTGGCTGGCCAACGAACTGCCGGTCACGTTCATCTATGCCGGAGTAGGGCTGGCGGAGCGGCGGTTGTTCGCCGAAGGGCTTACCGGCGACCGCGCGGTCATGGCCCAGACCGCCCGGCGCTGGACCCGCCTGGAGCTGCCACCGTTCCACGTCGGCGATCAGGCCGGCCGGCGGCATTGGCAGAGCCTGCTCAAGGCCACCGAACGGCAGCTCGTGCTCGCCAAGGCGCACCCTGGGATGCTGGTCGAGTTGGCCGACTACCTGTTCGCTCGGACCACCGGGCACATCGGCTCCTTCATCACCCTGATCATCCGAGGCTGCTACAAGGCGATCCGCACCGGCACGGAACATCTGTCCGAGCAGATGCTGGACACGATCCGGATCGACGAGGCGTCCGAGGCCGCCCGGCACCAGTTGCAAGCTGGCTTCGCGGCCGGGAAGCTGACCAGCCGCCCCCGCAGGGCTACCCCCGCCTGAGCCGATGGAAGCGTCTCGCGCGCTGCCGCTGCGCGTCCGGTTGGCAGGTGGGGAGAGCCTGCACTCCTGGTTGCTTCGCCTGGCGCACCGCAACGGCATGCCGCTGCTGCGGCTGGCCCCGGTACTCGGGTTCGGTGACCGGCTGCGCGTCCCGCACAACTACGCGCTGAGCTGGCGGCTGCCACCACAGTTGTTGCGGCGCGTCGAATCTCAGACCGGGCTCGCGCCTGGTGCCCTCGATGCGACTGTCCTCGACCGGTTCGAGGCGCTGGGCTGGAAACCGATCCCCGGTTCCCGATACTGCACCCGCTGCCTGGCCGAGTCGGGCGGCGTCTGGGGCGTCCGCTGGCAGCTGCCGTACACGTTCGCCTGCCTGCGTTACCACACACTGCTGGCCGCGGTCTGCCCCGGCTGCCAGCGCCCACCCCAGGGCGCCGGACTGTCGCTACGCGCCGGGCTGCTGCCCTCGACCCGGTGCACGCTGGGCGCCCGCCGTGAGGCACGCCTCTGCGATGCGGACCTGCTCACCCACCCGCCACAACCCCTACGCTCCGGCGACGCTCGGCTCGCCGCGCAAGCCTGGATCGACGAACGCCTGAACCGGATGGACGTCCACGACGTCGTCGAGCTTCGCGACCTCGACGTGTTGGCGTTGTGGTTCCGCCACCGCGTCGAGCCCGCCGAACTGCGCCATCTCGGTGAGGCCACGGTCACCGCGATGATCGAGTACCGCGCCGACAACCACGGCATCAAACGCGACCAAGCCACCGCGCCGCTCATCGCTGCGGCGATGAGCGTCCACGCGATCGGTCTGCTGCGCGCTGACGACCAGCAGCGTTACCGATGGTTCCGGCCGCTGCTGCGCGACGTTCACACCCAATACCGACGTGGGCAGTCTCCCTCATCACGCGGGCCGATGATCCTGTCCCACAAACGACTCGGCTCCGTGTCGGAGCCGTTGCAACGCAAGCTCCTGATCAGCGCCGATCCGCACCTGCCGGTCAGTGAGAGGCTGCGTTACCGCACCTGCACCCCGACACCCCGCCCGCCCGAGCCTCAGTCGACGGCAGCGGCCGACCGGGCAAGGCACATCCCGCAATCCCTCTGGCCCGAGTGGGTGATCAGGCTCGGTCCCCGGCACGGGTCTCGCACCGACGACACCGCCGTGGACATTCCCGCCGCCCTGCTCATCCCCGGCAACCCGGTTTCACCGACGTCGCGCTCAGCCAGCAGCAGTGGGACGACATCTGCCGACGCGCCGAAGCACACCCGGGCACCGCCACCCGGCACCTGCACGCCCGCCGCTACCTGTTTCAGCTGCTCACTGGTGCTGACCTCGGCAACCCGGTACACCCGCTGGCGTTTCGTACTTCCCTGCAGCGCGAGCACTACCTGTCCTGGCAACGCGACATGCCCAGCCCGCTGCGCCGCGAGATCCGCCACCACGCCGCCGGCCTGCTCACGGCGGCGGGAATCGACGAACCGCTCACCTGGAACCCACCCCCCGAATGCGTCGCCGGGCTTGACCTGCCCGGCCGCGAACCCGACGACATCGACACCGACCGCCTTCACCTGCTGCTCGTCGTCAACGGGCTCAAACCCAAAGCCGCCGCGCGACAGCTCGGCGTCAGCATCGAGCACGTCCGCCACGCCGTGGAGAACCTGCACCGTCCCGCGCCCGACTACGCCAGCAACAGCCCGGTAACAGCCCGCAAGGTCCGCGCCCGCGCCGCCGCGCTGCTGACCCGCGACTTCTTTCAACGCGAGAACGTCGGCGCCGGCAAAGACATCAGCACGCTCATCGCCGAAACCGGGTTCTCCCGCAAGATCCTCGACGAGTACGCCAGACTGGCCGGCTTCACCTTCGTCCGCACACAGGCAAAGCAACGAATCAAGATCCCGCACGCACGCAGCGGCGACCGCATCGACCGCGCCTGGCTACAAGAGCAAGCCGGAACACTGTTCCGCGCCAACGACGACATCGGCGCCGAGCTCGGCCTGCGCGGCGAAACGATCCGCCGCTACCGGCGCGACTATGGAATCCCGGGCCGCGCCAGCGGATCAGAGGGCCACGTCGTCACCAACCTGCACCACCCCGACCTGCCGCGTGACATCCGCCGCGCCGCCGAAGGACAACGCAACGGCTGGCAACGCCTGCGACGCTTCCAGCAGATCATGGCCCACCCCAGCATGAACACCGCAGCAGCGGCGCTCGGGCTACACACCCAGAACCTCAACCTGCAGATCCAGCGCCTCGAAGCCGACATCGGCGCGCCCATCCTGCAACGAGCACCACACCGCTACGCGCCGATGGCTCCCACCAGCTGCGGGCAACGCCTGCTCGACCACCTCGCCCGGCCAGACATCCGCGAACTGCTGGACCGCTACGCCGACGCCAACGCCCGCCCCAAATGCGGACCATACAGGCGTTCTACCCAGCAGTAACGCACCCGACAACCGTAACGGATGCGTCGCCGCTAACCACCGCGCGGACAGTCAACCCCGCACTCCACAACCCTCTCGCCGAAACACGGCCAAGCCAAGATCATGGCAACATCACTCGTGAGTAGTGTCAACGCTACTGAACGTGGAAGTTGCGACCTTCTAATACTCCAACGTCACTTCGCCTGTCTGCGCTGGTAGTGGGATCGTCGGGCTCGGGCTTGGGATGTTCGTCGCCAGATCGACCAGTGCAGGGTGTGTTCTGGCGGTGGCGATGTGGCGAGGACGAAGGC
>NZ_JBEEAC010000004.1:0-385351 GCF_040120695.1 Plantactinospora sp. B6F1 | reverse complement strand
CGAAGTGGAGCCCTCTCGAAGACGTGTTTCTGTCGCAAGGACGTGTCTATCGATGGCTCCACGCCTGTTTCCACGGTCGTCCGACTCGACACTTTCGCCCGTGTCGCACCAATCAACCCTTATGTTTTGCTGAGATCAACTCAGTCGACGCTGTAGGGCCCGCTGATGTTGTTGCCGTCGAATACCGGGAGGCCAACATGCCGCTCGCAGTTCGGGTACGCCATCGCGGGAACCATGCTCGCCACCACCGCTCCGCCGGCCGCCAGTACAACCACCGCTACCGCCCGCACGATTCGTTTGAACAAGATCGCCTCCCCCTTTGATCGGTAATCGACCCCCGCTTGTCGCGGATTTTTGAAGATCCGCGATTCGGTAACACCTATTGCTCGATCTGATCAACCGGCGAGAGTCTATCTGCAATTTAGGCTAACACCTCACCCAATACCCGACAACCATTCGTGTCGCATTCCGTCAAGCATCAGAGTCGCAAACGTTGATATGGCAATTATCCGGAACGAAGCGCAAGAAGGTGTTTTGTTGGGGCACGGGCGGTGTGTCCGACGGGGTGCGGCCTCTTTCGGGTGGCGGTGTGGCCTTGCAGCGCGCCGGCACCGTTGCCGAGTGCGCCCAGTCGGATCCAGAACAGCCGAGCAGGCCGCCGCCCTGGTTGTTTGTCCATGACGAGGTCTGTCGGCCGACACTGGCTAAGGCAGCCGGCACGGGGCCCTCGTTACTGGATCAGTCCGGGGGCAGGCTGCCCTTGACGATCAGTTCCGCGCGGGTGGTGAGGGCCAACTCGATCCCGGTGCGTAAGTCTGAGAGGGCTTTTTGTGTCTGCGGGTCGTCCTCGGAGATCCACATGCAGTGGTCTTCCAGGTCGTCCACGCAGACCAGGACCGGCCCGGTGAACGGCTCGTACGGAACGACCAGACTCCACTCGTCCAGACTGTCTTCCAGGCAGTGCACGTACAAGATCACGCCACCGCGTCCCTGGAGACGACCGAACTTTTCACCGAAGGCGATGAGGTGCGGCGCTTGGTCAAAGGCGGTCCGGGCTTCGATGGATGAGGCCCAGCGGACCCGCAGCGCGGTCGCCGCAACGAAGTCACTGAGCGCGCCAGGCGGGGCGTCAGGGTCGGGATGCGCCAGCTCCCACGCCAACCGCTCGGCCAGCTTCCGCCGACGCTGCTCGGCAGCCCGCCACCGATCGTCATCAACCACGACCGGCTCCGGTGCATCCTCCGGCAGCAACAGGCAACACCTCCACAGCTTGACACCCTCGCCGTTGACGGCGCGAGTCACCGGCGAGGGCGCAGCCCGACGATGGGTTCGTCGCGCCAATGGGCAGGGCGGGCGCCAGGGGTCACGGCAGGATCGCGGCGTCCGTTCGGGAGAAGATGATGTCGCTCATGTCGGTGATCGGGGCGGTCAACCGTCGGGGAGCGATGGGGCGGCGTCGGGCGCGGGGGTAGCGGGCAGCGGCGTAGTCGTTGTCGAGGTGGTAGGCATGGTAGCCGGCTGCGGTGAGTGGGTTGGTGACATCTGCGGGGGTTAGCCCTTGCTTGGCGAGCAGTCGTGGGGTGACCTCGATGACGAGTTCGGCCGAGGGGTGGAGTTGGTTGATCGCGGGGGTGAGTCCTCGGATGACGGCGGCTTCGGCTCCTTCGGCGTCGATCTTGATGATGCGGGCCTGGGCGAGTTCGCTTGTGGTGGTGAGGTTGGGCAGGGGTCTGGCCTCGGCTTGGAACGTGGCGGCGGCCGGGCCGCGTGGCCGTACCTGTGTGGTGTTGCCGAGGTTGGCCGTGCTCGGTGTGTAGAAGGTGATCCGGTCGGTGGTGTCGGAGGCGGCGGCGCGGACGATCCGGATGTTGTCGAGCCGGTTGGCGTGTGCGGCGGCGGCGAGGGCTTGGGTGAAGTGTGGGGAGGGGTCGACGGCGACGACGCGGCCGGTCGGGCCGACGAGGTGGGCGGCGAGGAGGCTGTAGTAGCCGATGTTCGCGCCGATGTCGATGAAGGTGTCGCCGGGGTTGAGGCGTCGGCGGATCCAGGCGGTGAGGTGGGGTTCCCAGGTGCCGAACAGGTAGAGGTAGCGCTGGATGATGTCGGTGGTGGTGAGGTTCGGGAAGGTGATGCCGTCGAGGGTACGGCCGGTGGCGGTGACCGGGTGGCGGGTCAGGTGGTCATCGAGGCGGGCGGCGAGCTGGGCACCGCCGGGTCCGTGTCGGAGGTAGGTCCGGAGGGTGTTGACAACAAGAGGCTGCAACATCGACGTGGCTCCTGGGGTATCGGGTAGGTGGCAGACTGTCACGGTGGTCGGGGCGAGTGACGGTGAAGGAGGCCCGGTGAGCGAGCGGGTGCCGGTGGTGTTCTTCCTGCTGGGGTTGACCGGTTCGGGTAAGACCACGTACGCGAGGCGGGTGTTGGAGCCGGCGGGGGCGGTGCGGCTGTCGGTGGACGAGGAGGTCTTTGCCCGGCATGGCCGGTACGGGGTCGACTATCCGGAGTACGAGTACTTCGAGCGGGAGGCGCCGGTCGTGGCCGAGGTGCGGGATCGGCTGGTGGGGTTGGTGTCCGAGGGGCGTGATGTGGTGCTCGATCACGGGTTGTGGCGTCGGGCGGATCGGGACGCGTGGAAGAAGCTGGTGGAGACGGCCGGCGGCCGGTGGCGGCTGCTGTACTTCCCGGTTCCCCGGGAGGAGTTGCTTCGCCGCCTGACGGCCCGCAACGAGGAGGAGCACGCCAACGCGTTGACAGTGACCGAGAGCGCGCTTGATGACTTCTACGCCCGGTTCGACGTGCCGGACGGTGAGGGTGAGGAGATCGTGCCGGTCGGGTCGTTCTGAGGCGGTGGCCGCCAGGTGTCGATGATGTGGGCGGCTTCTTGCGTCCACCAGGCCGGTAGCGCGTCGAGGGTCACCGGGCGCAGCGGCAGGGTGGGTGAGTCGACGGCGATGTGCCCGTCGTGGCGGGCGAGGTGATCGAGCAGGCGTCGGGATTCCCGCAGCAGGGCGGGGCTGCTGCTGCGCCAACTGCCGTCCGCGATGTGGTTGACGCGCTGCTGGAGATAGCTCTCAACCCCGCGACGCCACTTGAAGTGGTGAACCACGACCGGGGGCCGGTTGACGGGTCGGTGGCCGGGAGCGCGGTGGTTCCCGCTGGCGACCGGGACGTTGGAGTGCGCCAGGACGATCTTTCGCGGGTCACCGCGCAGGAGGTAGTGGGTGAGGAACCCGCCGAGCGGGTAGGCGCGGTCGAGGCCCTGCCGCGGGGTCCACGGCCGGAGGCAGCCGTCTCCGGCGATCCGGTCGAGCATCAGTCCACCGACCGTGCCGATGCCGGCGCTGGCTGCTTCGTGCAGGGTGTCGACCAGACCGTTCGGGTAGGTGTGGAACTCGTCGGCGTCTGCGAGCAGGTGCCAGCCGGGGCCGGCGACGTTGCGCAGTTCGTCGCGGAGGCGGGTGTTGGTGTGCTCGTGCCAGGGGCCGACGTTCACTAGGGCGGGACTGATGTCGAGAGCGCGGCAGGCGTCGAGGAGCCGGACGCGCTCGCCGTCAGTGGTCTGGTCGGGAAAGTGGAAGGCGAGCAGGAACCGGTGCACACCGTGGGCGCGATAGTGCCCGACGAACGCGGTGAGCAGGTCGGGTTCAACCGGCCCGATGACGGCGATCAGAGGCGGGATCGGCATGGTATTGAGTCCTTCCGAGGTCGGTGGCCAGGTTGGTCCAGAACGCGAGCGTGGCCGCTGCGGTGGGCAGTCCGAGATGGGCTGCCTCGCCCGGTTCCGGGCGAGGCAGCGGCCGGCGGGCCAGGTCGGTGATCGCTGAGGCGAGATCGGTGGGGTCGGCGGTGCGGAACAGGCGCACGCACGGCCGGTTGCCGAGCAGGCCGGTGGTGGCGGGGTCGTGGTCGGAGACCAGCAGCGGCACGCCGAGGACCACGCTGTCAGCGATCAGGCCGCTCTCCTTGCCGACACCGGCTCGCCGGGCCACGATCGCGGCATCGGCGGCGGCGTAGACGCGGCGGACGTGCCAGCGAGGTGCCGCGCCGGGAAGCGCGTGCACCCGGCCATCCACGGCGGCGGCAAGGCCGCGCAGCAACACCGGGTCGACGGGATGCCCGGCGACGAGTACGCAGACCGGACGGGTCAGCCGGGCCAGGGCCGCCGCGACGGTGGCGATGTCCTTGTGGGGCCACCACCCGCCGACCAGGGCAAGCGCCGTGTCGTCGGGCTGGAGACCGAAATCGGCCCTGGCAGCGGTGCGCTCGGCGTCGCTGAGGCGCGGTTCGGCATCCGCCAGCGCGAACGGCCAGACTCCGACCGGCAGCCCGGGGAACAGGTGCGCCAGCCGTGCCCGGACCGCCTCGGTGGGACACACCACGCGGACCCGGGTGAGGTGGGCGGACGCGAGCCGGCCGATGAGGCGTAGCGCGCGGTCCTCGGTCGTAGGAACCTCGTGCACCACCCGGATATGGGCTCTGCCGGACAGTCCGGCGGCGAGACCGTGCAACGCGCCGCTGGCCGACAGCACGACCACAACCGGCCTGCCGGTCCGGATGCCACGGGTACCGGTCCGCAGCGCCGCCGCTTCGGCCAAACACCGGGCGAGAGCGCCGATCTGGTGCGGCAGCCGGCGGTGCGGCAGCCGGCCCGTGAACCGGCTGACGCGACCGAGCAGCCGACTAGCCGCCCATAACGAACGCTCGGCCGGCTCGCGGCCGACACGTCCGACGACGCGGGCTCCCGCCCGGTGCAGAGCGGCGCGGGCGGTCGGCTCGATACCCCCGAGGGCGACGACCGTGCAGGCACGTCCCTCGGCGGCGCACTGCCGAGCCAGGCGGATAGCCGCCTGGAACCAGTGACCGCCGACCGACCCGGCCGCCGGTTCGATGAGCACCAACGGCGCCGCAGGGGTGGTCATCGGCTCGCGGCGTAGCGCCGGGCGAGCCACGCAGGGTCGTTGAGGTTCTGCCACATGCCGTCGTCCGGCGGGGTGTCGACGGCGAACGCCACCCCGGCCCGCGCGCCCCTCATCGCGTCCTCGGCGTACGGGCCGGTACCGGTGAGAGTCCACACCTCCAGGCGGGCTTGCGCCTCGGCATCGGTGCTGCCGTACTCGCAGCCTCGGGCGAGCATCGCGCACTCCCGGAACCCGGCCCGCCAGGCGTGCCACGCCGACTGGTTGAACCGGGTCCGACCCGCCACGGCCGGGGTGAACTCGATCCTGCCCGGCAGGCCGGCGAGGACATCAACAACGTCGTCTCGAGTTGCCGATGCCGAGCCTCGACGGTGCGCCGGCCGCGGCCGCACGGGTCTTCGCCATCCGCAACGGCTGGGCAACCGGGGTGGCCAGCAACGGCCTCGGCCGGTCGGCAGGCGACCCGGCGGTGACTTCCTCGGCGGGGGTACGCCAGGATCGCGCCGCCCGGTTGCGCGGCGGCAGCGGCGAGCGGGGCGAGGGCAGCCGGGTCGGGTCGGTCCGGTGGAACGTCCGGACCGGTGAAACGCGGGTCTTCGGGGAGCTGGAGCACGGTGCGAGCACGGTGAACGCGCACGGCTGGCAGGTCGGCACCGACCCGCAGGGCCGGGCCGTGCTGGTCACCGGCGCCGCTCCGGTGGTCCTGCCGGACCTGGCCGGCCACGACCCGGGCGACCCGTCGATCCCGACGACGTTGAGCGACGACGGACGCACCGTCGCCGGACAGTCGAACGACGCGACGGGCACGGTCCAGGCCGTCGTCTGGCGCTGCCGGTGACCGGACCGGGCTCCATTCCGGAGTCCGGCGCCGTGCCGGCCGGGAGCCACCGCGGCGAAGCCGCCGGCTCGTAGGGCCGGTGCCGGCACCGACGCCGGTTGCGGGGGCGGCCAGGATCGCGGTGGACGGAACCCGGCGACCTCGCGCACGGAGACAAAGGATGCTCCTCACCGCCCACCCCCGACTACGTCCGCTGCCCTCCGCGACGGCCGAGCGGTTGACCACGGTACGGGCCTGCGTCGACGAGGGGCGGCTACGCCGGCACGTGGAGCGGCTGGACGTGCCGCGCGGCCGCTGCCACGCGGCACCGGCGATGGTCAAGGCTGAGTCGTACGTGGCCGGGGAACTGGAGCGGGCTGAGCCGCCGGGGCGGTGTGCCGCCCACCGGCGAACCGGTCGTCCGGTGTCTGGAGTTCCGGCCCGGGCTCGGACGGTCAGGCTGCCGGCCCGGCCGGGCCGGTCCCGTCGAGGGCCGCCCGCAGCAGCGTGCGGGTCTGCTCGTCGAAGGCGACCAGTCGGATCGACTCGACCGCCGACGGCGTGGACCGGAGCGTATCGACCGCGATCCGGGCCGCCTGGTCGGCAGGAAAGCCGTAGACCCCGGTGGCGATCGCCGGAAAGGCCACGCTGCGCGCACCCACCTCGTCGGCGACCGCCAAGCAGCGGCGATAGCAGGAGGCCAGCACCTCGGCCTCGCCGAATCCGCCGCCCGCCCAGACCGGACCGACGGTGTGGATGACGTTGCGGACCGGCGGGTCGAGGTCGAACGCCGGGGTCGCCACCGCCTCGCCGGGTGGGCAGGGTGCGAGCGCCCCGCCCGCCTCGGCGAGCCGGGGACCGGCCGCGCGGTGGATGGCACCGTCCACACCGCCACCACCCAGCAGCGACTCGTTGGCGGCGGTGACGATCGCGTCCACGCGTTCCCGGGTGATGTCGCCACGGACGACTTCGATGGTGACCATCCGCCGATGATGCCAGTCGGCGCGGCACCTGTCCGCACAACGCGACCGCCCCGCGACCTGGCGGCCAGGTGGCGGGGCGGTGGCGTTGTGCTGCGCGGGCTGTTGTGCTGCTCGGGCTACAGCATCGAGACGTGCACGTGGTCGGTGTGGTCGCTCGGACCGCTGTAGGAACTCCAGCCCCGGTCCGGGAACCAGATTTCCTTGTACCAGATCACGTAGAGGATGCCGAGCCGGTCCGCGTTGCGGATCAGGAACGCGGCCAGGTCGTTGCCGTACTTCATCTGGTCGTCGTTGGCGGCCCGGCTGAAGCCGGAGTTGCGCAGCGACCAGTCGCAGGCGCGGCCCTTCGGGTGCTCGAACGGCCCGCCGGGCCGGTAGCAGCCGACGAACCTCTTGAAGCCCGCCCGGCGCACCTCGTTGTACATGTGCAAAGTCCGGGCGGTGACGCAGCCGCTGGTGGTCGGGTCGTTCTTGTTGCAGGGCAGCCCCGGGAAGCCGTCCGCCATCCCGGGCCCCGGCCTGGCCACCGGCGAGGTGGCCGCCACCAGCCCCTTGTCGGGGCGCGAGTTGCCACCCACCAGGGCGAGCGCCTTCGCCGCGTCCGACTGCTGCTTCTTGATGATCTTCTCTTGCGCGGCCTGCTTGGCGACCTCCTCGTCGATCGCCTTCTTGGCCGCACCGACCTCGTCCCGCGCCTGGTTGAGCGCGCGGATCTTGCTGTTGTTGAACATGTTCAACTCGTTGAGCGCGGACGCCCGCTCCATGAACGAGCTGGCCGAGGGGTCGGACGAGTTGTTGGTCAGCAGCATCGATATCGCGCTGAGCTTGCCGCTGCGGTACGACTCGGCCGCGATCTCGCTCGCCTCCGGCGTGAGTGCCGCGAGGCGGGCTTCCGCCTGCTTCAACTGGGTGCCGAGTTGCTGCTGCCGCCGCTGGGACTTGACGCGCTCGGCCTTCGCCTCGGCGAGCCGCTTGCCTGCGCTGGCGAGCACCTCTCCGAGTACCGGTGAGTCGGCCTCCTCCTCAGGAGCCGGCTTCGGCGCTGGCGCCGCCGACGCCTCCGAGGGGACCATGACCAGTGCTGCGGCGGTGAGCAGTGCCAGGGCAGTCGCCAGTGTTCGGCGTAGGGGTGCCCTCACATGTATCCCTTCCGTCGGCCGCCGACCGGGTTAGCTGACGGGTTCGGGATGGAAGTGGTCCCTACCGCTGTCGCGGATTCACCCCAGGGGTGCGTGGGTCCCCGGCTCGCCGTGTGGCGATTAGGCGGCGATCAGCGCCGGCGCCACGCGGCATCCGGCGGCTATGAACGGCAGACAGCATACCCGGTTTCGCTTCTCGAATGGCAAGACCCAATCATGGCCAAAGGCGTTGTCGGGCAACGACTATCAGTAATCACTGCGCTTCGGACGCATCGAAGAGCATGCTTTGTCCGCCATTATCGACTTGCTGCTGTCGGCTATTTACCAAGCGCGTTCCCACCCGCTCGACGTGCGGAAACGTGTCCAGGTTGGTCAGTCGGTGATTCTCCGGTCACCATGGGCGCCAGGGTGTTGTGCCGCACGGCCACCGGCCACGGTGCCGGCCGAGAGCAGACCCACGGTCACCACAACCCGGTGCCGCGACACGCGGCACGGCGGACTACGTGTCCGGCACGGCGTGTCGAACTCGCCTGCACCCCCGGACCTCCCCGGAGCGCCGCATCTCCCCGGAGCGCCGCGCGCCGGCTACCCGATCGGCGCCCCCGCAAACTCGGTCGGCCCCCGGAAGACCCGGGCCGGACTGGCCGGGCCACCCGTGGCGGATGAGGATGAAGACCGGCCGCGCGGGTATCCGCGTCCGCGATGGTGCGGCGGGTGGAGGAACGAGTGCGCGGACGCGCGGTACCGGCGACGACCGTCGGTGCCGCGCTGGCCGCCCAGGTGGTACCGGCGCTGACCGTGCTGCCCGGGGTACGGCTGAGGTTCTTTCCCCGGCTGAGCGGACGTGGCTCTCCGGGCCACGTCGCGCTGACCTTCGACGACGGCCCGGACCCGGCCTCCACCCCGCTCTTCGTCGAGACCCTGGCCGCGCACCGGACCCGGGCGACGTTCTTCCTGCTCGGGTCGATGCTGGCCCGCGCACCCGAACTCGGCCTGGACCTCGCCGCCGCCGGGCACGAGGTGGCGGTGCACGGCTGGGCGCACCGGAACCTGCTGCTCCGCGGCCCGCACGCGACCTACCGCGACCTGGCCCGCACCCGGGAGCTGATCGGCGCGGTGACCGGGCGGACGCCCCGGTACTTCCGCCCGCCGTACGGGGTGCTCAGCACCGCCGCCCTGATGGCCGCCCGCCGGCTGGGCCTGACCCCGGTGCTCTGGACCTGCTGGGGGCGGGACTGGACCCGGTCGGCGACCCGCACCTCGGTACTCGACACGCTGCGCGCCGGGCTGTCCGGCGGCGGCACCGTACTGCTGCACGACTCCGACTGCACCTCGGCGCCGGGCTCCTGGCAGGCCAGCCTCGCCGCGCTGCCGTACCTGCTTGAGGAGTGCCTCCGCCGGGGCTGGCGGGTCGGCCCGCTCGGCGAGCACGGCTGATCCGGCGCCGCCGTGCTCAGCCCACAGTCAGCCCACCCGATCGGTCACCTCGCCGGGTACCGCCTCGGCACGACTGCCGGGCACCGGCGGCGGGGCCGAGGCGGCGGTGCCGACCGCCGGCCGCGCTCCGGAGCGCGGGTGCCGGACCCGGGTCACCACGCCGACGTGCGCCCGCCGCGCGGCCTGGAGCGCGGTGAACAGCCCGTACGCACCGCGACCGACCAGCCGGTGCTTGAGTCCGGCGGCACCGCCCGGCGGCTGGTAGCCCGCCGGTGGCAGGTGGGCCCGGTACCGGGTGACGATCTCGGCGAAGAACTCGCGGCGGCGGCCCGGCGGCACCCGCCGGGGATGGCCGAGCACCTGCAACAGGTGCCAGATCATCCGCTGGAAGATCAGGTGACGCAGTTCGGCCGACACCGCCGGGTCGGCGTCCAGGCCGGCCAGCACCCGGTCCCAGTGCGCGAAGACCTCGAAGTGCCGTTCGCTGACCGTCGCGGTGATCGCGCCCTCCGGGCGCTGCCGGTAGGCGTAACAGCAGCGGTCCAGCAGGGTGATCCGCCGCGCGGCGAGCATCAGCGGGAAGCTGAACGAGACGTCCTCGTACCAGCCGGGCTCGAACCCAAGGCCCAGGTCGAGGAGGAACCGGCGCCGGATCACCTTGTTGCAGGTGATGTGCAGCACCGACAGCAGCCCGGGGCGCTCCCGGAGGGTGAACGTCTCCGGCACCGGCTTCCCGGCACCGACCTGGGAGAGCGACAGGTGCCGGGTCCCGCCGTTCGGGTAGTACCGGGTGTAGGCGGTGATCAGCAGGTCCGGCCGGGTCCGGGTCAGCCGCTCGGCGACGGCCCGCAGGCTCCCCTCCGGCAGCCAGTCGTCGCCGTCGACGAACCACACGTACTCGCCGGTGGCCCGGGACAGGCCGGTGTTGCGGGCCGTCCCGAGCCCCTGGTTGCGGTCCAGGGTGACCACCACCAGCCGGGGGTCGCGTTCGGCGTACCGGGCCAGGATCGCCGCGCTGCCGTCGCTGGAGCCGTCGTCCACCGCCACCAGTTCGAGGTCGGGAAAGGACGGGTCGAGAATGGAGTCCAGGCAGTCCGCCAGGTACGCCCGCACCTGGTAGACCGGGACTATCACGCTGAGCAGGGTCACCGTGCACAACCTCCAGTGGAGGACGGAGACCGAATAGTAGCGCCGAGTAATCGGACGCCACGCGCTCAGTAACTATCGAGTGACCAAATTGTGATTTGTCACCCGAGCCCGGCCACCCAGTTCCACAGGTCGACCACCCACCCGGTCTGGCGCAGGTACGCCACCCCGACCCCGGCCAGGAAGATCCCGGTGACCAGGTGCGCGCCCCGGGCACTGCGGCGGATCCGGCCGAGCTGACGCTCCCAGACCACCCGGCCGACCAGCCGGGCCAGCGCGAAGAGGCCGACCGCGACGAAGAGGGTCAGCACGAAGGTGACCACCGGACTGGTCAGGTCGCCCCGCGACGAGATCGCCCAGATTCCCCAGCAGACGAAGGCGAAGAGGCCGCCCATCATGCTCCAGTGCCGTCCGATGCGCAGCTGGCGCCAGTGGTAGCCGGGCGGAAGCTGCTGCCGCTCCTGCTCCATCACCGGCCACCCGGTGCCGGTCGGCTCGTGCGGCGCCTCCGGCTCGGTACGCGGCCGCGGCACCCCGACCTGCGCCACACCCCGCCGGAATCCCTCGGTCCCCGGCGGCATCCCCGGTCCCTCCGCACCGGGCGGCATCTCGACGGTCCGCTCGGCCCACGGCTGCGTCTGGTCTGCCATCTGTCCTGTCCTCCCCATCGGGTCGGGCCCGAACCCGTCCCCAGTTCCGAGGGTAACCAGCCGGTAAACACCTCGCCGAGCCGGCGTGGATCGGTTAGACAGGATCGATGACCGCCACGACGCTCGGATCAGAGCCACCGATCGAGGTCGGCGCCCCGGCCGACTGGGCCGCCATCGCCACCCTGCTGTACGCCGCCTACCACGCACTGCCGGACGAGGACGAGGCGGAGGCGGGCCAGGCTCTCACCGAACCGGAACGGTCGCTGCTGATCCGCTCCGGGGACGCCGTGGTGGCGCACGCGGCGGCGTTCACCCGGGAGCTGACCGTGCCGGGTGCGGTCGTACCTGCCGCGCACGTGACCAGGGTCGCGGTGGCGGCCACCCATCGCCGGCAGGGTCTGCTCAGCCGGCTGATGCGCCGACAGCTGCGGGACGTCCGGGCTGCCGGCCGGGAGCCGATCGCGGTGCTCTGGGCCAGCGAGGGGCAGATCTATCCCCGGTTCGGCTACGGCCAGGCGGCGCAACGGTGGCGCCTGGACGTGCAGACCGCCGGGCTGCGCCTGGCCGAGCCGGACGGGACCGGACCGAGGACAACGCTGCGCACCGGCGACCCGGTCGCGCTGCGACCCGCGCTCGCCGCCCTCTGGGACCGGCTCCGCCGGGACCGGCCGGGCTGGTCCAGCCGGACCGACCCGTGGTGGCGGTACCTGTTGATCGACAACCCCGCCCAGCGGTCCGGCGCGACGGCCCGGCAGGTCATACTCGCCGAGACGGCGGACGGGCCGGTCGGCTACGCCCTGTGGCGGGTCCGGCCCGGACAGGACGACCGAGGACCACGGTGCAGCGTACTTCTCGACGAGCTGGTGGCCGCCGACCCAGCGGCCTACGCGGCGCTGTGGCGGTTCCTGGTCGGCATCGACCTGACCCGGAACGTGCGGTACGACTTCGCCGCCACCGACGAGCCGGTGCAGCACCTGGCCGACGAGGTACGCCAGCTCGGTGCCCGGCTCGACCACGGGCTCTGGGTCCGGATCGTGGACCTGCCGGCGGCGCTGACGGCCCGCGGATACGCCACCGACGTCGACGTCGTACTGGAGGTCACCGACCCGCTGCTGCCGGAGAACGCGGGACGGTGGCGGTTGACCGCCGCGGCCGGCACCGCCCGGTGTGGCCGGACCGACGACCCGGCCGATCTCGCCTGCGACGTACGCGATCTCGCCACCGCCTACCTCGGCGGCCCCTCCCTCGCCGCGCTGGCCGCCGCCGGGCGGGTCCGGGAGATCCGTCCCGGCGCCCTGGCCCGGACCTCCGCCGCGTTCGGCTGGCACCGAGCGCCCGCCGGCCTCGGAATCTTCTGAGTCAGGACCGGCAGGCCATCGACCGGTAGTGTCGAGGCATGACCGACCCGGAGCGCCGACGGCGGAGACTGCGCCATGACCCGGCGAGCGGCAGCGGCGGTCCACCCGGGGAGAGCCAGCGCGGCGGCGACCCGGGCACCGGGCCGGGAGCCGCGCCGGGCGGCGGAGACGACCGGGACGCGGAACGCGGCCTGCGCGGGCTGATCGGCTCGGGCGCCTCCCAGGTGAGCGTCGGGGCGGCGATGCGGGCCCGGGACGCGGCCCGGCCCACCGAGGCCGATCTGGCCGAGGCGGCCGAACGGCTGGTGCTGGTCCGGCGCAACTGGGTACCTCGGGAGGAGCTGCCGCGCGGCGGCCGCTGACCGGCGGGGTCGGCGGCTACGACGCCGGCAGCGCCGGCAGCGCACCGGAGCGCTCGTACTCGGCGACCTGCCTGATCCGCCGCGCGTGCCGCTCGTTGCCGGAGAACGGCGTGGTGAGGAACGCCTCCACGATCGCGGTCGCCTCGTCCAGGGTGTGCTGGCGGGCACCGATCGCGACCACGTTCGCGTCGTTGTGCTCCCTGGCGAGCTGGGCGATCTCGACGCTCCAGGCGAGCGCCGCCCGTATTCCGGCCACCTTGTTGGCGGCGATCTGCTCGCCGTTGCCCGAGCCACCGATCACCACGCCCAGGCTGCCCGCGTCGGCCACCACCCGGGCCCCGGCGTGCAGGCAGAACGCCGGATAGTCGTCGTCCGGGTCGAAGAGGAACGGCCCGACGTCCACCAGTTCGTAGTCCTGCTTGGCCAGATGGTTGGCCAGGTGCACCTTGAGTTCGTAGCCGGCATGGTCGGATCCCAGATAGACGCGCATACCGCGCAGTCTGTCAGCCCGACGCGGCCACCCGCCGGCAGGCACGGCGACAGCCGAACAGATCACAGGAGTGGTCGCGGCCCGAGACCCGTCCGATTGGCCGGAGACACCGGTTGGAGACGCCGGTTGGAGACATCGGCCGGCGGACCGGCCGCGCCGTCAGCCCCGGTGCGCCTCCGTCGTGTCCCGGCCGAGTTCGGCCAGCACCAGGCCGGCGCGGGCCTTCGGGGTGAACCAGGTGCTCTTCCGGGGCATCTTCTGCCGGGCCAGGTTGACCGCGACGAAGTCCCGCACGGTCACCGGAGCGATCAGGATCGCCAACTCCGCCCGGCCCGCGTCGACCTCGCCGACCAGCCACCGCGCCGGGTAGTCCCCACCGACGTACGTGATCCGCTTGTCACCCGGGTCCAGCCCGAGCGCCTCCCGCAGCAGCACCCGCTCGACGAGCGCATGGTCCAGGTTCTCCACCCCACCGCCCTGACCGGTGGGGAGCGTGACCGCGTAGGTCGCGCCGGCAGTGTAGAGCTGGATCGTGCCGCCGGAGTCCGGCACCGCCGCCGGACCGGCCACCGGCTCGACCCCGGCGCCGGCGGCGCGCAGCCGGTCGAGCAGCTCGTCCGGGGTACTGGTCAGCTCGCTGACCAGCCGGTTGTACGGCTGGATCGCCACCGAGGCGGGTGTGGTGATCACCGCGAGGAACCGGGGCAGCTCACCGATCTGCGCGGCCAGGCTGCGGTGGTTTCCGTCCGCGACGACCAGCTCACCGGCGCCGGCCAGCGCCAGCAGCTCGTCCTGGCCGGCCCCCGGCCCGAGCAGCCAGATGGCGTGGGTACGCCCGGCCTGGTCGGTGTCGGTCGCGGCGGGCGGACCGGCCTCGTCGGTGGCCTCGGCCAACGCCCGGTGCAGCGCCTCGCCGGTCTCCCGCCCCGGCCCGCCGGCACCCTCGCCGGCGGCCCGGTTACCGGTCTGGAGCAGCAGTACCGGCGAGAGGAGATGACCGGTCGCCTCGGCCAGCGCCACCCGCTCGCGCACCTTGGCGATGAAGACGTCCTCGTTCCGGATCACCAGTCCGGGCTCGTCCGCGCTGGTGGAGATCTGGTCGGTGTCGACCATGGCGAACATCCCGTAACCGGGCGCCTCACCGGGCGCGGTGATCCGGTAGAGCACCACGACCTGCTCGGCCGGGGTGTAGCTGCCGTCGGCCCGGGCCTGCGCCAACCGGGCCACCGCGGCGGGCAGCGCGTCGGTGAAGGACCGCCCGAGGCTCTCCGGCGCCCGGTGCGGCATCTCGATCGCGAGTGCGCTGGCGGGGTTGTCCCGGATGATCGCCGTGATCTCGGCGTCGTCGGCGAACTCGTCGTAGTTCTGGGCGCCGGTGCCGCCGGTGGTGACCCAGGCGCGGCGGATCGGATGCACGACCGTCATGTGCGGGAACGCTACCGGCGGTGCCGGACCCGGCGTACGGACACCCCGGCGGTTTCCACCCCGTGGGCGGCGACCCGGCCGGTGGCGTACCGGCCGGGTCGCCCGCCCCGGGCGATCAGTGCACCGGGTTGCAGAGGATTCAGTCGAAGCTCGGCGCCTCGGTACGGGTCCGCTTCAGCTCGTAGAAACCGGGGGTGCCGGCGACCAGGAGTACGCCGTCCCAGAGCCGGCCGGCCGCCTCCCCCCGAGGGGCGGGCGTGATCACCGGACCGAAGAACGCGACGGTCTGGCCCGGCACCGGGCCGGGAGCGTGGATCACCGGTGTGCCGACGTCCTGGCCGACCGGCATCATCCCGGCGTCGTGGCTGGCCCGCAGCGCCTCGTCGTACCCGGTCGAGTCGGCAGCCTCGGCCAGCGCCGGGTCCAGCCCGACCTCGGCCAGCGCCGCCCGGTACAGCTCCGGTCCCCGGTCCTCCCGACCGAGGTGGATCCGGTTGCCGAGCGCGGTGTAGAGCCTGCCGACCGCCTCGGCACCGTGCCGCTGCTCGACCGCGATGCAGATCCGCACCGGGCCCCAGGCGGTCTTCAGCCCTTCCCGGTACTCCTCGGGAAGGTCGTCCCGGCCCTCGTTGAGCGCCGAAAGGCTCATCACCCGGAACCGGATGTCGACCGGCCTGACCTTCTCCACCTCCAGCAGCCAGCGGGAGGTGATCCAGGCCCAGGGGCAGATCGGGTCGAAGAACATGTCAACGGACGCGCGCTCGGACACGGCGCGACTCCCTTCGTCGTCTGGGAGGCCGGAATCGGCGACACCGTTACAGATCTTCACCCCGCAGACCCCCCGCCGACAGCGGGATGAGACCGTGACCTGGAGCACCGGTGGCGTTTCCGCCGGCATGAAACACTCAACGTCGAGCCGTGGGGATGGCTCGACGCTGTCGACGGGGACAGTCAGCGGGCAGACCGGATGGAGATTCACGTGCCAGGAGTGCGCAACCTGACCCAGGTCGAGGCGACGGAGCGGGGTCGTCTACTGGACGTCACCGGCTATGACATCCGCCTGGACCTGTCGTCTGCGGGGCGGGGCGCCCAGGCCCGCACCTTCCGCTCGACGACGGAGGTCCGGTTCCGGTGCGCCGAGCCGGGCGCCAGCACCTTCATCGAGGTGGCGGCGGATTCGGTACGGTCCGCGACGCTGAACGGCTCCCCGGTCGACCTCTCCGGGTGGTCGGCCGAGGACGGGCTCATCCTGACCGGCCTGTCCGCCGAGAACACCCTGGTCGTCGACGCCGACTTCCTCTACTCCTCCAGCGGGCAGGGGATGCACCGCAGCGTCGATCCGGTGGACGGCGAGACCTATCTCTACAGCCAGTTCGAGACCGCCGACGCCCAGCGGGTCTTCGCCTGCTTCGACCAGCCGGACCTGAAGAGCGTCTTCACCTGGCACGCGACCGTGCCGGCACACTGGCGGGTCGTCTCCAACATGCCGGTGAGCGGCGAGGAGCCGGCGGACGCGGAGACCAAGACGGTCCGGTTCGCCGAGTCGGTCCGGATGAGCACCTACATCACCGCGCTCTGCGCCGGCCCCTACCACGAGGTGCGGTTCACCCACGACGGCGTCGACCTCGGATACTTCTGCCGGACCAGCATGGCGCGGTACCTCGACGCGACGGACCTGCACCTGATCACCACCCAGGGCTTCGACTTCTTCCAGCGGCAGTTCGGCGTCCGTTACCCGCTGCCCAAGTACGACCAGGTGTGGGTGCCGGACTTCAACGCCGGCGCGATGGAGAACTTCGGCTGTGTCACGCACGCCGAGGCGCACTACCTGTTCCGCTCCCAGGAGACCGACTTCGAGTACGAGCAGCGGGCCAACACGATCCTGCACGAGCTGGCCCACATGTGGTTCGGCAACCTGGTCACCATGCGCTGGTGGAACGACCTGTGGCTGAACGAGTCGTTCGCCGAGTGGGCCAGCCACTGGGCCAACACCAACGCCACCCGGTTCGGCGACGCCTGGACGACCTTCCTCTCCGTCCGGAAGAACTGGGGCTACCGGCAGGACCAGCTCTCCTCCACCCACCCGGTCTACTGCGAGATGCCGGACCTGGAGGCCGTCGAGGTCAACTTCGACGGCATCACGTACGCCAAGGGCGCCAGCGTGCTCAAGCAGCTGGTGGCGTACGTCGGCGAGGCGCCGTTCCTGGAGGGCCTGCGCAGCTACTTCGGCAGGTACGCCTGGAGCAACGCCACCTTCGACGACCTGCTGACCGAGTTGGAGGCGGCCTCCGGGCGGGAACTGCGCAAGTTCGCCGCGGAGTGGCTGGAGACCTCGCAGGTCAACACGCTCCGCCCGGAGGTGTCGATCGGCCCGGACGGCAGGTACGAGTCGGTGGTGGTCCGGCAGGAGGCGGCGAACGAGCACCCGACGCTGCGTACCCACCGGATCGGGATCGGCCTCTACGACCTGCGGGGCGACCGACTGGTCCGGCGGGACCGGATCGAGGTCGACGTCGCTGGCGAGCGTACCGAGCTGCCCCAGCTCACCGGAGTGGCGGCACCGGACGTGCTGCTGCTCAACGACGACGACCTGACCTATGCCAAGCTGCGGCTGGACGAGCGGTCGATGGCGACGGTGGTGCGGCACATCGCCGCGTTCGAGTCCTCGCTGGCCCGTGGCCTGTGCTGGGCCGCCGCCTGGGACATGGTCCGGGACGCCGAACTGGCCGCCCGGGACTACGTGGCGCTGGCCCTGGCCGGGCTGCCCGCCGAGACCGACATCAACCTGGTCACCGCGACACTGCGGCAGGTCTCCGCCACGCTCACCTCGTACGCCACGCCGGAGTGGGCGCCGACCGGCTGGGCGCGGTTCGCCCGTACCGCGGCGACCGCGGTGCGCGCCGCCGAGCCGGGTAGCGGCCTGCAACTGACCTGGGCCCGGACCTACACCTCGGCGGCCCGCAGCGACGAGGAGTTGGCCGTGCTCCGGGGTTGGCTGGACGGTGCGGAGGTGCCGGACGGGCTGACCGTCGACACCGAACTGCGCTGGTCGGTGCTGCGTGCCCTGGTCGCGGGTGGCGCGGCGGGACCGGCCGACATCGACGCCGAGCTGGCCGCGGACCGGACGTCGAGCGGCGAGCGGGAGGCAGCGCTCGCCCACGCGCTGCTGCCCACCGCCGAGAACAAGCAGGCGGTGTGGCGCACCCTGACCGGGGACGAGGCACTGCCGAACTGGCGGCACCGGGCGCTGCTGCAGGGCTTCCAGCACCCGGCGCAGGTCGAGCTGACCGCCCCGTACGCCGAGCGGTTCTTCCAGGTCGTCGGCCAGGTATGGAAGAGCCGGGACAGCGAGCCGGCGCAGGAGTTCGTCATGCTCGCCTATCCGGCGTACCAGATCACCGACGAGACCGTCCGGCTGACCGATGCCTGGCTGGCCGAGCCGGGCCATCCGGCGCCGCTGCGCCGGCTGGTCGCCGAGGGGCGGGACGGCGTGGTGCGGGCGCTGGGGGCCCGGGCCAGGGACGCGGCGTCACCGGCCTGACCTCACCGCCGGACGGGCCGCCCGCCGAACCGACCGCACCAGGCGGTGCGGGGCGGTGGCCGGCCGGTCCGGGCCGTTAGGCTTCCCGATGGAGGTGGATTCGATGGCCCAACCGCGCTACGAGTGGCATCCGCCCGAGCAGGGGTGGACCGAGGACGATCTGCGCACCCTGCCCGCGGACGGGCACCGCTACGAGATCATCGACGGGAGCCTCCACGTGACCCCTCCGGCCGACTTCCAGCATCACGAGCTGGCCGACGAAATCCGCGCTGCCCTACGCGCCGCCATCCCACCGAAGTGGCGGGTGATCCGGGAGATCGGTCTACGGGTACCGGGGGGCAACGCGATTCCGGACATCACGGTGCTGCGGCCGAACGCCCCGCAGGACGCGATGTGGGCTGATCCGGAGGACGTGGCGCTGGTGGTCGAGGTGGAGTCGCCGAGCAGCCGCCGGCACGACCGGTTCACCAAGCTGGGCCTGTACGCCGAGGCCGGCATCGAGTCGTACTGGCGGATCGAACGGACCGAGCGGGGCCCGGTCGCCCACCTCTACCTGCGCGCGCCCGCCGGCCATTACGAGCTGCACCGCTCCGTCCCGCCGACCGGCACCGAACTGGTCGAGCTGCCGTTCCCGGTACGGGTCGCGCCCGGCACCTGGTTGGCCTGACCGGCCGCCGAGCCGGCCCGGACGTCGTCGGCGTCCAGCCGGGCCCGCGCGTCGATGCCGACCCCCGGCGGACGCCCCGGGGGCGGGCGAAGGGCGGGCCGGACGGCTGCGGCGTCAGGCGGAGCTGCGGGCCCGGCTGGCGAGCTGGTCCAGGCCGCTGACAATGCCGCCGGCGAGGTCGCCGCCGCCGAAGGCGGCCACCATGGAGAGCGCGGCGAGCTTGGCGTCCCGGTCCGGGATCCGCTTGCGTGCCTCGGCCCCGGTGACGATCTCCAGCACCCGCTGGTTCGGCGAGAGCGCGAGCAGTACGGCGCGGGCCGGCTCTACCAGCTCCAGGTGCAGCCGCTGCGCATCCTCGCGTACCGGCTCGGTCAGCGGACCGACGTAGACGGTGAAGACCAGCCCGGTGGACTCGTCGGCGATCCGCAGCGCCTCGTCGATCCGGAGGAGCTGGCGGGTGGTGAACGGCCCGTCGAGCACGTTCGGCCGGGCGGTGCTGCCCGCCGGCCCGTCCCCGGCCCCGGGCCGCTCGGCCGTCGACACGCTCTTACCAGCGGTCACTTGCGCCCCCTGTCACGCCGGCGCGCTTCGGCGCGCCGATGGTCTCGATCTCCCCGCTGGTCAACGCCCGGGTCTCCACACCGGCCGGCAGCGCGGCCCGGGCGGACTCGGTCAGGTGCTCGGGCGAGGAGAGGAACCAGACCGGCGTGAACTCGAAGGGCCGCCCCGGGCGGTAACGCCGGGCGTGCCGGCCGCTCCGGCCGGCCCCGGCCAACACCGTGATCAGAAGTATCGCGGCGGCCGGGATGCCAACGAAGACCAGCAACGTGTCGGAAACAGACAACCTCAACGCCCCCAGGCGAAAACGGGATCATCGTGCCCGGTCGGAGTGGGTGACGAAAGCGTCCACCTGACCGATCCGGTCGTCGTTCACGGTATCGGAAACCGCCACCCAGCAGATCTCGGGGTGCCGATCCCGGCCGTAACCGGCCGGCGCCCGCCCGCCCCGAGGCCCTGGCGGGGACGCCCGGTCGGCGGTCCGGATCATGCCTCGTCGACGAGCCGGGCCAGCGCCTCGGCCGCCCGCCAGCAGTCGTGGTACGTCGAGTACAGCGGGACCGGGGCCAGCCGGATCACGTCCGGCTCCCGGTCGTCGACGAGCACCCCGTACTCCCGGGACAGCCGCCCGGTCAGCGCGGCGGCCCCGCCCCGGCCGATCCGGACGGAGAGCTGGCAGCCGCGCCGGGCCGGCTCGCGCGGGGTGAGCACGGCAAGCGGCCGCCCGGGAGTGATCTGGTCGAGCAGTCCTTCGAGGTAGCCGGTCAACCGCTCGCTGCGGGCCCGCAGCGCGGGCATCCCGACCTGTTCGAAGATGGCCAGGGCGCTGCGCATCGGCGCCATCGCCAGCACCGGCGGATTGGAGATCAGCCACGCCTCCACGGTGGCCGGCGGCCTGGAGACCGGGGCCATCTCGAACCGGGTCGCCTCGTCAGTGCCCCACCAGCCCTCGAACCGGTCCATCGCCGGGTCGCCGAGGTGCCGCTCATGCACGAATGCCCCGGCCAGCGCCCCCGGCCCCGAGTTCAGGTACTTGTAGGTGCACCAGGCGGCGAAGTCCACGTCCCAGTCGTGCAGCGCCAGCGGCACGTTGCCGACCGCGTGCGCGAGGTCCCAGCCGACCAGGGCGCCGGCCCGGTGCCCGGCCCGGGTGATCTCCGGGATGTCCATCAGCTCCCCGGTCAGGTAGTTGACCCCGCCGAGCAGCACCAGCGCGACCCGGTGCCCCTCGCGGTCGAGGTGGTCGACCACGTCCTCGGTACGCAGGTTCTCCTCGCCGGGGCGGGGGCGCAGCCGGACGACGGTCTCGTCCGGGTCCAGCCCGTGGTGCCGGGCCTGGCTGCGCACCGCGTAGCTGTCGGACGGGAAGGCGCCGTCCTCGATCAGGATCCGGTCCCGGCCGGCCTCCGGCCGGTAGAAGGAGACCATCAGCAGGTGCAGGTTGACCGTGAGCGAGTTCATCACCACGGTCTCGGCCGGCAGCGCGCCGACCAGCGACGCGCTCGGCCCGGTGAGCGCGCGGTACGACGGCACCCAGGGCCGGTCGCCGGCGAAGTGGCCGGAGACGCCGAGCCGGGCCCAGGTCTCCAGCTCGGCCTCCAGGTCGGCGCGGGCGGCCCGGGGTTGCAGCCCGAGCGAGTTGCCGACCAGGTAGGCGGCCTCGGCGTACCGGCCGCCCTCGGCCGGAGGGACGTGGAAGAGGTGCCGGTGACCCGGGTCGGCCTCGTCGCGGCGCCGGGCCGCCTCCTCCTGCTCCGGGGTGGTCATCCGCTCGTCAACTCCTCTGTCGCCCGCCCTCGGGGCCTCTGTCGCCCGCCCTCGGGTCCTCGTTCGCTCGCCCTCAGACCTCGTTCACTCGCCCTCGGGTCCTCGTTCGCTCGCCCTCGGAACGGAACGGTAGCCGCCGGCACTACATCTCCGTCCGGGCAGCCCACAGCTCGGGGAAGACCTCCCGGGCCATGCTCCGGCGCAGCCAGGCCGCGCCCGCCGACCCGCCGGTACCGACCTTGGCACCCATGGTTCGGCGTACCGCCTTCAGGTGCTGGTGCCGCCAGTCGTCGAACTGTTCGGCGATCTCCACCAGCGTCTCGCCCAGCTGCCGCAGGTGGTTGTCCGGGCCGGTGTCGGCGTAGATCTCCACCCAGGCGGCGGTCAGCTCGGCGCTCGGCTCGGCCTCGGCGGAGAAGTCCCGATGCGACAGCGCGGCCGGCAGGTCGAAGCCCCGGCGGGCCAGCAGGGCGGCCACCTCGTCCCAGACACTCGGCGCTCGGAGCGTCTCGACAAGTTCCGCGTGGACCTTCGGCTGCCGATGGAACGGCCGGACCATGCTGGCGGACTTCAACCCGAGCAGGAACTCCAGCTGCCGGTACATCGCGGACTGGAACCCGGAGCCCTCGCCGAGCAGGTTGCGGAACCGGTTGAAGTCGGCGGGGGTCATCCAGCGCAGTCCCCGCCAGGCCGCGTTCAGCCCCTCCAGGTGCAGGGCGGCCCGGTGCAGCGGGGCGAGCGCGCCCCACAGGTCGTCGGCGCGCAGCCGCTGCCGCGCCTCGCGCAACTCGAAGCAGGTCAGCCCGAAGTACAGCTCCATGATCTGGCTGACCATCAGGAACGACATCTCGCCGGGATCCCGGCTCAGCGGCTGCTGGAGGCGATGCAGCGTACTGGCGTGCACGTACTCGTCGTACGGCGTACGTCCGACCGGTTCCAGGGTCGGCTCGCCGCCGTTCGCCGCCGCCCGGGCCGCCCGCTGCGCCGCGTTCACCGGACGTACCCGGGGTCGACCAGGTCGCCGCTGCCGCTGGATGCTCTCCACCGTCGCCTCCGTTCCGTGCCCGCTGCCGGGTTCGTGGCCCGCTGCCGGATTCTTCGTGGCCCGCTGCCGGGTTCGAGTTGGCCCGCACTGCGTTCCGTGGCCCGCTACCGTCATGATCTCGCCGCCGACGCCGCGGACGGAATGCCGGACCAACGGCGGTAGGGGCTCAAGTCCAGCGCTTGTGTGGTTGGCCGGCGGATTGGCTTAACGTTTGAAAGGTCGATCCGGAGTACGGGGTCAGGTCAGGCGAGAGTGAGCAGACGATGATGGACGAGATGGACTGGGCACTGCTGCGGGAACTCCAGGCGGATGCCCGGCTCTCCTTCAGCGAACTCTCCCGCCGGGTCCACCTCTCGCCACCGGCCGTCGCCGAACGGGTCCGCCGGCTGGAGGAATCCGGTGTGGTGACCGGGTACCACGCACACGTCGACCTGGCCCGGGCCGGCCGGAACGTGGTCGCGATGATCCGGATGTCCTGTTACGGAGCCCGATGCATCCTCCGGGACCCGGAGGTGCCGGACTGGCCGGAGATCCTGGAGATACACCGGATCACCGGGGACGCCTGCTCGATGCTCAAGGTGGCGGCCGAGTCGATCGAGACGTTCGAGCGGGTGATCGACCGTCTCGCCCCGTACGGCCAGCCGTCGAGCACGATGGTGCTCTCCAGTCCGCTGGACTGGCACCCGGTACTCCCGGTTCCGCCCGCGTCAGGAGGTTGACCAGGGCGACCGTCTGTTCTCAGCCGCCCGGGAGCGTGTGTGCGCCCGGTCGGTGGGAAGACGTCCCGGGACGGTGGCCGCGCACCCGACCCGCGCCCGACGCGACGGGTGCCCGGCCGAGGGGTTGCACCGCCGGGGAGGGAAGTCATGCTCACTGCCAAGGTCGTCGGCCGTACGATCGCCGCCGGCGTCACCGTCGCCACCCTGGTTCCCGGGCCACTGTTCGGAAACGTGAGCGCGGTACGGGCCGGACCGAACACGTTCGTCGAGGTCACCCCGAACACCGCCCAGGCGGGTACCCGGGTCAACATCCGGGCGAGTTGCGACGGCGCGAACAACCAGCAGGCCACGGTGCACTCGGACGCGTTCGGCCGGGTGATCGTGCGCCCCGACAACGGCTTCCTGACCGGGTCGGTGACGATCCCGGGCAGCAAGGCCCCCGGGGCGTACGCGGTAAACCTGGCCTGCGAGCAGAACGGCAACAACGCCACCACCACGCTGACCGTGGTGAACATGAGTCAGGGCAGCCAGGGACCGGCCACCGGCGGTGGCGGTACGGCGGGCGGACCGGGCGGGACGCTGATGATCGCCGGTGGTCTCGGCATCGTCGTGCTGGCGCTCGGGTTCGGGGTGGCCGGCCGGCGGCGGCGTACCGAACCGGGTAGTTGACCCGCGGGCCGGCATGTTCCGCTTCTCCACGGGCGACGGCACGTGGCGGGGCCGGACCGGCCGTTGGTGGGCGCGTACCGCGCGGTGGCGACACCGCACGGCCCGGCTCGCCCGGCAGGCCACCGCGGCGAGCATCACCAGCCCGGATCCGGTCGACGGCACCCCGCCCGGCACCCTGGACACCGCGCCGCCCCGGTCGCCCCGGTGGGTGGGCCGACGCCGCTGGGCCCGCCGGCCCGGCCCGGTACCCGTGATCACCCTGCTGCTGGGCCTGCTTGTCACCCTCTTCGGGGTGCAGAGCGTCACCGGGATGGTCCTGCTGCCCAGCGGGCTGCCGTTCGGCGCCCCGGCACCGCCCCGCAAGTTTCCGGTGCTGGAGTCGAGCCCGCCGGTGGAGATCGGCATCCGGTCGCTCGATCTGACCGCGCCGGTGCACCCGGTCGGGGTGGCACCGGACGGCACCATCGAGGTGCCGGCGTCGGACCGCCGGGAGGAGGCCGGCTGGTACCGCCAGAGCCCGACCCCGGGTCAGTACGGGCCGTCGGTGATCGTCGGCCACGTCGACACCCGGACCGGACCGGCCGTCTTCCACGACCTGGCCGGGCTGCGCCCCGGCGCCAAGATCGAGATCGATCGGGAGGACCGGTCGGTGGCGGTCTTCGAGGTCAACTCCGTCAGGCGGTTCAACAAGTCCGATCTGCCGGTGGACCAGGTCTACGGCGACTTCAGCCGGCCGTCACTCCGGCTGATCACCTGCGGCGGTCGCTGGGTCGGCGGCTCCACCGGATACTCCGACAATGTCGTCGTGTTCGCGTCCCTGGTCTCGGCCCGGCACACCTGAGTCTCCGCCCGCCGGGGCGTGACCGGGGACGGGCGCTCTCAGGCCGCCTCGGCCTCGCACAGGTCCAGCCAGTCCGCCCAGCGTGGGTCCGGTGCCCGGTGCCCCAGCACCCGCCACGCGATGCCCTTCGGCGCGGTCGGCAGCGAGTGTAGCCGCCAGCCCAGCTCGGCCGGGGTCTTGTCACCCTTGGTGTGGTTGCACCGGGCGCAGGCCGCGACGACGTTCTCCCAGGCGTGCCGGCCGCCCCGGCTGCGCGGGAAGACGTGGTCGATGGTCTCGGCCGGGCCTCGGCAGTAGACACAGCGCCAGTTGTCACGGGCGAAGATCGCCCGGCGGGAGAGCCCGACGTGGGTCCGGTACGGCACCCGGACGAACCGGGTCAGCCGGACGACCGACGGCACCGGCAGGGAGTTGCGGGCACTGTGCAGGATCCCGTCCCCGTCTGCCACGCAGACGGCTTTGGCGGAGAGAACCAGAATGGCGGCTCGACGCACTGAAACGACACACAGCGGCTCATAGGTCGCATTGAGCACCAACGCTCCGGAGCCCGCCGTGGGTCGTATGTCAGGCATCGCGCTCACCCTCTCGGTTGTTTCCGGTCCGCTCCCTCGCCCGCCCGGTGCCGGCCCCGCCCCGGTGACCGGCCGAGCAGTACGCGACGACCGGCCGCCATGACCACGGCCGACGCCGGCAGATCACCGGCGTCCGTGCGCCAATAGTCCCCGATAGCTGGCGCGATTGCACGCACTAATCCGGGGTCCCGCAGAAAGCTTTCACGTCCCGTGGCAGGATGACCGGTTCCGTCCCCCACCCCGCCGGATGTCGGCGCGGGCGCGCCCCACGACGCGAGCGCCGTCGGCCACCGGCCGGCGGGTCGGCCGAGACGGGCGGACGCCGGTACGGTACGAAGGCACTCGTGAACCCCGCGACGCTGATCACCGCCGCCGTGCTCGGAATGCCGCTGGCCGAGACGCCGGCCCCCGGGACGCCGGACCCCACGCCGAGCTGCCTGGACAACCCGCTCTGCGATCAGGTCTACCGGGTGACCAGGTCGGCGTGGTTCGCCGAGGGGAGCAACCTCTTCCTGATCAAGCCGGCCACGATCCTGCTGATCCTGCTGGTGGCGGTCCTGCTGCGGTTCCTGCTGCACCGGACCATCAACCGGCTGGTACGAAGCACCTCGGAGAGCCGGATCCCGACGGTGCTCCGGCCGCTGCGGGAGCGTACGCCCAGTGCCGCGGGGGACCCACAGGCCGTCGTACCCGAACGGCGCCGGCAGCGGGCCGAGGCGATCGGCTCGGTACTGCGCAGCGCGACCACCGCGGTGGTCTTCGCGATCGCCGCGCTACAGATCCTCAGCGAACTCAGCTTCGACCTGGCCCCGTTGCTGGCCAGTGCCGGCATCGCCGGCCTGGCCCTCGGCTTCGGCGCCCAGACGCTGGTCAAGGATCTGCTGAGCGGGCTCTTCATGCTGCTGGAGGACCAGTACGGGGTCGGGGACACGGTGGACCTCGGCGAGGCGACCGGGGTGGTCGAGGCGGTCGGTCTGCGGATCACCACCGTCCGGGACGCCCGAGGAGTCGTCTGGTACATCCGCAACGGCGAGATCATCCGGGTCGGCAACAAGAGCCAGGGCTGGGCGATGGTCGTGGTGGACATGCCGATCGGCTTCGCCCGTACCGAGGAGGCCACGGCGGTACTGCGGACCGCCGCCGCCTCGGTCGCGGTCGACCCGGACTTCGCACCGGAGCTGGTGGAGCCGCCCGAGGTCGTCGGGGTCGAGCAGATCACCGTGGACGGCTCGGTGATCCGGACGGTCGCCAAGACGACCGCCGAGGGGCAGTTCGCAATCGCCCGGGAACTGCGCCGCCGGCTGGCCGAGGCGTTGGAGAACTCGGGCATCACCGCCGGCATCGCGGCGACCAGGATGTTCCCCCGGCCGTCGACCCCGCCGGGCGACGGCGAGACCGGCCAGGGTGGAGCGACCTGACCCGCCAGCGGCACAACCCGGCCGGCTAGGCCGGCACAGCCGGGCCGGCTACCCGGAACGGTGCTGGGCCACCTACGCCGGACGGTGCCGTGGGCGTACCGGATGGTCCGGCCAGAGAGCCGGCT
Organism: Plantactinospora sp. B6F1; assembly: GCF_040120695.1. Lineage (NCBI taxonomy): Bacteria > Bacillati > Actinomycetota > Actinomycetes > Micromonosporales > Micromonosporaceae > Plantactinospora > Plantactinospora sp. B6F1. Next base: position 358,706 of record NZ_JBEEAC010000004.1, on the reverse strand, counting down.
GTCAGGGGTCGCGTACCGTGTGGGCGGTCCGGTATCGTCCGTTCGACCAGTCGGAGATGCGACGATCTATCCGTTTACCCTAGCCAGTCGTCATACGATCGGGCAGAATCCAGAACTAGCTCCCTCCCGGAGCGTAATGAAGACCTTGCTGATCCGAACGTCTAACGTTCCCGGCAGCCCCATCACATTTGGTCAGCGGTCGAGAACGATGGAGGCCCACCGGTGTCCGAAGAGACACACACTCCTGAGCGGCAGGCAACCTTTCGGGAAGTGTTCGCCCAGCGTGAATACCGGGCGGTCTTCGCGGCCACCGTACTGACCTGGACCGGGGACTATCTCGCCAAGGCCGCCGTCACGCTGCTGGTCTACCAGCAGAGCCAGTCCGTCGCCCTCTCCGCGGCCGCCTTCGCCACCAGTTACCTGCCGTGGCTGGTCGGTGGCCCACTGCTGACCACCCTCGCCGACCGGTACCCGTACCGGACCGTCATGGTGATCTGCGACCTGATCCGGCTGCCGCTGTACGCGGCCATCGCGATCGACGGGCTGGACACGCCGGTGATCCTGGCCCTGCTCTTCGCGGCGACCCTGGCAAATCCGCCCAGCCAGGCGGCCCGGTCCGCGATGCTCCCGCTCCTGCTCACCGGAGACCGGCTGGTCGTCGCGCTCTCCCTGCACGGCAGCGCGAGCCAGGCGGCACAGGTCCTCGGCTATGCCGTCGGGGCCGGCATCGCGCTCTACAGTCCGGCCCTGGCCCTGCTCCTCAACGCCGCCGCGTTCGGGGTCTCCGCGTCGATCCTCTGGTTCGGCGTCCGGCACCGGCCCGCCGTGCCGCCCGAGCACGGCCGGCGACACCTGCTCCGGGAGACCGGCGCCGGGTTCGCCCTGGTATTCGGCACCCCGGTGCTGCGGGCCATCGCGATCATGGTGTTCTGCGCGATGCTCTTCGCGATCGTCCCGGAGGGGTTGGCCGCGGCCTGGGCCACCGAGTTCGCGGGCACGGGCGCCGAGCGGAGCGCCACCCAGGCGCTGATCATGGTCGCCGCACCGGCCGGTTTCATCGTCGGTGGCCTGCTGGTCGGCCGGGCCGTCCGGCCGGACCTGCGCCGCGCCCTGGTGCGACCGTTCGCGGTACTCGCCCCGCTGGCCCTGGTGCCCGCGCTCCTCAACCCACCGCCGGCGGTGGTCGCGCTGCTGGCCGCGGTCTCGGGCTTCGCGGTCGCCGGGCTGCTGCCGGTGACGAACGGACTGTTCGTGCTCGCTCTGCCGCACGGCTACCGGGCCCGGGCCAACGGCGTGATGAACACCGGCGTACAGGTGGTGCAGGGCGTCGCGGTGCTCGCCACCGGCCTGCTGGCCGAGCGGTTCACCATTCCCGGGGTGGTGGGGCTGTGGAGCGCCGCCGGAGTGCTGCTGATGCTGCTGCTGGCACTGCACTGGCCGCGGTCCGAGCGGTTCGACGCGGCGATCGCGGCGGCCCAGCGCCGTTCCGCCGAGCGGGAGGCCGCGGCCGAGTCGGCCCCGGCCCGGCCGGGGCGTACGTCCCCGCCCAATCCCCGGCCGCCCTCCTCGGAGGCGGGCATCGGGGCTGTCTGAGGCGCAGCGGGCATCTTCTGGGCCTCTCGGGGCCGTCCGAGGCGGAGGCGGGCAGCTCGGGGCCGTCTGTGCCCCGCGCCAGGGCGGCGGTCGGCACGGTGTGAGGCACCCCGCACCCGGGGGACGGCTCCGGCTGCGGTCGATCGCCGAACCGGATGGCAGGATGGAGCGGTGAATCCCGCAGGTGAGCGAGAGCAGACCCGCCCGTCACCGACCTTCTACGAGGAGATCGGTGGCGAGCCCGCCTTCCGGCGACTGGTCGACGAGTTCTACGCGGGTGTCGCCACCGACCCGGTGCTCCGGCCGATGTACCCGGAGGAGGACCTCGGCCCGGCGGCGGATCGACTGAGGCTCTTCCTGATCCAGTACTGGGGTGGCCCGAACACCTACTCCGCGCAGCGGGGGCACCCCCGGCTGCGGATGCGGCACGCGCCGTACCGGGTCGGGCCGGTCGAGCGGGACGCCTGGCTGCGACACATGCGGCGGGCGATGGACCGGCTGGAGTTGTCGCCGGAGCAGGACGCGACCCTGTGGCAGTACCTCGAACGGGCCGCCTACTTCATGGTCAACACAATGGACGAGACGCCGGGGGCTGCGCACTGAGCGTCGGCCCCGGCAGCCGGTCGCGCCTAGAGCAGCGCGCCCTCGTCGTGCAGCCAGTCGACGAAGGTGGTCGCCACCGCGGCGCCGCAGTCCAGCATCTCGACGAGCAGGGCATCGTGCGCGCCGGCGCTCAACGGCACCTGCAACTCGGCGTAGATCGGCAGTTGGCCGCGCTCGGTGGGGTCACCGACGTACGCCTTACAGAACCGGCGGGTGTGGTTCCACTCGTTGACCACCCGGTAGGCCCGGTCGGCCCAGTCCGGCGGCACGGTGGAGTGTGGACGGGCCCGCATCACGAGGATCTCGTCGTCCGGCCCCTCCAGGGCGAACAGCACGGCGTGCCGCTCCCACATGGCCAGCAGGCTGCCGTCGCCGTCGGCGAGGTAGCGCACGTCGAGCAGGTCCAGCGCGTCACCGACCCGGCGTAGCGTCACCGGCGCGATCACCGGGGGGATCTCCCTGATCGAAGCCCGGTCCCCCGGCCGGGCATCGGGTTCCGGTCGGGAGTCGTGTTCCGGCTCCCGGGGGGCTGGCGGCCCGACTCGGACTGCGCCGTCCGACGGGATCCTGCTTCGAGTTTCCGGCTCGCCGCCACCGGCGTGGCCGGGGCGCCATGACCACCACGGCATCGCTTGCGCACCTCACTCCCCAGCGGATCCACGTGCCTACGTTGCGTTGGATCCGAGGCCCGACGGTACCCGTACAGCCGGCTTGAAGCACCCCCCCAACTACAGCCCCAGGACGGATGGACCATGCCTCATCAGCCGTTCGGGTGATCACGCGCCGGTTTTATCGCAAGCTGACTGACTTTCTGTGACCATGCCACTCCGAATGGTGCGGCCAAGCCAACCCAACGTCCCATGATCCGGACCTGTACGGCGTCCTGCCCGGCGGAGCCGGAGGAGCCGAGAAAGCCCATCCGGACGATGGCCTGGACGAGCCGTTGAGAGATCTCGATCCGGCCGCCGCCGGAAGCCGGACCGGCACCGACGGTGCCGGGTACCGGCACCGGATCGGCGCCGGTTGGGCCGGAAGCCGGAACGGCGCCGGGGGCGGGCATCGGATCGGTGGTCGACGGCGGTCCGGTCACCACCACCGCGACATGGTCGAGCAGGGCGTCCCGGACCGCGCGCTGACCCACCGCCCGCCCGGCGACGCCCTCGGCGGCGGCCCCGCGCAGGGTCTGCGCGGCCGCGACCGCGATCCGGCGCAGTTCGGCACCGGCGATCGTCTCCACCACCGTTCCGGGCCCACCCGGCACCGGCCAGCGCCAGTCGGCGTCCCGGCGTCGGGGCAGCGCCGCACCACCGCGGCCGAGTTCGGCCAGCAGCTCGGCGGCGGAGACCGTGGCGTCGCCGGGACCGGCCCCGGCGACCACCCGGCCGACCAGCACGTCCCAGGGCAGCCGTGCCCAGAGCACTGTCCGGTCCGGACCACCGGCCGCCCCGCCGGGCGACCCGGACCGGAGCCGGACCACCGCACCCGGGTCGAGCCGGGTCAACCGGGCCAGAAAGGCACCGGCGTCCGGCAGGCCGGAGAGCCCGTGTCCGTTCCCGGCCGCCACTGCCGCACCATCCGAAGCGTTCTCCACCGCCGGCACCGACTCGCTCCCTACGCTGGCTTGTCCCGGGTCTCCGGCTCGATCAGGTACCGCCGCAGGAACTCCTGTTCGGAGTCGGTCAGCCGGCGCGGCCGCTGCTGGTCGAGGTCGAACGGCACCAGCACCGACCGGGCCCGGCTGGCCAGCACCGGACCGTCGAACAGCTCGTAGGCGATGGTGAACCGGGACTGCCGCAGATCCTCGACCCACATCTCGATGTGTACCGTCGGGGCGCACTCGGCGGCGGCCCGGTCGAGCGTGTACCCGACCGGACGCAGGTAGTCGATCTCGTGCCGGTAGATCACCACGCCGTCGGCGAACGAGCCCACGCCCCAGGCGCGACCGCCGGCGAACATCAGCGCCACCCGGGCCTCCTCGTACAGGGTGAGGAAGCGGGCGTTGTTGACGTGCCCGTACGCGTCAAGGTCGGACCAGCGCAGTGCGCAGTCGTAGCCGAACCGCCGCCCGTCCACCTGCGCCGCCTGTTCCGGCCGGGCCCGCACCGGACTAGTCACGGGTGAGCTTGCGGTAGGTGACCCGGTGCGGTCGGGCCGCCTCCGCGCCGAGCCGGTCGATCTTGTTCTTCTCGTACGCCTCGAAGTTGCCCTCGAACCAGAACCACTTCGACGGGTCCTCGTCGTCGCCCTCCCAGGCCAGGATGTGCGTCGCCACCCGGTCCAGGAACATCCGGTCGTGCGAGATGACCACGGCGCAGCCGGGGAACTCCAGCAGCGCGTTCTCCAGCGAGGAGAGGGTCTCCACGTCGAGGTCGTTGGTGGGCTCGTCGAGCAGGATGACGTTGCCACCGATCTTGAGGGTCAGTGCCAGGTTGAGCCGGTTGCGCTCGCCGCCGGAGAGCACCTTGGTCGGCTTCTGCTGGTCCGGACCCTTGAACCCGAAGGCCGCCACGTACGCCCGGGACGGCATCTCGACCTTGCCCACCATCAGGTGGTCCAGCCCGTCCGAGACGACCTCCCAGACGGTCTTGTCGCCGGCCAGCCCCTCCCGGTTCTGGTCGACGTACGACAGCTTGACCGTGTCACCGATCTTGACCGAGCCGGCCGTCGGCTGTTCCAGCCCGACGATCGTCTTGAACAGGGTGGTCTTGCCGACGCCGTTCGGGCCGATGATGCCGACGATGCCGTTGCGGGGCAGCGAGAAGCTCAGATCGTCGATCAGCACCCGCTCGCCGAACGCCTTGCGCAGCCCCTGCACCTCGATCACGGTGTTGCCCAGCCGAGGGCCCGGCGGGATCTGGATCTCCTCGAAGTCCAGCTTCCGGGTCTTCTCGGCCTCGTTCGCCATCTCCTCGTAGCGGTCCAGCCGGGCCCTGGACTTGGTCTGCCGGGCCTTGGCGTTGGACCGGACCCACTCCAGTTCCTCGCTCAGCCGCTTCTTCATCTTGGCGTCGCGGCGGCCCTCGACGGCCAGCCGGGCCGCCTTCTTCTCCAGGTAGGTGGAGTAGTTGCCCTCGTAGCCGACGGCCCGGCCCCGGTCGAGTTCGAGGATCCAGCCGGCGACGTTGTCGAGGAAGTACCGGTCGTGCGTGATCGCCATGACCGTGCCGGCGTACTTGGCGAGGTGCTGCTCCAACCACTGCACGCTCTCCGCGTCCAGGTGGTTGGTCGGCTCGTCCAGCAGCAGCAGGTCGGGCGCCTCCAGCAGCAGCTTGCAGAGCGCGACCCGGCGCCGCTCGCCACCGGAGAGCTGGGTGACCTCGGCGTCCGGCGGCGGACAGCGCAGCGCGTCCATCGCCAGTTCGAGCTTGGAGTCGATGTCCCAGGCGTCGGCGTGGTCCAGCTCCTCCTGGAGCTGCCCCATCTCGGCCATCAGCTCGTCGGAGTAGTCGGTGGCCATCTGCTCGGCGATCTTGTTGAACCGCTCCAGCTTGGCCTTGGTCTCCGCCACCGCCTCCTCGATGTTGCCGAGCACGGTCTTCGCGTCGTTCAGCGGCGGCTCCTGGGCGAGCAGCCCGACGGTGTAGCCGGGCATCAGCCGGGCCTCGCCGTTGCTCGGCCGGTCCAGGCCCGCCATGATCTTGAGCAGGCTGGACTTGCCGGCGCCGTTGGGACCGACCACACCGATCTTGGCCCCCGGCAGGAAGCTCAGCGTCACGTTGTCCAGCACGACCTTGTCGCCGTGCGCCTTGCGCGCCTTCTCCAGGACGTAGATGTACTGGGCCACGGTGCGGCCTACCTCCCACGGATGTGATGTCCCCGGCTGCCGTGTTTTCGACCGAGCACGACGTCGGGCTTGCTGTGGACCGCGGTGTCGGGTCACGCCGGCCACGCGGTGCGGCGGAGAGCGCCATCCTCAATCCTGACAGGTCCGGCCCGGCCCGCCCACATCACCCTCCGCCGGGCCCGACCGCAGCCCCACCGCAGCCCTCACCGCAGCCGCCGAAGGCTGCCCCGGCGCAGCCGCCGGAGCCGCCGTCAAGGCTGCGCCCGAGCCGCCGCCGGAGCCGCCGTTGGCGGCTGCGCCGGGCCGGCGGAGCGGGTGGCCATGATCACCTTGTGTTTCTCCACCCCGTCTCGTTGGGCAGTAACTGTGGCACTGGGGGTTAGGCACCGCAGCTACGCTCAGTACGCTCAGCGGTGGACCAGCCGTCATCACCGGAGGTGCACTGATTGTGACCGTACGTAGCTCGTTCGTGGTCGTTGCGAATCGCCTGCCGGTCGACGAGGTGACCACACCCGAGGGACGCCAGTGGCGTCGCAGCCCGGGAGGACTGGTCACCGCCCTGCATCCGGTGCTCGCCCAGCACCAGGGCACCTGGGTCGGCTGGGCCGGCGGGGTCGGCGCCGCGCCGGAGCCGTTCGACCTGGAGGGGATCCGGCTGCACCCGGTGCCGCTGAGCGCGGAGGAGCTCGAACGCTACTACGAGGGCCAGTCCAACGCCACGATCTGGCCGCTCTACCACGACGCGGTGGAGACTCCGGCCTACAAGCGGCGCTGGCGCGAGGCGTACCGGCTGGTGAACGCCCGGTTCGCCGAGGCCGCCGCCGAGGTGGCCGCCGAGGGCGCGACGGTCTGGGTGCAGGACTACCAGCTCCAACTGGTGCCGGCGATGCTCCGCGAACTCCGGCCCGACCTGCGGATCGGCTTCTTCCTGCACATTCCGTTCCCGCCCATCGAACTCTTCATGCAGATGCCGCTGCGCGCCGAGGTGCTGCGCGGGCTGCTCGGCGCCGACCTGGTCGGCTTCCAGCAGCGGCTGGCGGCGCAGAACTTCGTCCGGCTGGCCCGGCACCTGCTCGGCCTCCGCTACCAGGGCCAGATGATCCAGGTGGACGGCCGGCAGGTCAAGGCGGGCGCCTTCCCCATCTCGATCGACGTCGCCGAGATGGAGCGGATGGCCGTCGACCCGACGGTGCAGGCCCGGGCGAAGCAGATCCGTACCGAGCTGGGCGACCCGAAGACGGTGATCCTCGGGGTGGACCGGCTCGACTACACCAAGGGGATCGAACTTCGGCTCAAGGCGTTCCGCGAGTTGCTGTCTGACGGAAAGTTGACAGTTCCCGACGCGGTTATGGTGCAAGTTGCTACGCCAAGTCGGGAACGGGTGGAGCACTACCAGGCACTCCGGGTCAAGGTGGAACGTGAAGTTGGTCGAATTAATGGCGAATTCGGCCGTGTCGGTGTACCGGCAGTCCATTACCTCCATCAGTCGTACAGTCGCAGTGAACTGGCCGCGCTCTACTGCGCGGCCGACGTGATGATGGTGACCCCGCTGCGAGACGGAATGAATCTGGTGGCCAAGGAGTACGTAGCAACGCGCGCCGACTCGGGCGGCGCCCTCGTGCTCAGTGAGTTTGCCGGCGCCGCCACCGAGCTGCGCCAGGCATTCCTCTGTAACCCGCACGACCCGGACGGTGTCAAGGACGCGCTGCTGCGCGCGGTCCACGTCGACAAGGTCGAGGCCCGGCGCCGCATGCGCATCATGCAGCGCCACCTGCGTACCCACGACGTCGGGCACTGGGCCCGTTCCTTCCTCAACGAGTTGGGCGTACCCGAGACGGAGGACGAGTGAAGTCCGGCTCCCTGCTCGACGGGGGTCCCCGCACCCTCGACGTGATCGACCCCGAACTGCGGTCCGCGATCGGCCGGATCGCCCGGGTACCACAGCTCCTGGTCGCCTGCGACTACGACGGCACGCTCGCGCCGATCGTGGAGGACCCGACCAAGGCCGTGCCGCTGCCCGAGTCGGTCGCCGCCGTACGCGCGCTGGCCGCGCTGCCGCAGACCACCGTCGCCGTGGTCTCCGGGCGGGCCCTGCGTGACCTGGCCACCCTCTCCCGGCTACCCAGCGAGGTGCATCTGGTCGGGAGCCACGGCTCCGAGTTCGATATCGGTTTCGTCGAGCGGCTCTCCCCCGAGCTGATCGAGGTACGCACCCGGCTCCGCAACGAGCTGCGCCAGATCGTCGCCGGCAGGGCCCGGGTACGCCTGGAGACCAAGCCGGCCAGCATCGCGGTACACACCCGGGGCGCCGACCCCGAGGTGGCCGCCGAGGTCGTCGCGGCGGTGGACGCCGGCCCCGCCATCTGGGCCGACGTCACCGTGACCCGGGGCAAGGAGGTGATCGAGCTGTCGGTGATTCCCACCGACAAGGGCACCGCGCTCGAACAGCTCCGTACCCAGCTCTCGGCGAGCGCGGCGCTGTTCCTCGGCGACGACGTCACCGACGAGAACGCCTTCGCCAAGCTGCAGGGGCCGGACGTCGGCATCAAGATCGGTCCGGGCGAGACCCGGGCCGCGTACCGGATCGACGAGCCGGTCGACGCCGCCCGGGTGCTCGGGCTGCTGCTGGAGGTACGCCGCAACTGGCTCTTCGGCGAGCGCGCCGTACCGATCGAGCGGCACTCGATGCTGGCCAACGGGCGTACCGTCGCACTCGTCACCCCGGAGGCGAGCCTGACCTGGCTCTGCCACCCCAAGCCCGACTCCCCGGCGATCTTCGCCGACCTGGTCGGCGGCAACCCGGCCGGCTACTTCAGCGTCGCGCCGGAACGCGGCGGCCTGCCGCTCGGCCAGCGCTACCGGACGGGCACCATGACGGTGGAGACCCGCTGGTCCGGGCTGACCGTCACCGACTGGCTGGACCGGCCGTCCACCGGCGGCGTGCCGGCCGGATCGGCCGTGATCAGTGGCGACTCGACCCTGGTCCGGGTGCTCACCGGCGCCGGCCGGGCCCGGTTGGAGTTCGCCCCCCGCCCCGAGTTCGGCCAGGTCGCCGTCCAGCTCCAGCCGCTCGGCGACGGACTCCTGGTGCTCGGCTCCAACGAGCCGATCGCGCTCTACTCCCCCGGGGTCGAGTGGGAGATCGCGAGCGACGGCGGCTACGAGACCGCCCGGGCCGTGGTCGATCTGGCCGCCGCCGGCGGCTCGATCAGCTGCGAGCTGCGGTTCGGCTCGCACAACCTGGACCACCACCGGGTGCCGGTGCACGAGCGGCAGGCGATGGCCGAGCAGCCATGGCGGGACTGGGTCGCCGGACTGCGGCTCCCCACCTCGGCCCGGGACCTGGTCGGGCGCAGCGCGCTGACCCTGCGCGGCCTGGTGCACGAGGCCAGCGGCTCCATCCTGGCCGCCGCGACCACCTCGCTCCCCGAGGAACTGGGCGGGGTACGCAACTGGGACTACCGGTACTGCTGGCTCCGGGACGCCGCGATGACCGCCCGGGCGCTTGTCGACCTCGGCTCGCTGAACGAGGCCGAGGGCTTCCTACGCTGGGTCGACGGCTGCGTCGAGCGCACCGGCGGGCACCCGGAGCGGCTGCACCCGCTCTACACGGTGGACGGCTACGAGCTGGGCGCCGAGGCGGTCATCGACACCCTGCCCGGGTACGCCGGCTCCCGGCCGGTCCGGGTCGGCAACCTCGCCAACCACCAGCTCCAGCTCGACGTCTTCGGGCCGATCGCCGACCTGCTGGCCGCCGTCGCCGACCTGCGCGGCGCGGTGCACGACACCGAGTGGCGGGTGCTGGAGAACATGGTCGAGGCGGTCGCCCGGCGCTGGCACGAACCCGACCACGGGCTCTGGGAGGCCCGGCTGCCTCCCCGGCACCACGTCTACTCCAAGGTGATGTGCTGGATGACGGTGGACCGGGCGCTGCACGTGGTGCGGCGGCACGGCGACGGCGACCGGCAGGAGTGGGTCGAACTGCGCGACCGGATCGGGCACAACGTGCTGGAGTTCGGTTGGCACGCCGGGGCAGGTGCCTACACGGTGGCGTACGGGGACGAGGAGATGGACGCCTCCTCACTCTGGATCGGCCTGTCCGGCCTGCTCCCCGACGACGACCCCCGGTTCCTGGCCACCGTGCTCAAGGTCGAGGCAGACCTGCGCAGCGGCCCGGTCGTCTACCGCTACCGGTGGGACGACGGGCTGCCGGGCCGGGAGGGCGGTTTCCACATCTGCACCGCCTGGCTGATCGAGGCGTACCTGCGTACCGGTCGACGCTCCGACGCCGAGGAGCTGTTCAGCCAGATGGTGGACACGGCGGGTCCGACCGGGCTGCTCCCCGAGCAGTACGACCCGATCTCCGAGCGCGGCCTGGGCAACCACCCGCAGGCCTACAGCCACCTCGGCCTGATCCGCTGCGCCCTCCTGCTGGACGACATGGTCAAGGCGTGACGATCGCGCGGCCGGGTGACACCGTGCTTCTTCGGTGACACCGCCGCTTGAGTGCTGTAGTGGCCTCACGGCCTCCCTGAGGCCACTACAGCAGGCGACCAGCGTCAGCCGACCGGCGCGGAGGTTCCGGCGGCGGCGGGCTGGCTCTCGTGGTGCAGGCGGGAGACGGCGGTGATCAGGTAGGCCGGGTCGCCGACCGGGGGCGGGGCGTTGTCGGTGAAGCGCTGGGTGCCGGAACCGGCTCGCTGGAGCCGGAGCAGGTTACGCGGAGCGTCGATTCCGCAGCCGGCGGCGTCGGCGCGGTAGATCGCGTAGTAGGCCGGCGCCGTGCCGCCGGACGGGGCCGACCAGGTCAGCTCCACCCCGGTGCCGACCCGACGGGCGGCCGGTGACCGGACCGGGCCGGGCGCCGTCCCACCGAGCCGGGTGTTCACCGGCACCAGCGCCGGATAGCGGTAGAAGTCGGTCCGCAGCCGGTCGGTGAAGCCCAGCGGGTTCGCCAGCAGTTGCTCGATCGAATAGTAGATGTCGCCGGAGACCCGGTGGCTCCGGTTGCGTACCAGATGGTCCGGCATCTCCTCCGGATCACCCCACTCCCCGATCCGGTACGCCGCCTGCCCGACGTAGAGCTGCACGTCGGTGCCGGCGACGACCTCGGACCACCAGGGCACCAGAACGTCGTAGTCGGCGGCGGCGAAGCCGATCGTCCAGTAGAGCTGCGGTGCCACGTAGTCGATCCAGCCCTGCTTCACCCACCTGCGACTGTCGGCGTAGATGGCGTCGTAGGACTGCAGGCCGGTGGTGGCCGAGCCGAGCGGATCGGTCCCGGCGTTGCGCCAGATACCGAACGGCGAGATGCCGTACCTGACGTGCGGCTTGACCTGCCGGATCCGGGTACCCACCTCCTGCACCAGGGTGTCGACGTTGGACCGCCGCCAGTCGGCGAGCGACCGGCCCGCCCCGTACGCGGCGTACTCGGCGGCGTCGGGGAAGGTCTGCCCGCTCACCGGGTACGGGTAGAAGTAGTCGTCGAAGTGCACCCCGTCCAGGTCGTACCGGGTCACCGCGTCCATGATCGCGTTGACGGTGTGCCGCCGGGCGGCCGGCACGCCAGGGTTGTAGTAGAGCTTGCCGTCGTAACGCTCCACCCAACTCGGGTTGGTTCGGGCCGGATGTCCGGCGGCCAGCCTCGTCGGATCGCCCTGGGTGCTCACCCGGTACGGGTTGAACCAGCCGTGCAGTTCCAGGTTGCGGGCGTGTGCCTCGGCGACCGCGAAGGCCAGCGGGTCGTAGCCGGGATTCCCGCCCTGGCTCCCGGTCAGATACTGCGACCACGGCTCGTACGGCGACGGCCAGAACGCGTCAGCGGCCGGTCGGATCTGCAGGAACACCGCGTTGAGCCGCAGGGCGGCGGCCTGGTCGAGCAGGTTGCGCAGCTCGGCCTGCTGCGCGGCGGCGGTGAGCCCGGCTCGGGACGGCCAGTTGATGTTGGAGACGGAGGCGATCCAGGCTCCTCGGAGCTGTCGCTTCGGGTTCTCCCCCACCGGGCAGTCGGCGGCGGCGCTCCGGACGCCGTTCGCTCCGCCGGCCGCAGATCGGGCAGCCGCCGTCGACACACCGACGGCCGGCGGCCGCGCCGCACCGGTCACCCTGGCCGGCTCGGCGGTCGGCGACTGCGCCGCACCGGCCACCGCGCCCGAGCCGACGGTCGTGAGCAGGGCCAGCAGGCCCGTCAGCAGCAGTCGCCGCGCGCCCGTCCCACCTCGTGCCATCGCCAGCACTCCTATCGTCGGCCGGCCCGGCGGAGTGCTGATGGTGGCACGCACCCAGCGCCGATCGGCCGGGGCGACCCGCCTCACGTCGGCGCACCGCCCCGGCCGCACGCAGGTCGCGCCCGGCATCCAGTGATGGCGATAAGTTTCGCCCAGCGGAATCGATATGTAAAGATACTTCAACCAGTGCCTGAGGGCGACCGGGACGCGTCAGGCGACCGGGGCTGCGGAGGTTCCGGTTCCGGTTCCGGCCGGAACTCCGGCCAGTGTCGTCGCCACCTCGCCGAAGACCACCACCGCCGGGGCGCGGAAGCCAGCCGCCTGCGTCTCGGCCGCGACCGCGTCCAGCGTCGACCGGAGCACCCGCTGACCGTCGGTCGTGCCCTCCTGCACCACGGCGGCCGGAGTTTCCGGCGGCCGGCCGTGCGCTTGCAGAGCGGCGGCGATCGCCGGCAGGTTCCTCAGCCCCATCAGCACGACCAGGGTGCCCCGGAGCCGGGCCAGCGCCGACCAGTCGACGAGGGAGTCGGGATGTCCCGGCGGGAGGTGCCCGGAGACGACGGTGAACTCGTGCGCCACACCTCGGTGGGTCACCGGGACACCCGCCGCCGCCGGAGCGGCGACCGAACTCGTCACCCCGGGAACCACCGTCACCGGTACCCCGGCCGCGGCACACGCCAGCACCTCCTCGCCGCCCCGGCCGAAGACGTACGGGTCACCGCCCTTGAGGCGTACCACCCGGGCACCGGCCAGGGCCCGCTGCACCAGTACCCGGTTGATCTCCTCCTGGGTGGCGGCCGGACCGTGCGGGATCTTGGTGGCGTCCACCAGCTCGACATCGGGCCGCAGCTCGTCGAGGAGCAATCCGGGGACCAGGCGGTCGGCGACCACGACGTCGGCCTCGGCGAGCAGCCGCCGGCCACGAACCGTGATCAGTTCGGGGTCGCCGGGGCCAGCGCCGACCAGTGCGACCCGGCCGACCGGGCCGGCCACTGCCGGAGGGGCGGTGGTGGTCGGCTCCGACCCGTCGCCGCCGGCCCGCCCCGCCGGCACGCCGCTGCCGCCGGCAACGGCCTCGTCCGGCTCGCCGCCGACGCTGAGGGTTCCGCTGACCAGTTTTTCTCGGATCGCGTCCCGGACCGCCACCGCCCGGCGTGGGTTGCCCCCGCCGAGCACCGCGACGGTGACCGGGCCGTACCGGGTGACCGCCGGGGTCCAGGCGGTCGCGGCGTCCCGGTCGTCGGCGCGTACGCAGAAGATCCGCCGGTCGAGCGCGGCCGCGCTGACCGCCTCGGCGGCAGCCGGATCGTCGATCGCCACCTGTACCAGCCAGGCCCCGTCGAGGTCGGCCGGTGCGAACTCCCGAGCGACCCACTCCAACCGGCCCGCGTCGACGTGTGCCCGCAGCGCCGGGGTCAGCGCGGGGGCGACCACCACCACCCGGGCCTCCGCGTCCAGCAGCGCCGGCACCCGCCGGGTCGCCACCGCCCCGCCACCGACCACCAGCACACGCCGGCCGGCGAGCCGCAGCGCAAGTGGATACATGATCATCGGAAGCCGCCCGAGCAAGCCCTGGCTTCAGCCATGGGGAGGAGAGGGTGGTCAGGCGTGGTCGGCATGGCATCGGCTCCTGGCGGCTGGGCGAAACTGTCGGATGCGGCTGGGATGCTTCCAGTTGTGGAGGAGACGGTGCGGTACACCTACCGGTTGCGCCCCGGCGTGACCGCAGAGGCCGTGCTGTTGGCGGAGTGGGGGCGGTGTCGCTGGTTGTGGAACGAGGCCGTCCACCAGTACAAGACCGGCCGTAAACCCACGTTCGGCAAGCTGTCTAAACTGCTGACCGAGGCGCGGGCCGGCTCGTCGTGGCTGCGGGAAGGCTCTCAAGTCGCCCAGCAGCAGACGTTGCGTACCTACGCTCTTGCCCTTCAACCCTCCTTCACGGTGAAGGGGCGAGGTCGCCCGACAGTCAAGCGGTTGAAGGACACGCTGCCCAGCCTCGAATACACGGTGCGCGGGTTCTCGATCCGCGACCGTCGACTGCGGCTGCCCGGCGGCGTCAGAATTCCGGTCGTCTGGTCCCGCGAGTTGCCGTCCGCTCCGACCAGTGTCCGGGTCTACCAGGACTGCCTCGGGCACTGGTACGCGTCCTTCGTTGTCCGCCGCGAGGCCGCATCGGCGCCTGACGTTGCGGGTGGGATCGGTGTGGACTGGGGTGTCACGACGACCGCAACCACGACAGATGCCGCCTACGACCTGCCGTACCTCGGCCACCGCAAACGCTGCGCCGCCGAACTGGCCAAGGCGCAGCGCCGGATGGCCCGGCGTCGCAGGCCGAAGGGCGCTCCGCCGTGGAACGGCTACCTGCGCGCCAAACGGCAGGCGGCGAAGCTGGCGAAGAAGGCGGCCCGGCAGAACAGCCACGACGCCCGCATCTGGGCCAAGAAGGTCATCGACAACCACGCCACGATCGCCGTCGAGGACTTCACACCCACATTCCTCACCAGATCCCAGATGGCCCGCAAGGCCGCCGACGCGGCGATCGGGGCGGCGAAGCGGGAACTGGTCGAGCGTGGCATGCGGGCGGGCCGGAAGGTGGTGCTGGTACCGCCCGCCTACACCACGATGACCTGCTCGCAGTGCGGTACGAGAGCCAAGCACCGCCTCGGGCTGGATGTCAGAGTCTTCCGGTGCGACACCTGCGGGCACACCGCCTGCCGCGACCGGAACGCCGCGAGGACGATCCTCGCCACGGCAGAGCGCGACCGTGCTGGCGCCGACGACGTGAGACATGCGATCACCTCCTTCCAGGGCGGTGGTCTCGTGCGGTCTGAGCCAGAAATCCCCCGGCTTCCAGCCATAGGGAAGCGTTAATTTTCCGACACTCCCGCCGCGTCGAACGTGGCCACCTCGTGCAGAACCCGCACCGCACTGGCGACCACCGGATAGGCAAGCAGGGCGCCGGTGCCCTCGCCGAGCCGTAGGCCCAGATCGATTATCGGCAGCAGGCCCAGCCGGTCCAAACCGGCGCTCGCGCCCGGCTCGGCCGAGCGGTGCCCGGCGACCATCGCGCCGACCGCGTCCGGGGCGAAGGCGGCCGCCGCGAGCGCGGCGGCGACCGCGCTCACCCCGTCCAGCAGCACCGGGACACGCCGCGCGGCGCCGCCCAGGACAAAGCCCGCCAGCGCCGCGTGCTCCAGCCCGCCGACCGAGGCCAGCGCCCCGAGCGGATCGGCCGGATCGGGTACGTGCCGGGCCAGCGCCGCCCGCACCACGGCCACCTTGCGGGCGTACGTCGGATCGTCGACCCCGGTGCCCCGTCCGGTGGCCTCGGCCGGGTCCATCCCGGCGAAGGCGGCGATCAGCGCGGCGGCAGCCGTGGTGTTGCCGATCCCCATGTCACCGGTGACCAGGATCCCCGCACCGGTGTCGACCAGGTCGTACGCCACCCGGATGCCGGTCTCGACCGCACTGCGTGCCTCGTCCCGGGTCAGGGCGGGCTGGACACTCATGTCCCGGCTGCCGGCCCGCACCTTCGCGTCGACCAGCCGGGGAGTCGAGCGGCCCGGCCGCTGCGCCGGCACCCGTACCTGCGCCACCGGGGTGGCCACCCCGACATCGACCACGGTGACCGCGGCGCCGGACTGCCCGGCGAAGGCGTTCACCACCGCACCGCCGGCGAGAAAGTTGGCCACCATCTGTGCGGTGACCTCCTGCGGCCACGGGGTCACCCCCTGGGCGTGCACGCCGTGGTCGGCGGCGAAGATCGCCACCGCGGCAGGCTCGGGCAGCGGTGGTGGACAGGCACCGGCGAGCCCGGCCAGGCGTACCGAGAGTTCCTCCAGGGCGCCCAGCGAACCGGCCGGCTTGGTCAGTCTGGCGTTCAGGTCCCGAGCCGCGGCCATGGCCGGCTCGTCGAGTGGACCGATCTCGGCCAGGGTGGCGTCCAACATCATGCCTCCAGGATTCCGGCCAGCGCGGCCACGAAGAGGTCGGTGGTGGCAGTGTCCCGTACCGCGAGCCGGAGCCAGTCGGGGCCGAGCCCCGGGAAGGTGTCCCCGCGCCGTACCGCGAAGCCCCGGTCACGCAGGGCCAGCCGTACCCGCGCCGCCCCGGGCAGGTGCACCAGGACGAACGCGCTGGCCGGGGTGCCCGCGACGCGTACCAGGGGCAGCTCGCCGAGGCGCCGGACCAGGTACGCCCGCCGGGCGGCGAGCCGGGCGGCGATCCGGCGCTCCGCCTCCACCGCAGCGGGCGTGGCGCAGGCCGCCGCCGCGGCGAGCGCCGGGGTGGAGACCGCCCAGAGCGGTTGCACCGCCGCCAGCCGCTCGACCAGCTCGGCCGGAGCGAGCAGGTAGCCGATGCGGAGTCCGGCCAGTCCCCAGGTCTTGGTGAGGCTCCGCACCACGACCAGCCCCGGTAGGTCACGCCGGGCCGCCAGCGACTCGGGTTCGGCGACGTCCCCGGCGGCCCCGGCTCCACCGCCCGCCCCGGTGCCAGCATCGGCATCGGCATCGGCGCGGATGGTGGAGTCGGCGAAGGCCTCGTCGACGACCAGCACCCGGCCGGGGCGGGCCAGTCCGGCCAGTACGCCCGCCGGGTGGAGTACCGAGGTGGGGTTGGTCGGGTTGCCGACGAAGACCAGGTCGGCGTCGGCCGGTACCCGTCCGGGGTCCAGCCGGAAGCCGCTCTCCGCCGGCAGCAGTACCCGCTCGACCCGGTGCCCGGCCGCCCGCAGCGCCGCCTCGGGCTCGGTGAACTGGGGATGCACGACGACCGGCCGACGCGCGGCCCGGAGTGCCTGGGCGAGCAGCACGAACGCCTCTGCCGCCCCGGCGGTCAGCAGCACCTCGTCGACCGGCCGGCGATGCCGGGCGGCGACGGCGGCCCGGGCCGGGGCTGGATCGGGGTAGGCGGTCAGCGCCTCCAGCGAGGCGACGATCGGCTCCCGCAACCAGGCCGGCATCGGATGCCGCTGGACGTTGACCGCGAGATCCACCAGCCCCGGAGCCAGCTCGACGTCGCCGTGGTGACCGAGATCGGGCTCGGCGGGTTTCGGTGCGGGTGCTGGCCGGTGCATGGGCATGATCCTGCCGGGCGGCCGGTCGCGGCGGCCAGCGGGCGTCGCGGAGCGGATCGGGGGTAACCGAAGCGACCGGGCAGAAGGCTCGGATATCCGCGAATCTTTATCATGTTTTACCGGGATTCATCATAGCTTGGAGGCGTGACGGACCCCACCACCCGCCCTGCCCCTGGTCGACTCGTACCCCTGCTCCGTGCCGGACTCATCGCCGGTGTGGTCGTCGCGGCGGCGTTGTTCCCGTTCGTCGCGGTCGGCGGCCTGGCCGCCAAGGCCGGTGCCGACCTGGTGGAGAAGACCCCCGCCGACCTGCTCGCCGCGGCGCCCGCACAGACCAGCTACGTCTACGCCGCCGACGGGACGACCCTGATCACCACCTTCTACGAGGAACACCGGCGGTACGTGCCGCTCTCCCAGATGTCGCCGTACATCCAGCAGGCGATCGTGGCCTCGGAGGACTCCCGGTTCTACGAGCACAACGGAGTCGACCCCAAGGGCGTGCTCCGGGCCTTCGTCGCCAACCAGCAGGCCGGTGGGGTGTCCCAGGGCGCCTCGACGCTGACCATGCAGTACGTCCGGATGGCCCTGCGGGACAGCGCGACAACCCCGATGGAGGCCCGGCAGGCCACGGAGCAGACGCCGCTGCGCAAGCTCCGGGAGATGCGACTCGCCCTCGACCTGGAGAAGGAGGTCTCGAAGTCGCAGATCCTGGAGCGCTACCTCAACGCGGCCTACTTCGGCCATCGGGCATACGGCATCTACTCGGCATCGGAGATCTTCTTCTCGAAGCTCCCGAAGGACCTCACTCCGGTCGAGGCGGCCACCCTAGCCGGGCTGGTCAAGGCGCCGACCACGTACGACCCGGCCAGCTCGGACCGAAAGGCCGCCACGGACCGGCGCAACTACGTACTCGACCGGATGCAGGCGATGGGCTACCTGTCTCCACAGGACACGGCGGCGGCGAAGGCCGAACCGATCCAGCTGCGCCTCAGCAACCCGCCGAACGACTGCATCTCGGTGCCGGAGGAGCACAACGGCTGGGGATTCTTCTGCGACTACCTGAAGGCCTGGTGGGCGGCGCAGCCAGCGTTCGGCAGCAACTCGCTCGAACGCCTGGACAAGCTGCGCCGGGGCGGTTACACCATCATCACCAGCCTGGACCCGAAGATGCAGGAGATCGCCGACGACCAGGTGCAGTCCGCGATCTCCAACAACAGCCCGTTCGGTCACGGCCTGGTCGCGGTCGAACCCGGCACCGGGTACGTCAGGTCGATGGCGGTGAACCGGAACTATTCGCTGGACCAGAGCGAGAACGGCCCACACTCCGACCCGAGCCGGCGCAACCGGATGAAGGGCAACTACCCGAACACCGTGGTCCCGCTGCTCGGCGGCGGAGATCTCCCCGGCTACCAGGCGGGATCGACGTTCAAGATGTTCACCATGCTCGCCGCGCTGGACGCCGGACTTCCGCTCAGTACAGCGTTCAACTCACCGCACCGGTTCGTGTCGATCTACCCGGACGGCAGCGGTGGCCCGACGGACTGCGGCGGCTACTGGTGCCCGTCGAACGCCAGCGGCGCGATGAGCGGGCACCAGACCATGTGGTCCGGCTTCGGCAAGTCGGTCAACACGTATTTCGTCTGGTTGGAGCAGAAGGTTGGTGCCGAGAACGTGGTCCGGCTCGCCGAACGGTTGGGCCTGCAGTGGCGTACCGACATCGACAAGCGGCAGGCGTCGCCGATCCAGGCGAACAAGTGGGGCTCGTTCACCCTCGGGGTTTCCGACGTCACCCCGCTGGAGATGGCCAACGCGTACGCCACGGTCGCCGCCGAGGGACGGTTCTGCGAGGCGCTGCCGGTCACCTCGATCGTCGGGCCGGACGGCATGCCGGCGACGTACCGGACCGGCGCCGGGATGGATCTGGAGATCGCGCTGCCGAGGTGTAGCCAGGAGGTCAGCGCCGACGCGGCCCGCGCCGCCACCGACGCCGCCCGGTGCCCGACCGGGGACACCCCGGCCCGGGGGTCCTGCGGCGGCTGGTCGACCGCCGACCGGGTCCGGGGCATCGTCGGTCGGCCGGTTGCCGGCAAGACCGGTACCACCGACAGCGACCGGGCCGCCTGGTTCGTGGGTTACACCCCTGAACTGGCCGCCGCGAGCTTCCTCTCCGACCCGGACAGCCCGATGAACCCGGTCGGCTCGGGCCCGGCGAACAAACCCATCGACACCGTCGCCGGATTCCTGAAAGACGCACTGAAGGACCAGCCGGTACGCCAGTTCAACCCGCCCTCGGACGAACTCACCGGCTGACCGGGCCGGTCCTCGCCGAGCCCGCCACAGGCGGTCCCGCCGGCCGGGTGCCCCGGGGGGTGGCTGCGACGGCGCGGGATCCTCGTGCTGGGAACCGACCGGGTCGCCGTCAGGTTCCGGGTGAGTGCAGGTCGGCGGCGACCAGGGACCAGACCTCCAGGTCGACCCGGCCGCTGTGCACGTACCCGGCGTTGCGCAGCAGCCCCTCGTAGGTGAAACCGGCCTTCTCCGCGACCCGCCGAGACGCGGTGTTGCCGGGCGCCACCCGCAGTTCGAGCCGCTGGAAGCCGTGCTCCAGGATCAACGCGACGGCTATCGCGTCGACCGCCTCCGCCGCCATGCCGAAGCCCCGCGCCTCCGGCGCGATCGCGTACGACACCTCGGTGACCCGGCCGCCCCAGTCGGTGCGCTTGGTCCACAGGCAGCCCACCAGCCGCTCGTCCTCGCGCCGGATCACGCCGTAGTGGTCGCCATTACCACTGTCCCGCCGCTCCTGGGCCATCTCGGTGCACCAGGCGTCGGCGTCGATCTCCCCGAGTTCCCGCTGGAACGGCAGCCAGCGTTGAGTCTGCTTGTCGGCGAAGATCGCCGAGACCGCCTTCGCGTCCGACCCTCTCAGCGGGCGTACGTACACCCGAGGCGTCGACACGGTCAGGGTCGGAAAGCGGCGCACTGCCACCTCTCCGCTCATACCGCCGGCTCACCCCACTCGTCGCCCGACCGCCTCTCGACGGTGTCCCATCGGCCAGACCCAGGCCGCTCGCCACCGATCCGGATCATGCGCCACCGATCCAGATCACGCCACCGGTCCAGCCGCCGGACTGTTCGGCACGGCGCCGGTCGCCGGCTCGGACCCGACCGTTCCGCCCGGTCCGGCAGCCTCCACCGGCGACTCGGTGTCGGAGCCGGCGGCCCTCGGCGCGGGGACGGCCCGCGAGCCGGCACCCGGCCGGATCGGACCGCCGTCAGTCGGCCCAGCGCCACCAGGGAGCACACCGCCACCGGAGGACGCAGCACCACCACGTGACGCAGCACCACCAGACGGGGCAGCACCACCAGACGGGGCAGGGCGACCGGACGCGGGGCCGGCAGTTGGCTGCCGTGGACCGGTTGCGTCCGGGCCGACCGGAACGGCAGGCCGACCAGCACCCGAGGGCGAGACCGGAACGGCAGACTGGCCAGCGCCCGAGGGCGAGACCGGAGCCGGTGGCGAGACCGAAACAGCCGGCCCGACCGGAGCCGGCGGCGAAACCGGAGCCGACGGCGAACCCGGGGCCGCCGGTGGCACCGGAGCCGACGGGGAGACCGGAGCCGACGGGGAGACCGGAGCCGACGATCCGACCGATCCTGGCGACACCGGCGCGGCCGGGCCCACCGCCCCCGCCGAGGGCGCGGCGCCAGCCGGCGCGACCGGAACCGTCGGCGACGCGGGCGCCGGGCCGGACGGGGTACCGGCCGACGTGGCAGCGGCGACCAGGCGACTGGCGATCACCGGACTGCTCGCCCAGTGCAGCGTCAACTGGGAGGCGTGCACCCGACGCCAGACGAAGCCCTCCGGCGGGCCACCGCCCCAGCTCCACGCCGGGGTCTGCCCGGCCCGTGGGGTCAGTACCCCGCGATGCTGCTTGTAGCCGACCAGCCGGGCGCCGAGCCGGGCGACCGGGGTGTCCGCCCGGGCCGTCGCCTCGCGGTACCCGACCACGGTCCGGTCCAGGCTCACCCCGGTGGCGTCCAGCACTCCACACATCGGGCGCCCGTCGAACTCCCGGGACAGCCAGAGCAGCCCGGCCCCCTCGGCGATCACCGGGCGGCCGGTACGGGCAAGTTCCGCGACCGCGATGCAGAGCCGGCGGTTCGCCGACAGCTCCTCGGCGTACGTCTCGGGAAGCGCGCCGCCGATCACCAGCGCACCGGTCTGCGCCGGCAGGGTCTCGTCGCGGAGCGGATCGAAGGCGACCACCTCGGCGCCGGCCGCCGCCAGCAGTTCGGCGGTCTCGGCGTACGAGTACGACAGGGTCGGCCCGCCGGCCAGCGCCACCACGGTACCCGTACCCGTGGTCGGCGGGTCGCCGACCGGTCCCAGCTCGGCGAGCGCATCCGCGGCCGACCAGGCGGTCACCGGCACCCGGGGCGCCGAGCGGGCCAGCGTCAGCAGCCGGTCGAGGTCGACGACTCCGGCGATCGCCTCTCCGAGCCGGCGCACCCCCCGGTACGCCTCCACGGCGCGCTGCATCACCGGCACCACGCCGTGCTGCCGGGACGGCAGGACGGCGGGCAGGTCCCGTCGGCGCAACGCCCCGAAGACGGGTACGCCGATGTCGTCCAGCGCGTCGCGCAGCAGTTGCTCGTGCCGGTCCGAGGCGACCCGGTTCAGGATCACGCCGCCGAGCCAGAGCATCTCGTCGTACGCCCGGAAGCCGTGCGCCAGCGCGGCGACCGACTGGCCCATCGAGCCCACGTCGACGACCAGCACCACCGGGGCCCGCAGGCTGGTGGCGATCGCGGCGGTCGAGTCGATCTCGGGCCGGCCGGCCAGGCTGTCGAAGAGCCCCATCGTGCCCTCCACCACCGCGATCTCGGCATCGGCGGAGCCGTGCGCGAAGAGCGGGGCGATCCGCTGCGGGCCGACCAGCCGGGGGTCGAGGTTGCGGCCGGGGTGTCCGGCGGCGAGCCCGAGGTAGGCGGCGTCGGTGTGATCGGGACCAACCTTGAACCCGGCGGCGTCCAGTCCTCGGGCGGCGAGCGCGGCGAGCAGGCCGACCGCGATCGCGGTCTTGCCGTGTCCGGACGACGGTGCGCTCACCACTACGCGCGGCGCGTCGATCATGGTCGGCTCCTCGGGGCGCGGTCACCGCCCCCGGTGCGGGCGGTTCTGGTACGGACGGTGGTGGTGCGAGGGACGGCCCGGCCCGACCCGTCGATCGAACCGACGCGCGTGAGGATACCCGGCACCGGGCGCCGCGCCGGCCCGCCGAGCCGGCCACCTGGCAAACCGGGGCAGCCGCCCGGGTAGCCTCGTGCTGTGTACCGGTTCCTGCTCACGCCCCGCTGGCTGGGCATCCTCGCGCTGACCCTGGCCGCGGCCGCCGTGATGGTGCTGCTCGGCAACTGGCAGCTGAGCCGCTACCAGGAGCGGGCCGCGATCAACGAGCGAATCGACGAGACCGCGACGCTGGCACCGGTGCCGGTGGATCACGTGCTGCCCCGGCCGGACGGCCCGGCGGGCACGGTCGGTCCGGCGACGCCGGCCGGCGCGGCGTGGACCCGGGTCACCGTGACCGGGCGGTACGACAGCACGAACGTAATCATGATCCGCAGCCGTACCGTGGCGAGCAGGGTCGGCTTCGAGGTGCTCACCCCGCTGCGGCTGGCTGACGGCAGCGCCGTCCTGGTGGACCGGGGCTGGATTCCGCCGGCCGAGGGCGGCGGCGCGCTGGCCCGGCCCGAGGTCCCGGCGGTCCCGTCCGGCGAGGTGACGGTGGTGGGCCGGGTTCACCTGTCGGAGAGCAAGCCGGACGCCGTCACCCGGCGGGACGGCCGGATCGAGACCCGGCGGATCGCCGTACCGGCGCTGGCCCGGGAGCTGCCGTATCCGGTCTACTCGGCTTATCTGCTGTTGGACGAGCAGACTCCGGCCGCCGACCCGGCCTTCTCGGCGATACCGATCCGGCACGAGAACGACTGGCAGAACGGCGGCTACGTCGTGCAGTGGTGGCTGTTCGCGGCGATGGCCCTGGTCGGCTTCTGCTGGGCGGCCCGCCGGGAGGCGCGCGGTGACCTGAAGGACGGCGACCGGGACCGGCTCGGCCAGGATCGGCTGGATCAGCCGGCTCCGGCCACCCCGGGCGGCTGAGCCCGGTCGCGCTCGCCACCGCCTGCCCGTCCGACCCCGGTCGGGCTGCGGTCATCGACGCACCGCCTGCACCTCACGGTGGCGGCGGCCACGATCCGGGTTAGGGTCTGCGAAACCGGCGGTGTGGCATTGGGGAGGAGCCGCAATGAGTGTGGACCCGAGCGGAGCGCCGGACGTACCTCCGCCACCACCAACCGATCCATGGCCGACCAACCGCCCGTGGCCGACCGACGCCTCGGTCTCGCCCGGCTATCCACCACCCACCGCCCCGGGCTCGCCGGAGCCGGTGGTCGCGCAGATCGGCGAGATCGCGGTCACCCCGTCGACGGTACGCACCCCGAGTGGCGACCTTCCACTCGCCGGTTCGCAGTGGCACGTCGCGGACTACTGGCAGAGCGAACAGAAGACGCCGACCTGGGCGATCGTGGTTGCGGTGGTCGGCTTCTGCGTACTGACCGTGTTCAGCCTGCTGTTCCTGCTCGTCAAGGAGACCGTCCACCGTGGAACCGTGCAGGTGACGGTGACCAACGGCCTCCGGCAATACGTCGCCCGGATCCCGGTCACCGAACAGTTCCAGGTCCAGCAGATCCACCAGCAGGTCAACTACGCGCGGTCGCTGGCCGCGATCTGACTTCCGGTCGATGCCGGACGGTCAGGCCCCCGTGCCCAGCCGGGGGGGTGACCGCGACGGCGGCCGGTCAGGGACGCCGACCCTCGTGGATGGCTCGTACGGTGTCGATGGTGTCCGCTTCCGCCGCGCTCTTGTCGTCGCGGTACCGCAGTACGCGGGCGAAGCGCAGCGCCACGCCGCCCGGATAGCGCGGGCTGCTCTGCACCCCGTCGAAGGCGATCTCCACGACCTGTTCGGGACGCACCCGGACCACCCAGTCGCCGCGCTCCACCGCCAACTCCTGGAACCGCTCGGTCTGCCAGCGCAGCAACTCGTCGGTCAACCCCTTGAAGGTCTTGCCGAGCATCACGAAGCCGCCGGTCTCGGGATCACGGGCGCCGAGGTGCAGGTTCGACAGCCAACCCTTGCGCCGGCCACTGCCCCACTCGACGGCAAGCACCACGAGGTCGAGGGTGTGCCTCGGCTTGACCTTGACCCAGGCGGCACCACGGCGACCCGCGTCGTACGCCGCCTGCGGCGCCTTGACCACGATGCCTTCGTGCCCGGCGTCGACAGCGGCGGCGAAGGCCGTCGACGCCTGCTCGACGGTGTCGACGGTGATCCGCTCGACGAGTTGTGCCGGCGAGACGGTGCGGGACAGCGCGGCCCAGCGCTCGTGTCCCGGCGCGTCGAGCAGGTCGACGCCGTCCAGGTGGAGGATGTCGAAGAAGTACGGCGTCAGCACGACCCCACCGCTGGTGTTCGCCGCCGCGATCACCGCAGGGGCGACGGTCGCCGGACGGTCCGGGCCGGGGATCTCGGCGGGTGCCGTGCCGGAGGTGCCGATCCGGGGCACCTCGGAGATGTCCACCGACCCCACCGACCACGCCGACCCTGCCGTCGACGGTGCGACCGGCGCCGCGCCGAAGCTCCGTGTCCCGCCCGCCGGGTCGGCGTCGTCCACGCCGACCGCTGCCACCTCGTCCGGCCCGCCGCCGACCGCTGCCACCTCGCCCGGCCCGCCGCCGACCGCTGCCACCTCGCCCGGCCCGCCGCCGACGGCTGCCAGGTCGCCCGGCCCGCCGCCGACCGCTGCCAGGTCGCCCGGCTCGCGGCGGGCCTCGTCGCGGACTGCCCGGCGGGCTCCCCTGGTCGCCGCCCGGCTGGCGGTCTCCTGGAAGGGCCGGGGCCGGCCGGAGGCATCGAGGGCGATCGCCTCGCCGTCCAGCACCAGCTCGCGAGCCGGCAGGGAGCGCACCGCCGCCACCACCTCGGGGACCCGCGAGGTGATCTCGTCGAGGCTGCGGGTGAAGACCGAGATGTCGTCGCCGGAGCGGTGCACCTGGATGCGGATGCCGTCGAGCTTCACGTCGACCACCGCCGGCAGCCCGACGGCGGTCAGCGCCTCCTCGACCGACCCCGCGCTCTGCGCCAGCATCGGTGCGAGCGGGCGGCCGACCTGCAACGCGAACCCGGTCAGTGCGCCCGAGCCGCCGGTGAGCGCGGCCGCCGCGACCGCCTTCAGGTCACCGGCGAGCAGCAGTGCCCGGCGCACCGTCGGTAGCGGCACCTCGGCCGCCCGGGCGATCGCCTCGGCCAGCAGGCCCGCCTGGGCGCCCTGCCGCAGCTCCCCGCTGAACAGGCCGAGCAGCAGCCGCCGCTCGTCGACGGTGGCGGCGCCGAAGAGGGCTGCCAACAGCTGACGCCGACGCTGCTGCGAGCCCGGTCCCCGCACCTCGGCCAGCTCGGCTATCGCCGCGTCGACGCCGGCCACCGTCAGGGTCGGATGCTCGGCCGGCGGCGGCAGCTCACGCAGGCTGGCGTAGCCGACCCCGGTCTGCCGCTGACGCAGCTCGCCGGCCAGGTAACCCGAACCGGCGACGAGTTCCTCCGGCGCGAGGTTGCGCAGCGCCTCGGCGAGCAGCTCGACCTTGGCCCGCCGGCCGGAGGTGGCGGCGACGGCCGCGGAGGTGGCTGCCAGATCAACGAAGCGCACGGCTCCATCCTGGCAGCCAGCACCGACATCATTCCGGCCGGCCCGCCATCGTCCCCCGGCTGAGCTGGGCAGGGACGGTCAGACCGAGGCAGGTTCCTCGATGCGTAGGCCACGGGCACGCACGCTGTCGGCCACCCGGGCGAGAGCGGCGTCGAGCGCACAGAGAACTGTGGAAAGCTCGCCGAGCTGGTCCCGGAGCGCATCCTCGGACCACGCGGAGACGTCGACGTCCCGCAGCGCACTGACCGCGGCGTCGAGCCGCGCGATCGCCTCGTTCGTACTCATGTTCGAAACCTTACCGCCTCGAAACTCCCGCCGGGCGCTTTCTCCGTTTTCTTCCCGCGAACATCCCCTCGTGGACAGGTGGACTATCTTCGACTACGGACACCCGTCCTCTGTCCACATTCCCCTCCAGCCAGACGCGGTCCGGTCTCCCGGACCCGGGCTCCGGCGAGACCCCCCGGAGAGTCATGACGAACGGCATCCTCCGCCCAGGCAAGCGGGTCGGCGCGGCCGCCGCCGCGGTGTTCGCGGCGCTCGCCCTCACCGCCGCCCCCACCCCGGCGTACGCCGCGGCGCAGCCACGGTTGCAGATCTCCAGCGCCACCGAGGCGACGATCGACACCACCGGCAGCACCCTCGGCTTCCACCTGCACAACACCGGGGACGCGCCGGCCACCGAGGTGGGCGCGGTCTACGACGCCGAGCACACCAGCGACGACGTCATCCTCTCGGTCCCGCCCGGCGGCGAGGACTGCCAACAGTCCCACAAGACGGCGACGTGCCGGCACGACGACCTGGCGCCGGGACAGCGCCGGCTGATCGAGCCGATCAGGCTGCGCAGTGCCCCGGACGCCCGGCCGGGTCCGGCGGGGTTCGTCCAGGTCAGCGTCTCGGGCCAGGGGCCCGACGGTGCGGTCTCGGCGACGTACGAGCTTCCGGTGAGCATCCGGGCCACCGGCTCGGGCCTGGTCGCCGAGGTCGGCGACCTCGGTAGCGCCGAGCAGCGGGTCGGCGGCGGCGACCGCCGAGGCCTGGACGCCAGGGTGTTCAACCTCGGGAAGAGCACCCTGCCCGGCTTCCGCCTGACGATCACCCTCCCGCTCGGGGCAACATTCGTCGAGCGGTACACCGAGTGCGTCTACGATGACGACCTCCCCGGCGAGCCACCGGCGGGCTACGTCTACGGCCCCCGGCGGGTGACCTGCCAGATGCACCTGATCCTGGAACCCGGCAGCGGAGTCGCCTTCTCCGATCCGGTCTCCGGGGACGCGGCGTTCAACGTCGTCTTCGGCAAGAACCTCCCGGGGCCCGCCGAGGCGAGCGGCCGGTTCGAGGCCGGCGTACCGGATCAGCCGCTCCCGCAGACCCGGCGCCGGGCAGCGACGCCGGACGGCCGGTCGCTGGCCGCCAAGGTCGCCGAGCTGCGGGCCAGGGCGGCCGGGGCGGAGCAGCGGTCCCGGGTCGAGCCCGGAACGCCGGAACAGCCCGGCGACACCGGACAGCTGACCACACCGGGCCGGCAGGCCCCGACCGGTGGCAGCGACCCTGCCCAGCTGACCCCCGCGGCCGAGCCGCACGTCGCCGAGTTCGGCATCTGGACCAGGCCCAACAGTCACGACCTCGAGGTACGCGCAACGCCGGTCACCGGCTCCGTCGGCGACACCGTGGAGGTGCCGTACCGCATCACCAACCACGGTCCGTCGGACGGCGGTGCCGCGTGGCGGATCGTCGCGCCGAGCGGCACCGTCCTGTTGCCGAGCCAGTGGTGCGCGTTCCGGGACGAGCAGGGTGAGCCGGTCGCCGAGCTGACCGAGGTCGACTGCGGCACCGAGAGCCAGTGGCTGGCGACCGCCTCCGGCGAGGGCGTCGTGTCGTCGGCGATACGCCTGAAGATCAAGTCGACACCGGGTACCGACGGCACGATCACGATCCGGGCCCTCGGACCGTCGACGGAGACGGGACCGAAGAGCAACACCGCCCAGCTCCTGATCAACAAGCCGGGCGGCGGTGGCGGCGCGGACGGTGGCGACGACGGGCTCCCGATCACCGGGGTCCGGACCGGCCCCATCGCCGCCGTCGGCGCCGCTGCCCTGCTGCTCGGCGCGGTGCTGCTGCTGGTGGGCCGGCGGCGCCGGTCGACGGCACCCCCGCCCGCCGAGTAACCGGTCCGGGCGCCGGAAAGCCGCCGGGCCCGTCCGGGGGATCGGAACGACTCGTCGGCCGATCCCCCGGATGGACCCGCTCGATCCGTGAACCGCCGGGTCCGGTGGGCGGCCGCGGATGGCTCAGCGGGCGCCGGCCGCCTCGGCGACCTTGGCCAGCAGCAGCGCCTCGGCCAGGCAGACCCTGGCGAACTCCCCCAGGTGCAGGCTCTCGTTCGGCCCGTGTGCCCGCGCGTACGGGTCCTCGACACCGGTCACCAGGATCGCGGCCTCCGGGAAGATCCGGCGGAACGTCTCGATGAACGGGATGGAGCCCCCGATCCCCATGTCCACCGGCTCGACGCCGTCCCAGGCGGTCCGGAAGGCGGCGCGGGCCGCGTCGTACATCGGGCCGGAGGCGTCGATCACGCACGGCTCGCCGTCGTGTTCCAGGGTCACGGTGACGCTCGCCCCGTGCGGGGCGTGCCGGCGCAGGTGCTCGGTCAACGCCGCGTACGCCTTCGCGGCCTGGTCACCCGGGGCGAGCCGGACGCTCAACTTGGCCTTCGCCGACGGGACCAGGGCGTTCGGCGCCTCCGCGGTCGGCGGGGCGTCCAGCCCGATCACCGAGATCGCCGGCTTGTTCCAGAACCGGTCGGTCAGCCGGCCGGTGCCGATGAACGAGACCCCGTCGAGCATCCCGGCCTCGGCACGCAGCCGATCCTCCGGATAGTCGACGGTGGCACCCGCCGTGCTGACCAGCCCCTGGACCGCCACGTCTCCGGCTGGGTCGTGCAGGGTGGCGAGGAGTTGGCAGAGCGTGGTCAGCGCGTCCGGTACCGCCCCGCCGAACATGCCGCTGTGCACCGCCTGGGAGAGGGTGCGGACCTCCACGAAGCAGTTGACGATGCCGCGCAGCGATGTCGTCAACGCCGGTACGCCGATGTCCCAGTTGCCGGAGTCCGCGATCACGATCACGTCGGCGGCGATCTCGTCCCGGTGCTCGGTGAGAAGCCGCTCCAGCGAGTCGGAGCCGTACTCCTCCTCACCCTCGACGAAGAGCACCACGCCGACCGGGAGCGCGTCACCGAAGGCCCGCAACGCGGCGACGTGGGCCAGCACGCCGGCCTTGTCGTCGGCGGCGCCCCGTCCGTAGAGCCGGCCGTCCCGCTCCACCGGCTCGAACGGGTCACTCTGCCAGAGGCTCAGGTCGCCGACCGGCTGCACGTCGTGATGCGCGTACAGCATCACGGTCGGTGCGCCGGGCGGCGCGGGACGCCGGCCGATCACCGCCGGCTGGCCGCCGGACCGGACCACCCGCACGTCGAGAGAGCAGCCGCGCAGCAGTTCGGCGACCGCCTCGGCGGAACGCTCGAGCTGGGAGTGGTCGAAGCCGTCGAAGGCGATCCCGGGGATCCGGACCAGCCGCTCCAGGTCGGCCCGTACGCCCGGCAGCTCGCGATCGATCGCGGCACGAAGTTCGGACTCGGTGCGGATAGTCGTGGTCATGCCGAAGATCGTATGCCGCGCCGCGCCGCGTGATCATCCGAACCCCGGACGACGCGTGATCATCCGAACCCCGGTGGACGCTCGTCCAGGCTGTCGGCGGGCGGAGTGCTACCGGGGTTGCCCGGTCGGCGGTTCCGGTGCCTCTCCGTCGGTCCCGGGTGCCGGGCCGGTGGAGCCGGTCGTGCCCGGCTTGTCGTTCCGGCGGGTACGACCGGCCGCCCGAGCGGCGGCCTCACCCGCCGCGTTCGCCCAGGAACGGGCCCGACCCGCGCTGCCGCCGGCCCACTCGCCAAGGTCACTGGCGCCGTCGCCGAGCCGGCGCAGCAGGCCGACAAGCGGATCCTGGGATCGTCCGAAGGCCTCCCGGTACGCCTCCGCCGCAGCCTTGATCTCGGCGGACACCGAGGTCAGACCGTCATCGTCCCGGCGCGGATAGTCGCCGCCGAGCAACCGGGCGTACGCGCCGGAGTCGACCCACCTGCGCAGGTCCGCCGCCCGGGCCACCGGCACCGGATGGGTACTCCAGGCGGTCATCCGGATCTTGTGCAGGCTGTCCCGGAGGTCACCGCCACCCTCGTACTCGGCGGCCTGCTCCAGGAATGCGGCCGTGTCGATCTGGCTCAGGTCGCCACCGCCGGCCAGCTTCATCAGTACCCGCAGCGCCGCCGCCGGGTCCTGGCCGGCGAGCAGTCCGGCCCGGTCGCCCGACAGCTCCGCCTTGCGCCACCACTCCAGCATCGCGGCGATGATCGCCCGGAGGGCGAGCGCACCGACCGGCAGCCAGCTCAGGTTTGCCGCCCACCGGGTCAGGATGGTGAGGATTGTCTTGTAGACGGCGTGCCCGCTGCCCACGTGGCCCAGTTCGTGGCCGAGCAGGAAGCGGAGCTCGTCGTCGTCGAGTTGGTTGACGGCGGCAGAGGTGATCACGATGAACGGCCGGTCGAGACCGATCGCCTCACCGGACAGCCAGGGCGACTGGGTCACGAAGAGTTCGGGCAGCTCGGCCACGTCCAGCGCGGCACCCGCCTCGGCGTAGAGCCGGTACACCCGGGAGTACTGCCGGTGGTCGACCCGGATCGCGGAGGCCAGGTAGGAGAGCCGGAAGCCGCGCTCGTTCCACATCCCGAAGAAGGCCTTGACCACGTCGTCGAAGCCGCGTAGTTCGCGCAGTGCGGTCAGCGCACCACGGTCGGCCGGATGCTCCCAGGCCCGGGAGCTGATTCCGCGCAGTACCACCCGTCGCCGGGCCGGAGTGCCACCCGCACCGTCTGCCGTCATGGTGTCCCCCCGCCCGCCGCGCGTCGGCCCTGTCCTGCCGATCGTGCCCCAGCGATGCGGATACGTCCATAAGCGGACCAGGGTCAGTCCGTCACCGGACCCGGACGAAGGCGGTGCCGTCCCGCACCGAGCCGGTGGCGCCGTCCACCACCAGGTCGGCTCGCTCGACGGTGCGGTCGGCGGCGAAGTGCGCACGCTCGCCGCGACGCCAGACCGCCAGCCGGGATGCCAGCGCAGCGCCGTCCCGGGCGAGGGTACGGTCCCGGCACAGGTCCACCGGTGCGGTCACGAAGACGGCGAGGCTGAGTTCGGCGGCGATGGCGGCACGGGCGCTGGAGACTCCTTCGACGATCACCACCGGGGCGGGCGGCACCGCCGTCCAGTCCGGCCCGAAGCGGTCCCGGGTCCAGTCGTACCGGCGGTACCGCGCTGACCGACCGCTGCGCAGCGGGGCGAGGATCCACTCCTCCAGCCGGGGCCAGAAGGTGAACTGGTCCGCCCAGCCGTCGAGCAGGTCGTCGGTGTGCACCACCGGCGTGGCGACCTCGAACGCGGCCGCCAGCCGGCCGGCGAAGACCGTCTTGCCGGCTCCGCTCGGCCCGTCGACCGCGACCAGTCGGGTACGCCCCAGCCGGGCCGGCCGCCCCAGGATCCGCTCCGCCAGGTCGGCGTACGGCTCCACGACGGGTGACATCCGGCCGACCCTACCCGTCGGTGACCTGGGCAGGCGGACAATGATCCGGTGTCGGACCAGGATCGGGGTGTGGCGGTGCTGCTGGCGCGCGCCCGCGCCGGAGTACGCCGTCTGACACCGCTGGAAACTCTCGCGGCGGTGCGGCGCGGGGCGCTGCTGGTGGACACCCGTACCGATCCGCAGCGGGCGGAGCAGGGCGAGTTGCCGGGGGCATTGGTGATCGACCGGACCGTGCTGGAGTGGCGGCTCGATCCGGCCAGCGGGTCCCGGATCCCGGAGGCGGTCGGCTATGACATCGAGATCGTGGTCGTCTGCCGGCAGGGCTACAGTTCCAGCCTGGCGGCGGCCAGTCTCCGAGCCCTGGGACTGTGGCGGGCGACGGACCTGATCGGCGGCTTCGATGCCTGGCGGCGGGCGGGACTGCCCTGTGCCGACCACCCGGCTGACGTGCGGAGGTGACGCGCGGAGGTGACGCGCGCGGAGGTGACCCCGCCCGGCGGACGCCCGAAGGGTCACCCCGCCCGGCCGACTGTGCGGAGGTGACCCGGCCGGGTCGACGCCCGAAGGGTCACCCCGTTCACGTCGGCGCAGGGGCCTGTTCCGCCGCGACGCGCTGGGTGGTCGTCGGGTGTGCCGGAGGTGCGCCCGGCGGGACGAACGGCAGCCCGGCCGGCGGTCCCTGTTCGACGAGCCGCCACAGCGCGGTGGTGTCGAGGTGCTCCTGCACCAGGTCGCCGAGGAGGTCCAGGGTGCGTTCCCGGGCGGCGGCGAACGACGTGTCCGGGGCGACCTGGAAGCGGTGCCGGCCAGCAAGTCTGGCCACCTCGGTGAGGAAGCGGCGCCGGAACGGGTCCGAGGTGAAGGCGCCGTGCCAGTGGGTGCCGAACAGGTGACCGACCGCCGCGCCCTCCGGCCGGCCATCCGGGTGGTGGATCAGTGGTGGCGGTGCCGGGTCGGCACCGGAGACGTACCCGTGGTGGATTTCGTAGCCCTGGACCGGGACCGACCCGAACGCCGTCCCCATCGAACGGGTCACGGTCTTGGCGGCGCCGAAGGTGATCTCGACCGGTAGCAGGCCGAGGCCGGCGACCCGCCCTCGCCCGCTCTCCACCTCGTCGTCTATGTGCCGGGCGAGCATCTGGTAGCCGCCGCAGATGCCGAGCAGGGGCCGCCCGGCTGCCGCGTGCGCCTGCACCACGTCAGCCAGGCCGGTACGGCGCAGCCAGTCCAGGTCGTCCACCGTCGACTTCGTACCGGGCAGTACGACGAGATCGGCGGCGGCCACCTCGGCCGGCTCGACGGTCAGCCGGACCCGTACTCCCGGCTCGGTGGCCAGGGCCTCCACGTCGGTGGCGTTGGAGACCCGGGGCAGCCGGATCACCGCCACGTCCAGCCACTCGCCACCCTTCGGCGGTGCCGGCCGGCCGAGCACCCGCCCGTAGGCGAGCGAGTCCTCGGCGTCGAGCCACAGGTCGACGTGCCAGGGCAGCACCCCGTACGTCGATCGCCCGGTGAGTTCGGTCAGCATGTCGAGCCCGGGACGGAGCAGGTCCAGGTCACCGCGGAACTTGTTGACCACGAAACCGGCCACGAGCTCCTGGTCGGCGGCGTCCAACAGGGCCAGCGTGCCGAACATCGACGCGAAGACACCGCCCCGGTCGATGTCGCCGACCACGATTGTCGGCAGCCGGGCGTGCCGGGCCAGCCCCATGTTGGCGTAGTCGGCGTCCCGCAGGTTGATCTCGGTCGGGCTGCCCGCCCCCTCGCAGACCACGACGTCGTATTCGGCGCGCAGTTCGGCGAGGGCTTCGAAGGCGGCCGTGGCCAGTCGGGGACGCAGGGCGCGGAAGTTGCCGGCCGTGATGGTGTCGACCGCACGGCCGAGCAGCACGACCTGGCTCGACCGGTCGCTTCCGGGTTTCAGCAGTACCGGGTTGAACCGCAGGTCCGGCGGCACCCCGCAGGCGGCGGCCTGCATGGCCTGGGCCCGACCGATCTCGCCGCCCCGCCCGTCCGGCCCGACCACCACCGCCGAGTTGTTCGACATGTTCTGCGCCTTGAAGGGCGCCACGCTCACCCCCTGGCGGTGCAGCCAGCGGCAGATGCCGGCGGTGAGCACGCTCTTGCCGGCGTCCGAGGTGGTACCGGCGACCAGCAGCCCGCCGCTCACCGGGCTCATCCGGCTGCCCACCGGCGGGCGAGCCAACCGCCCGCGCCGCGACGCGGCCGGCTCGTGGCCGCGTACGCCACGGCCACGCCCAGCGCGGCGAGCCCGACCGCTCCGGAGAGCCGGGCGGCCCGTTCGATGTGCCGCCGCTCCGGCCGGGGGCCGTCGCCGAGGAACGGCCGGACCTCGGAACGCCCGAAGTAGACGTTACGGCCGCCCAGCCGGACGCCGAGCGCGCCGGCCATCGCCGCCTCACACTGTCCGGCGTTCGGACTGGGATGGTCCGCCCGGTCCCGCCGCCACACCTGCCAGGCACGCGTCCGGTCGCCCCGGACCAGCGGGGCGGCGGCGATGGTGAGCAGCCCGGTCAGCCGGGAGGGCACCAGGTTGAGCAGGTCGTCGAGGCGGGCGGCGGCGGTGCCGAACCGGGCGTACCGCTCCGCGCGGTGACCGACCATCGCGTCCAGGGTGTTCGCCGCCCGATAGCCCAGGAGTCCGGGCAACCCTGCCACCGCGCCCCAGACCAGCGGGGCGACCACCGCGTCGGAGGTGTTCTCCGCCACCGACTCGACGGTGGCGCGGGCGAGTTCGGACTCGTCCAGCGCGGCCGGGTCCCGCCCGCAGAGGTGGCCGAGGCGTTGCCGTGCCGCCGGCAGGTCCGCCCGGCGAAGGGCCTGGCTCATGAGCGTGGCTTCCCGCCGTAGCGTCCGTCCCCCGAGCACCGTCCAGGTGGCGGCCGCGACCAGCGCCGCGCGGGCCAGCGGCCGATGCCGCGTGGCGACCGCCGCCGCCCCACCGAGAGCCACAGGTACGCCGACGGCCAGCGCCGCGAACCCGGCACCCGAGGCACGTCGAGGCTGGTACATCCGCCGTTCGAGCGCGCTCGCGAACTGCCCGAACCCGGCGACCGGATGGCCTCGCCGGGGATCCCCGAGGAGCGCGTCGAGCGCGTAGCCGGCGGCCAGCCCCGCCGCGTTCGCCGTGCCGCTGCCCAGCCACCCCGGCGCTCCGCTCCGACTGCCGGTCCGGCGCGTCCAGCCGGGACGCAGTCCGCCGCGCCTCCCGGACAATCCGCTGTCTGGCCCTCCGGACAACCGGCTATCTGGCTCTCCGGACAACCGGCTATCTGGCTCTCCCGAGGACCGGCCTACTGGGCGCACGGCCACCACCTCCCCCGGTGCGGAGCCTAGTCCGGGTCGTCACCAGGTCCGGTCGACACCTCACGGCCAGCGCACGACGGCCCACAGCTCCCTCGATCCGGCATCGCCGCCCAGCATCCGGGCGGTGGAGGGCTGTCCCACGTCGCTTTCGTTGGGCACGCGCCGACCGCGGGCCGCCTCGGCACCGGATAGGGTCACGGACGGACCCGCGGCAGCGGGGGTATCCAGCCGGGAGCGACCACAGGTCCGAACATCTCGGCACGATCCGGCCAACGGGAGGCGTAAGTGCTGGCCATCGATGTGCGCATCGAGGAGGCGCGATGGTCAGTGTGACGACCGTCACCGAGGATGCACCCGACCCGTCGACCGCCGCCGGCAGAGCAGCGAACGGATCCGGCGGTGGGACCGGAGGTGCGCTGCACCGGCTGCCGTCCCTGACCGGACTGCGGTGGGTCGCCGCGATGCTGGTTTTCGGTTTTCACGTCGGCACGATGCAGATCGTCGCTGAACCCGGATATCGCCAGGTCGTCGACTGGGTCTTCACGCTCGGTCTCTCCGGCGTGCAGTTCTTCTTCATCCTCAGCGGCTTCGTACTGGTCTGGTCCGCCCGGCCCGGTGACACCAAGCGCGCCTTCTGGCGACGCCGAGCGGCGAAGATCTACCCGAACCACCTCGTCACCTGGGCCGTGGTCCTCGCACTCGCCTGGTACTGGTCCGACGCCGTCAACCTGAAGGCGGCAGTGGCCAACCTGTTCCTGGTCCAGGCGTGGATTCCGGTAGACGGCTACTTCTACAGCATCAACAACGTCAGTTGGTCGCTCGCCTGCGAGATGTTCTTCTATCTCTCGCTGCCGTTCGCCCTCCCGCTGATCCGCCGGATGCGCGCGTGGCAGCTCTACGCCGTCGTCATCGCCATGCCGCTGCTCATCATGGCGATGTGGCCGGGCCAGCAACTGCTGCCGGAGACCGTCCGCTGGTGGTTCACCCAGATCTTCCCGGTCGTGCGCTCCTTCGAGTTCTGGATGGGTGTGGCCGCCGCCGAACTCATGCTGCGGGGAAAGTGGCGAGGACCGGGTCTGTTCGTCTCCACCGGCCTCTTCGTCGTGATCTGGGTCGCGTCGATGGAGTGGATCCGCGCCGAACTCTGGACCACCGTGCTGGCCTTCGGCTACGTACTGGTGATCGCGAGCGCGGCCCGGGCGGACACCACCGGCCGCTGGTCGCCGTGGCGGTCCCGGCCACTGGTCTGGCTCGGCGAGGTGTCGTTCGCGTTCTATCTGGTCCATGTCTTCCTGATCAAAGCCATCTTCCGTTTCGCCGGGCACAGCGGCGGGTTCCCCGGCTGGCAGGGCCCGGCCGTCGCCATCGCCATGCTGCTGGTGAGCTTGGCTGCCGCCTGGCTGCTCTTCCGCTTCGTCGAGACACCGATGATGCGGCTCCTCAATCCTCGACGCCGGCCTCGAACCACACCGCCACCCGCTGGCGTACGCCGCATACAAGCGCGGACGGTCGTACGTCAGCGGCAGCCCGAGCAGGCGGATGATGACCCTGCCCCGGAGGCGCCGGACCAGGCGACCGGGACGGTGCCGGCACCCCGGAACGGCCAGCAATCGGAGGACTTTGACAGCCGCGCGCCGGCCGGGGCATAGCCCGAAGACCAGGAGGGGACGTACCCGATCTGCGCCCGTGGCTGCCCGCACGGTGCAACCCGGCCCGACGGCTCGGGTGGGGAGATCGGCCAGTGCCGCGACCGACCTCCCCACCCCGGCCGCCTCGGATGGGCGGTGCGGAGGCGACCACCGCGTCGATCCGGGCGACCGACTGTCCGACCACCTAGCCGAGCCGGACAGTCGGACCGGGCAGGTCCGGGTTGCACCCCTTCCGGCCAACAGGCTTAGCGGCCGGAAGCGTTCAGACGGACACCGGCAGCCGGCCACGACCACGGCGGTTTCGCCCGGCGCCGCCGATCTTGCCGAGGTCTGCGGTACCGGCGTCGTTCTCGTCGCGGAACTCCTGGCTCTGCGCGTCCCCACCGTTGCCGTCGGGCTCGATCTCGTCCTCCCCGACGTCGACCCCGTCGATGTCGTTCTGCTCTCCTCCACCACCGCCCGGCGGGCCGTAGGAGCTGCCGGTCAACGAAGTGGTCGTCTCGTCCGGGCCGGTCACGTCACCGTCGGGCAGCCCGTCAAGCTCGATCCGGCCGTCGAAGGTGTCGGCCGGCGGGTGCACCGGATCGAAGCCCTGACCCGGCGGTACCGGCAGACCCCGGTATTCGCCGTCGTCGTCGAACGGGCGCTCGTCGGGCAGTACCGGTGCCTCGTCGGACGGCACCGACTCGGTGGTCTCGCCGTGTACCCGGGCCTCGGCCTCGGCCTCCTCCATCGAGGATGTCGCCGTCGACGGCCGGTTGCGGGCGAACCGTCCCCTCCCCCGGGAGAGGTCGTGGCCGACCGCCACCGCCTCCAACTCGTACATGGTCCGGTGGTTGCCCGCGTCGTCGGTCCAGTCCCGCGTGTAGAGCCGGCCGACCACGACAACCGGGTCGCCGACCATCACCGAGGAGGCGACGCCCTCCGCCAACTTCCGCCAACAGTTCACCCTGACGCGCAGGCTGTTGCCGTCGACCCAGCGCCCGCTCTCCCGGTCCAGGCGACGAGCGGTCGAGGCCACCTTGAAGTTGGCCACCAGGGTGCCGGTCTGCGTGGTACGCCGCCATTCCGGTGCGGTCAGCACATTACCGACAATCGTTACATAGGTATCGAACATCGTCCCTCCACAGGGCTCCGGTTGTTCCCGTCCGAGCCGACTCGACCGATAGCGTCGCCGCCGTACCCGTCAGGCAGCCACCGCTGTCGGCTCGCCTGTGGACAACCGGGTGCCCTGTGGAAAAAGCCCTGATCAAGAAGTGATCTGGTATTGCCCTGCGCGACCGCGCCCTCTCCGGGCCAGCCGTATCGCAGCAGGTGTTCACCGAGTTGGCCCGCTGGGCCTCGGCTTACGTCGCTTCGATCCCCGCACCGGCGGCCGCTCCGGCCAGTCCGTCGTCCCCCCGTCACCCGACCGCTGTCGAGGCAGGCGGTACGGACCCGGTTCCGAGCCCGACGCGCCCCGCCACCGACCCGGCTCAGGCTCGGCTTCCGGCTCAGGCTCGGGACGGGGGCTGTCATGCCAGCGGGCCCGGCCTGCCCCTGACGCCGGCCGGGGGTCGTCCCGCCGGCGCTCCGGCTCGGGCGCCGGCTCCGGTTCCGGCCGCGCGTCGCCACGCCACCGCCGGGGACCCGAGCGGTCGGGCTCCTCAACTCGGGGAGTTCCCTGCCAGCGCTCCGGCTCCGGGGGCGCGCTCCGCCAGCGCTCCGGCTCAGGCTCCGGCTCCGGGGCACCCCGCCACCGCTCCGGCTCGGGCTCCGGTTTCGGAGCCGCGCCTCGCCGGCGCCCCGGCTCCTCCCACCGATCCGCCCGCGGCTCGGGCTCCGGCGTCGTCCGATACGTCGACCACCCGCCCTCGCGCCACACCAGCAGCTCACGGCTGAGCAGATTCTGGTCGCCGGCGAAGAAGACCCGGTCCACGGCCCGCCGCACCTTCTCGATGCCCGGCCGGGAAGCCGTACCGGTGACAATCACCACGTCCCGGGCCGGGACGCCGACGACCAGCTCGCCCGGCACGGACCGCTCCAGATCCTCCCAGACCTCGGCGGCGAGCAGCACGGTGGATTCCAACCCGCCGAACGAGAGCATCGGCGCGGGCGGCTGGCCGTCGATCCGCAACCGGGGCAGCAGCCGGTAGAGATTGTCGACGGCCACCTGCCGCAGCTCGGCCTGGCTGATCTCAAGCTCGTCCAGGTCGTCCCAGGTGACGAGGCGGCCGCCGTACGGCGGCCCGAACGAGTAGCCGACGTCGAGGTCCTGGGTGAAGTCTTCGAGCAGGTGGTTCTCGCCGTACCTGGCGTCTTCGGTCGACACCAGCAGCGGCAAAAACATTGTGCTCGTCAACTGCACGCTTCGAAACCTAGTATGTGCAGGCCAGATCGTCACGTCCTCGCCGAGGCTCGTCCCGGCAGCGGTAGCCTGCTGGGGCACACGACCACGTCCCGCGCCCGTAGCTCAGCGGATAGAGCAGCTGCCTTCTAAGCAGTTGGTCGCAGGTTCGAATCCTGCCGGGCGCGCCGATCCAGACAGAGTACGAACCCTGAATCCCGGACCCCCAGGTCCGGGATGCTCCATCTGTGGGGATTCGGACGTACGGCGGGATTCTGTTCCGGCCGGCCAGGACGCGACGAGAGACTGGCCAGGACGCGGCGAGAGAGATTGCGCTGCTGGCCGGGGATCGGACGGCTCGCGCCGGTAGACAACAGGGCCCCGGCATAGAGAATAAGATCATCTGTCTGACTGCACCGAGGAGCCTGCCATGCCGGGTGCGGCCGGTATACGCGGCCACCTGACCGATGGATTCCCCCAGTTGACCCCGCCGGCCCTCGTGGGTCGCGCCGGGGAGCTGAGCGCGCTGGCGGAGGCGATGGCGCAACCAGCGGCCCTGGTCCTGGTCGAGGGAGAGGCCGGGATCGGTAAGAGCCGGCTGGTACTGGAGTTTCTGGCCCTGCCGGCGATGCGGGCGCGCCTGGTTCTGGTCGCGGTCTGTCCGCCGTTCCGCGAGCCGCACACGCTCGGTCCGGTGCTGGACGGGGTGCGGCACGTGACGAAGACGGTGGCGGGTCTCGGGCTGAGTCCGCTGGCCGGGACGCTGCGCCCCTTCTTTCCGGAATGGGCAGCGCAGCTGCCACCACCGCCGGAGCCGCTCGATGACGCCCGGGCAGCGCGACACCGGATGTTCCGGGCGCTGGTGGAGCTGCTGGACCGGCTGCGCATCTCGGTACTGGTCGTGGAGGACGTGCACTGGGCGGACGAGGCCACCGCGGAGTTCCTGCTGTTCCTCGCCGCGCGTCCGGATGCCTGGTCCGGCTCCCGCCCGGGGCTGCTCGTCACCTACCGGCCGGAGGACCTACCCGCGAACACGCCGGTGGTACAGATCTCCTCGCGGCGGCCGGCCGGGACCACCCGGCTGCGTATCCCGCTCCGTGGCCTCGACGTCGCACACACCGCCCGGCTGATGTCGTCCATGCTGGCGGGCGAGACCGTCTCCACCGAGTTCGCGGAGTTCCTGCACCGGCACACCGCAGGGATCCCACTCGCTGTCGAAGAGGTGATGCGACTACTGCACGCCCGCGCCGACCTGATTCATCGCGATGAGGGCTGGGCGCGGCGCCGGCTGGACCGGATCGACATACCCGCGACGGTGCGCGACGCCGTGCTCGAACGGGCCGCGCGGCTCGGCGCCCCAGCCCAGGCGGTGTTGCACGCCGCAGCCGTACTCGTCGACGCGTCGGACGGGGCGATGCTCGCCGCGGTCAGCGGTCTGGGAACGGACGACGCGGACCAGGGCATATCCGAGGCGAACCAGAGCGGCCTGCTCCAGCAGGACGAGCGCGGCAACTTCTCGGTACGGCACCCGCTTGCGGCGCAGGCGGTGTACGACAGGATCCCGCCCTCCGAGCGACGTACGCTGCACCACCGCGCGGCCGCGCTCCTCCAGCAGGGCAGGGCGGCACCGCTGGCCCGCCTCGCCCACCACTACCGGGCGGCCGGCGACATCGCCTTCTGGCTCCGGTATGCCGAGCTGGCCGCAGACCTGGCGCTCGGCTCCGCCGACGAGGCCGGGGCGACGACCCTGCTGTACCAACTGCTCGACAGTCCTGATCTGCCCGCGAACGCCGTGGCGCGGCTGGTGGCCAAGATGCCGTTCACGTGGTTCGCCGGTCCCGCTCGGATGGACATCCTGGTACGGGCGCTGCGGCGGGCCATGGACGATGGTCGCCTGCCCATCCGCGAACGCGGTGCGACCCGGCTGCACCTCGCCCGGGTCCTGTGGATGGCGGGTGAGATCGTCCCTGCCCGGGACGAGGCCGAACGGTCACTTGCCGAGCTACCACCCGGATCGGTCGAGGCGGCACGGGCGATGGGTTTGCTGGGCCGGCCGGAGCTGGTCGCCGGGACCAGGGCCGCGAACCTGGACTGGCTGCGGCGCTCGGCCGCCGCGTGCGACTCCGGGTGGTCCCCGGCAGACCGGCTCAACCTCGTCGTCAACCGGGCGACCGCGCTGCTGAGAATGGGTGAGGAGTCGGGGTGGGTCGAGGCCGCGGCGATTCCGCAGGACGTTCCCGATTCGACGATGCGCCGCCACGTGACTCTCGGCCACCTGAACGTCGGCGATTCCGCCATGCGCTGGGGCCGCTACGGCCTGGCCCGCCGCCATCTGGCCATCGCCCTCATGCTCGCCGAGCGACACGACCTGCTGGCAGTACGGGACGCGGTGCTCGCCACCCAGGTGCACCTGGACTGGTTCGTCGGCGAATGGACCGGCCTGGCCGGCCGGGCCAAGGCGGTGGCCCGCGGCGACGATCCCACCCGAGGCACGTGGGCCGAGGCGCACCTGGTCCTCAATATGGTCCGCGCGGCAACCGCAGCCCCGGGCTCGCCTGATCTCACCGGGGTACTCGACCAGTGCCGTCGGCACGGGACGGCGGAACTCTACGTGGAGACCGCCGCGGTGATCGCCACGATGCGGTTGGCCGACGGCGACGTCGACGGGGCGCTGTCCGTCACCGAGGATCCGGTACGGGTCGTCGCCGCCACCGGGATCTGGCTGTGGGGCGCGTCCGTGGTGCCGGTTCACGTCGACGCCCTGGTTTCTGCGGGACGGGTCGACGCGGCGGCGGATCTGGTCCGCGACTTCGCCACCGGCATGCGCGGGCGCGACATCCCGACGGCGCGGGCGGCCATAGCCCAAGCCCGCGCGGCGGTCGCCGAGGGGCGTGGCGACCGGCAGCGGGCCGCGGCCCTCTACCGGCGGGCCGCCGGCATCTGGCGGTCGCTGCCGCAACCGTACGACGCGCTTCGCACGTCCGAGCGTGGCGCGGCGATTGACGCGGGCGACCGCGGGCGGGCGGACCTCGCCGAGGTGCTGGACGGGTTCTCCGCGCTGGATGCCCGTCGCGACGCCGACCGGGTTCGGCGCCGGCTACGCGATCTCGGCGTGTCCGTGCCCCGATCCGCGCGCGGCGGCCGGCCCAGCTACGGAGATCGGCTTTCGCCGCGCGAGTTGGACGTGGTGCGGCTGCTGCTCGCGGGTAGGACCAACCGGCAGATCGCCGACGATCTCGTGATTTCCGTGCAGACCGTGGCGAGCCATCTCAAGTCAGTCATGCGGAAGCTGCGGGTCTCGTCCCGCACGGCGGTGGCCGTACAGGCCGTGGAACTGGGCCTGCTCTCCGGAGACACGGCAACCGGCGCCGACGAGTAAATCGCCGCGTCGAGATTAATCCCTCATCCGACCAATCGTGCGTACCACCGGGACGGGCGGAGACTGCGGCGATGGAAGATCGCGAGCCGACTCCAACGACCCAAGAGTCTACCGACGGCTTCCCGGAAGGCGCCCCGCCACCCGCGGCGGAGTCTCCGGCTGCGGATCTGCGGCCATCTCCCGAGACGTCACCCGGGACCGACCCGGACGACGAGTACCAACCCCTGTAGGCAGAACCGCCTCCTCGGTACGTGCGATGGATAGGAGACACCTTGTATCGCAAACCAAGACCGCGCCTACGGCGATCGGTCGCCACCCCCACCGGTACGTCAGTTCGGCTGCGTTTCACTGCCAGCCTGGTCACGTCCCTGGCCGTGATCCTGGCGTCCTTCGCGTCGGTACCGAACGCCAACGCGGCGACCCCCGCCTCCGCACAGACCGCCTCCGCGCAGTCCGCCTCCGCGCAGTCCGTGGCGTTGCCGAGCGTGAACGGGTCGCACACGATCACCTTGGTGACCGGTGACAAGGTCACACTCACCGCCAACGACAGCGGCGACTTCGACATCACCACCGAGCCGTCGGTACGCCAGGATGGTGTGCGGCCGGTGCTGGCGGTCAAGCGAGGGCCCGACGGGGTGTACGTGATCCCGTCCGACGCGGCGCTGGACGTGTTGACCGGGCGCCTGGACCGCGAACTGTTCAACGTGGAGTATCTGGCCGCGAACGGCTACGCGGACAACCAGTCCGGTCAGGTGCCGGTGATCGTCCAGTACCCGCAGGTCCGCGGGTTCGCGGCGGCAGCGAAGGCGGCGGACGCGCTTCCGGCCAGCACCCCGTCCGTCGACCTGCCCAGCGTGCACGGCGCGGCGTTGAAGGTGTCGAAGGCCCAGGCGGGCACGTTCTGGAGCAGCGTTCGGGGGTCCAGGGCCACGCTCGACGCCGGGCTGGCGAAGGTGTGGCTGGACCGCAAGGTCAAGGTCAACCTCGATGAGAGCGTGCCGCTGGTCGGTGCGCCGCAGGCCTGGGCGGCCGGTCACGACGGCCGTGGCGTGGATGTCGCGGTGCTGGACACCGGCATCGACGACACCCATCCCGACCTGAAGGACAAGGTCGCCGCCTCGAAGTCGTTCGTGCCCGGGGTGACCTCCGTCAAGGACGGACACGGCCACGGCACCCATGTGGCCTCCACCATCGTCGGTTCCGGCGCCGCCTCGGACGGTCGCCGTAAGGGGGTGGCTCCGGGGGCACGCCTGCTGGTCGGCAAGGTGCTCGACGACACCGG
This sequence comes from Plantactinospora sp. B6F1, assembly GCF_040120695.1. Lineage (NCBI taxonomy): Bacteria > Bacillati > Actinomycetota > Actinomycetes > Micromonosporales > Micromonosporaceae > Plantactinospora > Plantactinospora sp. B6F1. The sequence continues at coordinate 315,065 of NZ_JBEEAC010000004.1, read as the reverse complement.
CTACGGCGACTTCTCCTGGATCATGGCCGGGATGGAGTGGGCCGCACACCACGCCAGGATCGTGTCCATGAGCCTCGGCGGGCCGGTCACCGACGGCAGCGACATCGTGACCCAGTCGGTGAACCAGCTCACCGCCGAGACCGGCGCCCTGTTCGTCATCGCCGCCGGCAACAGCGGACAGCCGGAGACCATCGCGACGCCCGGAACGGCGGAGGCGGCGCTGACCGTCGGGGCGACCGACAAGAGCGACCAGCTCGCCTGGTTCTCCAGCCAGGGTCCCCGGCTGGACGGGATGCTCAAGCCGGACATCGCTGCCCCTGGTGCGGGCATCGTCGCGGCCCGTGCGGCCGGCACTGTGCCGGGTCCGATCGTCGATGGCGTCTATACCCAGCTGAACGGCACCTCGATGGCCACTCCGCACGTGGCGGGCGCGGCGGCGATCCTCGCCCAGACCCACCCGGACTGGACGGCCGCGCGGCTCAAGTCGGCGTTGATGAGCACCGCCAAGGACGTCGGCCTGACCGTCTACCAGCAGGGCGCGGGGCGGTTGGACGTGGCCCGCGCCGACCGACAGCAGGTCGTCGCCACCACGCCGAACCTCGACTTCGGCCTGGTGCCGATCACTGGGCAGACCCTACCGATCGACAAGCAGGTCACCTACGCCAACGGCTCCGACAAGCCGGTCACGCTCACCGTCGCCACGACGCTGCACGCCCCCGGTGGTGAGACGGTCTCCGGCGCGCTGAGGGGGGACACGACCGTCACCGTCCCGGCGGGCGGCACCGCGTCCGCGACGGTCACCCTGGACGCGAACGATCTGGCACGCGGGAACTACAGCGGAACGGTCGTGGCCACCGACGAGGCGTCCGGGACCCGGGTGACCACCCCGGTCGGGCTGGTCCGCTCGCCGCCGATGGCAACGCTCAGCGTCCGGACCCTCGACCGCAACGGCAACCTCGCCTATCCGCTCGCGATCGACATCATCGATGTGACGAAGGGCGGTAAGGGCGGCATCGCCCAGGCCTACACGCCGGAGGTCGGCGTGATCAATGCGGTGGTGCCGGAGGGGACCTACAGCGTCTCGGAGATCGTCGGCTGGGTCGACGGTGACTCGCTGCAGAACTACGCCTACCTGACAAACCCGCAGTTCACCGTCCGGGGCGACACCACGATCACCCTCGACGCCCGAAAGGTGAAGCGGGTCGAGTTCCGCACGCCGCGGGAGAGCAAGCCGCTGGACAGCGCACCTGACCTGGTGCTGCAACGGACCACGGAGGACGGTGCCAGATACTCGCTGAGCATGCCTCTGGACATGTTCAGGGATGCCTGGGTGCGGCTCGGCGCGACGCCCACGGCGCGGGTCACCAAGGGTCGGTTCCACTTCGGTACCCACTGGGTCCTCGGCACGGCCAAGGTCGAGTTGAAGGTCGTGGGAGATCGGCAACGAACGCTGCACCCCACAACTCTGGCGAGCTTCGGTGACATCCAGGGAAACCAGAGCCCGGGCTACGTCCCGGTCACCGGAACCCGCGACCTTCCGTTGGTCGACGTCCGGCACGGCCTGCCCGAGGAGGTGGCCGGAATGGACCTGCACGGCAAGCTTGCCCTGATGGAGTCACGGGGGTGCGGACTGCCGATCGACGACATCATCGCCGTCCGCGAGGCGGGAGCCGCCGCGATCGTCGCCTTCCCGCCCACCGGCATGGGCTGCCGTATCCCGATGGAGATCGCGCAGCCATGGTTCGAACCACCCAAGCCGGTCAACATCGCCCATGTGGCAGTCTCCACCGCCGAAGGCGCATGGCTGCGCAAGCAGCTCACCCGCGGCGCGGTCACGCTGCGGCTGTCCGGCACCCCGCAGACCTCCTACATCTACACGCTCGCGCCGTATGAGGAGGGGCGGATCCCGTCGTCCCTGCGTTATCGTTACACCGATGGACAGCTCGCCCGGATCGACATGGTGCCGCATTCGACCGAATCCCGGAGCTACGGTTTCGTGGACAGCACGGCGCTGCGCGACAGCACCGAGGGAATAGGCGGGACTGACATAGTCAGGCTTCCCGAGGACGCCGCGACCAACCTCCGGGTGTACGCCGGCCCGGTGTCCGACCGCATCGTGCACAAACGCAACCTCATTCAGTACGACGCAAGCCAAGCCGGAACGCGCAATCTGGGCAGCCACGAGAAGATCGAGGTGTTCGACCGGCCCGTACGGCGGACCGAGCAGTGGTTCACCACACCGGTCACGCCGGGGGCCCGGCGCCTGTCCCGTGCCACCGAGCGGTTCTTCACGTCCGACCCAGTCGCGTCGCGTGGCATCGATGTGTCGTGTACCTTCTGCCGCACCGACGATCGTCTCGACACCCTCTTCTCGATGTGGACGGAAGGGCAGCGGGCGAGCTATCCGTCAACGGCCGAAGAACACATCCTGAAATGGGAGTTCCACCTGTACAACGGTGATGAGGAGATCCCGCGGAACCCGGGGATTCCGAGCATGACGTACACACTGCCACCGGAGAAGAACACCTACCGGCTCACCGGGCGCTCCGCGCGCACCGACGTCACGTGGACCTTCACCTCGCAGCGGCCGACCCGCGACACCATACCGCAGGGCCATGGTTGTCGCCTGCGCAGCACATTCCAGACTGGAACGTGCCGGCAGGAGCCCTTCGTACTGGTCGGGTACGACCTGGGCGGGAGCCTGGCGGCCGACAACACGGTCGCCGCGGGCAGGCACACCTTCCGGGTGACGGCCTACCATCCGGCGGCGGCGGTCCGGATGCCGCGGATCGCCGGGCTGAAACTGTGGTACAGCACCGACGACGGCGCACACTGGGCACCCGCCGCGCTGCGCCGCCACGGCGACGGTGACTACCTGGCCACCGCCGTCTACCCGGCGCTTTCGGCGACCAGCGGAGCGGTCAGCCTGAAGGTCGAAGCGTGGGATGCCGACGGTAACCGCATCGAGCAGACCACCAAACGCGCCTTCGATCTCCGTTAACAACCCACAGGAGTGCCGTGTGGCGAGACTCTGTTCTCGCCACACGGCACCTGCCGGTTGGTCAGCGGCACCGGCCGGGCCGCCGAGGAGCGGTCCTGCCGGCCGCGGGCCGCGCACCGCCCCGGTGGTATCCCGGTTGTCCACCGGTGGCCGGCGCACTAGCGTCGCGGCGTGCAGATCCGCGAGTTCACCGAGTCCGACTGGCCCCCGGTGTGGGCGATCGTCCGGGACGTCGTGCGGGCCGGGGAGACGTTCACCTACGACCCTCGGATGACCGCGGAGCAGGCGTACGACACCTGGATCGAGTCGCCGCCGGGGCTGACCGTGGTGGCCGTCGAGGACAACCGGCTGCTCGGTACGGCCAAGATGGGGCCGAACCGGGCCGGCCCGGGCGGACACGTCTCGACCGCCAGCTTCATGGTCGCCGCCGACGCCCGGGGGCGGGGCGTGGGGACGGCGCTGTTCCGGTACGCCCTGGACTGGGCGAGGCGGCACGGGTACGCCGGGATGCAGTTCAACGCCGTCGCCGAGTCCAACGAGCGGGCCGTCGCGCTCTACCGGCGGCACGGGTTCGACGTGGTGGGCACGGTGCCGGGCGCCTTCGCCCACCCGGTCCTGGGTCGGGTCGGACTGCACATCATGTACCACGAGTTCGCGGACCGGCCCTCGTCGGAGGGCCCGGCTACGCTCCCGGCATGACGCGACCGGGCCGGCCCGGCAGCGTTGACCGTGCGGTGGCATCCCGGGAGAGTGGGTCGATGACGGGCAAAGCAGACGAGGTGCGCGACGGGGTCTCCCTGACCAACCTCGACCAGCCCCTGTTCGACGGGGCGGACGCGACCAAGCGGGACCTGGTGGACTACCTCGACGAGGTGCGGGACCCGCTGATCGGCCAGTTGCGGGACCGGCCGCTCTCGGTGATCCGGGTGCTCCGGGGCCAGCCGCCGTTCATGCAGAAGAACGTGCCGCGCTACACCCCGGCGTGGATCTCGACGGTGACGCTCTGGGCGGAGGCGTCCCGCCGCGAGGTGTCGTACGCCCTCTGCAACGACCGGCGCACCCTGCTCTGGTTCGGCAACCAGCGGGCCGTGGAGTACCACCCCACCCTGGTCACGGCCGGGCGGCGGGACCGCGCCACCCACCTGGTGCTGGACCTCGACCCACCGGGCCCCGACACGTTCGCGCTGGTCGTGAACGCCGCTCACCTGGTCCGGCAGGCACTCGCCGAGGCGGGGCTGTCCGGCGTGGTGAAGACCAGCGGGGCGAAGGGGCTGCACGTCTTCGTACCTGTCGACCCGGAAGCGCCGATCGAGGACGTGGCCGCCGCGACCCGGGCGCTGGCCGCCCGGGCGGAACGGCTGGATTCCGCGCTGGCGACCACCGCCTTCATCCGGGAGGACCGGGGCGGCCGGGTCTTCGTCGACTCGACCCGGTCCGGTGGCGCGACCGTGGTCTCGGCGTACAGTCCCCGGCTCCGTCCGGGGGTGCCGGTGTCGTTTCCGGTGCCGTGGGAGGACCTGGACCGGGTCACCCCGGCGGACTTCACCCTGCGTACCGTGCCCGGCCTGCTCGCCGGGGGCGATCCGTGGACCGAGCGGATGCCCGGGCCGCAGCGGCTCCCCGCCGACTTGGTCGCCGAGGGGCACACCATCCCGATCGCCCGGGTGCAGGCGATGCACGAGGGCAGGCGCCGGGCCCGCGCCCGCCGCGCCGCCGAGTCCGAGTAGGTGCGGCGCCGACCATCCGGTCCGGCGCCACCGCGCGGCTTCCGGTCCGGCGCCGCCGCGCGCCCGACCGTGCCCCGGAGCCGGGCCGGGGGGGGGGCGGCGTTTGATCCCGGCCGGCACCCCGCCCCTCCCTCGCGCGGCCCGTCGCGCTTCGATAACGACTGGTGGCGGATCGGGTACGAACCCGGTCAGCTCAGCGTGCAGGCCGTCCCGTTGAGGCTGATCGAGGCCGGCCTACCGTTGTTGCCGGTGTGGGTGGCCTGGAAGCCGATCCCGACCGACGCGTTCGGCGCGATGGTGCCGTTGTAGCTGACGTTGCGGGCGGTCACCGCACCACTGGTCGGACTGTAGGACGCGTTCCAGCCCGAGGTAATGGTCTGGCCGGCCGGCAGGGTGAAGGAGAGCGTCCAGCCGTTGATCGCGGAGCTGCCCCGGTTGGTGATGGTGATCTGCGCGGTCAGCCCGGAGTTCCAGGCGTTCACCACGTAGCTGACCGCGCACCCGCCGGACGGTGGCGGCGTGGTGGTCGGGACGGCCGTCGGCGTGACGGTCGGCGTGGCGGTCGGCGTGACGGTCGGCGTGACGGTCGGCGTCGCGGTCGGCGTCGCGGTCGGCGTGCTGGTGCTGTCCAGCCCGAAGAACCGAATCGCCTCGGCCGCGTTCACCGGCAGGTTGTGCGAGACGCCCTGCATGCTGATCGCCTCGACCGGCGCCATCGGACCGCTGCCGCCGTACCGGGTACGGGTGTGGCCTGACTGCGGCGTGTCGGTGAAGGTCGGGGTCTGGCTCAGCCCGTGCACGTTGGTCCACTGCTTGATCTCTTCACCGAAGTTCGGGTAGCGCAGCGTCTCGTCGTTGGTGCCGTGCCACAACTGCATCCGGGGTCGGGCGCCGGTGTAGCCGGGGTACGCGGCCCGGACCAGGTCGCCCCACTGTTGTGCGGTACGGATGATCTGGCCGTTGGCGCACTCGCTGTTCCAGGTCGAGCCGCCGGTGGTGGCGAAGCAGCTGTGCGGTACACCGGCGAACGCCGCTCCGGCGCTGAAGACGTCCGGATAGTTGCCGAGCAGCACGTTGGTCATCATGGCGCCGGAGGAGGTGCCGGTGGCGAAGACCTGGCCGGTGTTGTAGCGCTGTTGCACGTACCGGACCATCGACACGATCGAGACGGGATCGCTGCCGCCGTCGCGGCGCAGCGCCTGCGGGGAGTAGACGTCGAAACACTGGCCGCTGCGGGTCGCCGAGGGGTAGATGACGATGTAGCCGTACCGGTCGGCCAGCGAGGCGAACTGGGTTCCGGAGTAGAACGCGGGGCCGGTCCCGGTGCAGTAGTGCACGGCGACCACGATCGCGGGACGCGCCGCCAGCCGGTCCGGGACGTAGAGGTGCATCCGCAGGTTGCTGGGGTTGGTCCCGAAGTTGGTCACCTCGGTCAGCGCCGCCGCCGAGGCCGGTGTGGCCACGGTCAGGCTCACCAGTCCCGCGGTCAACAGCATCGCGCCGGTCGCGACGGCGAGCGCGCGTACGAGTCGTCGCATCCTGGTCCCCTCTCGACCCGGCGAGGCGCGGTCACGGACGGGCGATCCGGGACGTCCTGCCACCTGAAACATCCCAAAGTATCGATGGGAATGTTTCACCGCACAAGACATTGAGACACATGATTTCGCAACGAACGAGGTCGCGCACCGTCCACACCTACCACCCCGGTCCGTCCGGCTTTCCTGTTGACGCTCACCGCTGGCACGTGCAAGACTTTGTTGGCAGGTGAAAGAAGGATGTGGCGCGTGATGGAACATCCCGGGGATGAGTTGGTCCGAGTGCTGGCCACGCTGGCCAATCCACATCGGCTACGGGTCGTGGCGGCGCTGAGCCGTCACCGCAACTACGTCAGCCAACTCGCTCGCGAACTCAACATCAGCCGAGCGCTGCTGCAAGTTCACCTGCGGCGGTTGGAGGCCGCCGGGCTGGTCTCGGCGTCTCTCGAGCTATCCAAGGAGGGAAAGGCGATGAAGTTCTATGAGGTCGAGCCATTTCTGGTGCGGCTGACACCGGAGACCATCGCAACCGCGGTGCAGACGCTGACGATGGGTGACGAGGGTGATGCGGACGACCGGTCGCCGGAGGCGGGCCGGTAATGGACCAGGAAATCGTGCTCCTCGGAATCCTGGGCCTGCTCACGCTCCTTGGCGTGGTGCTCATCTGGCAGGCGTTCGCGACCGCGCGCGCCCGCGCCAAGCTGGCCCGGGAGGACGAGTACCGCGGGCTCAGCGCCCGCGCCATCGCCGTTCAGGAGGACAGCGGCCGTCGCCTCGACGAGATCACCCGCGAGATCGTCGAACTACGCGCCCGCCTCGACAAGATCGAACGCGTTCTTACCGTCGTCGACTGACGGAGAGTCCTGGGCTGTCGAGTGCAGTCGACAGCCCAGGAAGGGAAAGGCGCACCGCGCACGCCGCGTGGCGGCGTGCTTCCACCAGCACGCACTCTCTCCGGGAACAGGAGAACACCATCCCCATGTCCACAGCAAGCCGGCTGCCCGCATTCCGCAACCGGGTCTGGGCGGTCACCGCAGCCCTGATGCTTCTACCAGTCACCCTGCCGGCGGCAACGCCCGCGGCACCGACCCGTTCGGGCGGCGTCACCGCCGCCCCGGTCACCATCCGGAGCGGACCGCGCGAACTGCCCGGCACGGTGTTCACACCGGCGGTCGCCAGCGGCCCGACCCCCGCCGTGGTCATCGTCCATGACGCGGGGCCGCGCGAACGCAGCCACTACGAGCCAGAGGCACGTGCCCTCGCCGCCGCCGGCATCACCACCCTCGTCTACGACAAGCGGACCGACGGGTACTCGCTGACCGACCGTTCCTTTCCGGCACTGGCCGACGACGCACTCGCCGCGGTGCGGGCGCTGCGATCCTGGCCCGGCATCGATCCACACCGGGTGGGTCTGCTCGGCCGCAGCGAGGGTGGATGGGTCGCGCCGCTCGCCGCGAGCCGGTCGCCGGAGGTCGCATTCGTGGTCACCGTTGGCGCCAGCGGACTGCCACCGGCACGCACCCAGGCATGGAGCAACATCACCCAACTGGACCACGCCGGTGTCAGGCCATCGCTGCTGCGTCCACTCGGGGTTCGGTTCACCCGGGTACTGGTCGCGGCGGGGATGTTCGGCGCCGCCGACTACGACCCGGTGCCGATGCTGATCCGGGTACGCCAGCCCGTTCTCGCGGTCTTCGGCGAGCACGACCGGTCAACGGCGCCCGGCGAGAGCGTAGACATCTTCCGTACGGCGCTGGAGCGTGGCGGTAACCGCTCCTACACCATCCGGGTCGTGGCGAACGCCGACCACGAACTCCGGCACTCGACGACCGGTTTCGGCCAGGCCGACGACTTCGCCCCGGGCTATGTCGAACTCGTCGCGTCCTGGATAACCGGCCTCTCGCCGAAACCACCCGCGGCAAGCGCCGACCCGGCCCCGCCGCAACGCTTCCGCAGCGCCGTGCTGCCCACGCTTGCCTGGTACGAGTCGCTCCCCGTGCAACTCGGCGCGCTGCTCGCGATGCTCGGTGCTTTCGTCGCCTATCCGGTGGCCGGGATCGTGCGTCGGATCCGCGGACGCAGGGACAGTTCGCCAGTGCGGAAGCCGGCAAGGGTCCTGGCGGTCCTTGGCCCGGTTACGGTCGTCGGGTCCGTGCTGTATCTCGGTTACCTGACCGCCACCGGCGCGCTCACGATCGGACCGGTCGTGGCCGGCCGGCCAGCGCCCTTTCTCCTCCTCCAACTGCTCGCCGTCGCGGTCGTCACCGCCGCCGTCCTGACAGCGGTCGCCTGGTGGCGTGACCGCCAGCAGGCAACCAGCAGGAAGGCCATCGGCCTGGCACTGACCGGGGCGGCGATCTTCGTACCGTGGGGCGCCTACTGGGGACTGTTCGCCGTATAGCCCGCCGGTAGGCACCCTGGACAGCCAGCCGATATGCGCGCTGGACAGCCAACTGGCAGACGCTGAACAGGCGCGCTGGACAGCCAACCGGTAGGCGGTATCTCCGGCCAGGCGCGGGCTTCCGCACCCGCGCCTGGCCGCACGCGGTGGTCGTGCCGGAGGACGCCGATATCGCGGCCGGTGCCGCTCAGCGGCGGGCCGGCGGGGCGGTGCTCTCCCGTACGACGAGATCGGTGGCCAGCTCGATCCGGTGCTGGTCCAGGGACTGGCCCGCCGCGAGATCGATGATCATCCGGGCGGCGGTCATTCCCATCTGCTCCAGCGGCTGGCGGATCGTCGTCATCGGCGGCCCGGACCAGCGGGTGAAGGGGAGGTCGTCGAAGCCGATGACGCTCAGCTCGTCCGGGATGCGCACTCCGACCCGCCGGGCCGCCTCGTAGACCCCGAGCGCCTGGAGGTCGTTGGCGGTGAAGATCGCGGTGGGCGGGTCGGGCAGCGACAGCAACTCCCGGCCGTCGGTCAGGCCACCCTCGACGTACAGGGTGCTGATCCGCACCAGGTCGGGATCCACCGGTACCCCGGCCGCGTCCATCGCCGCCCGGTAGCCGTCGAGCCGGGCCCGGCAGCACGGCCACTCCGGCGGCCCGCTCAACATCGCGATTCGGCGGTGCCCGAGATCCAGCAGGTGCCGGGTGGCGGCCAGCCCGCCGTTCCAGTTCGTCGCCCCGACCGACGGGGTCTGGTGCAGCGGCTCCCCGGTCGGATCCAGCACGACGAGCGGAATCGACCGGGTGGCCAACTGCGACTGCTGCGCGACGGTCAGCTCGGAGAAGACCGCGATCACGCCGATCGGCCGCCGGGTCAGGACCTGCTCGGTCCAGGCCCGGCCCGGAGTCAGCCGGCCCTGCATCTCGGTGAGTACGACGGCGAGGTCGTGCTCCCGGGCCACCTTCTCGACCCCTCGGATGATCTCCAGTGCCCACAGGCTCTCCAGGGCGTGGAAGACCAACTCCACGATCGCCACCGACGCCGACCCGCCCGGCCTGCGGTAACCGTGCTCCCGCAGGATCGCCTCGACCCGCTTCCGGGTCTCCAGCGCCACCCCCGTCTGCCCGTTGATGACCCGGGACACCGTCGGTGCGGAGACCCCGGCCAACCGGGCGATCTTGGCAACGGTGAGCACCCTGCCACGCCCGCTGCGGGCCGCCTGCGGATCGGTGCCGGTCACCGCCGCAGCCTACGCGAACATCGACGATCGACACCGTCCCGGTTCGGCGGCTCGGCCCGTCCCGCCAGCGCGTCAGCGGTCGGGCGCCGAGCCCAGCCGGTCGAACCAGTCCCGGGCCGCCGCCACCCCGCCGCCGTCGCCGTCGCCGCCGAGGGCCACCATCAGCGCGACCCGCGCCTTGCCGGCGGGCAGGCCCCGAGCCCCGATCACGCCGACCCGGGCGGCCAGCCCGGCCGGCGGCGGCAGGTCGGCCAGGTCGACCGTCCGGGTACGGCACCGGGAAGCGACCACCACCGGGACGTCCCAGTCGGTCAGCTCGGCGATCGCCGCGAACAGGCTCGCCGGGACGTTGCCCGGCCCGGTCCCCTCCAGTACGACGCCCCGGGCACCCGCGTCCACCACGGTGGTGAGCAGCCCGGATTCCATTCCCGGGTACGTCCTCAGCAGCGCCACGTCCGTCTCCGGTTCGCCGTGCGCCCCGGGCGGCCGGTGTGGCGCCGGGCCGACCAGCTCGACCCGCTTCCCGACGACCCGCCCGAGCGGCGCGAAGGGTGCCGAGGAGAAGGCCCGCACGGTGGTGGCGTCGACCATGCTCACCCAGCGGGCGGCGTGCAGTTCGTCGTCGACGCAGACCACGGCGCCGACCCCGCGCAGCAGCGGATCCGCCGCGGCGGCGATGGACGACGCCAGGTTGCGTGGGCCGTCGGTGGAGAGCTCGTCGAGCTGCCGCTGCGCGCCGGTGAAGACGATCGCGCCGCGTCGGGCGGCCGGGCCGGCCAGCAGGTCGGCGAGGTAGGCGGTCTCCTCCAGGGTGTCGGTGCCGTGGCTGACCACGACCCCGTCGAACCCGTCGGCCAGGATGGCGGCCCGGGCCCGGCGGGCCAGACCGAGCATCGTGCCCGGCGTGGTGTCCCAGCCCGGCTCGGCAAGGACGTCCTCGACCACCACCTCGGCGGCGAGCAGCTCCGGCGGAATCGTGCCGAGCAGCTCCGCACCGGACGCGACGCCCTCCCGTCCCCGGCTGGTCGAGTAGGCGATGGTGTCCTTCGTCGCGAGCAGCAGTATCCGGCTGGCCACGTCTGATCCCTTCGGTCCGGGCAGGTGCTACGGCAGGTCGGTCAGCAACGGAAGCGCCAGCACCAGCAGGAACGTCAGCATCGCGACGAGCGCCGGCACCATCCTGCGCATCTCGGCCACCGGATCACTCGGCGTCGGCATCGGTTCCGCCGACCCGCTTCTCCAGCCGTTCGAGCCGGGCGACGATCGGCTGGAGTTCCCGGCGTACCGCGGCGGCCAGCAGCGCGGCGACCTCGGGTGACGGTCCGACGGCGCCTGCCCGGTCCGGCGGCGGGGTCTGGGCCCGCAGGTGGACGTAGCCGGCCAGGGCCGCCGCCACCGCCCGGCGGGTCAGCCGCAGTTCGGCACCGAGTGACCGGAGCAGCTGCCCGCCCTCCCCGTCGGGCTCGGCGATCAGGCCCAGCAGCAGGTGCTCGCAGCCGACGTAGTTGTGGCCGAACGCGGTCGCCTCGGTGACGGCCAGCTCCAGGGCGTTCGCCGCCGGGCCGCTGAAGTGCAGGCTGTCGTCCGGATCGCCGCCCGGCTCGGTCGCCGGCCGACCGGCGAGGCCCTGGAACACCCGGTCCGGATCGATCTCCTCCGCCCGCAGCACGTGCAGGGCCAGGTTTGTTCCTTCGGCCAGGATCCCGGCGAGCAGGTGCCCGCTGCCGACCGCTGCGGAGCCGTCCTCCCGGGACCTGTCGACCGCGAGCAGCACCGCGGCGCGGGCCCGGGGGGTGAAGTTCGGCAGCCGGGTGGCCAGATCGGCGTCGTCGAGGTCGCCGAGGGCGGCCTCCCGGATCGCGGTCACCCGGCGCACCGCCTGTTCGAGCGCCCGCTGGCAGACCGCCGAGACCGGAATCCCGGCGACCCGCACCGCCTCGGCCAGCTCGTCCGGGAGGTAGACGTTGATCTTCGGCATCGCGGGGCTCCTCGGGTCGGCGTGGCGAACTGACCCGACTATAACCCCTATGGGGTTATCTGCTACCCCCGTTGCTCTCGCAGGTCGGCCTCGTCGTCGGCGACCGGCCCGCCCAGCTGCCCGGTCCGGTACGGGTCCAGCACCTCCAGCACCCGCCGACCCCAGCGCTCGTGCGCCGCCTGTCGGGTGACCCCCGCCGCCCGGGCGATCAGCTCCCAGGTCACCCCCCAGCGACGCAGGCCGACGACGCTGGCGAACGGGTCGACACCCGAGGCGAGGACGATCCGGAAGTGCAGCAACTGCGACGCGATCTCGCGCTGTCGCCCGGCCGTCCCCTCCTGCTCGGCCGCCCACTCCGGGCTGCCCGGCACCGGCCGGCCACCGATCAGTAGATCGGCCTGCCGGCTCGCCTCGTTGACGGCGGCATTGGCGGCGGCCACGGCGGCGGGAGCGACATCGACGGTCAGCGCGGCTTCCACGAATTGATCCATACCGTCAAGGTATCCTTGACACACGATTGTCGTCAAGCCTGTCTTGACGTATCGGGTGACGTTGCCCCCGGGCTGCACCGGCTGAGCTGACGCCTCTGCTACCGACCCCACCGCCGGCTGTGCCGACGGTCCGCTACCGGCGGGCGTGTCGGAGGGCGCCGACCAGGAAGGCGAGGGCGAGCAGCGCGAGTGCGCAGCCGGCCACCAGCAGCGGGCCCGGTCCGGCCGGACGGCCGTCGAGACGTACCGCGCCCATGAAGTCCAGCGCGGCGATGCCGTTGCACGCCGAATACCAGAGTGCGAGGTAGCCGACCTGGAAGAGCCGGTGGGTCCGGCTCACCACCCCCGCTGCGAGCGCGAGCGACGGGACGAAGAGCGCACCGGCGACACCGGCGGCCACGCCCGGCACGTCCTGCGCCAGCAGCATCCGGAGCAACGGGACCAGTCCGGTCATCCCGGCGAGGGCCACCCCGGCGATCCACTCGGCCAGCATCCGACGCCGCGGCCCCGGATAGGCGCCGAGCAGCCCGGTCAGGCCGTACTCGTGGCTCTGGGTGCCCAACCGGGACCAGAGCAACACCGGCCAGATCCAGGCCAGCGGCAGGACCGCCGCCGGTACGGCCGAAACCGGCACCACGGCACCGCCCACCGCGAGCAGTCCCACCCCCAGCCACCACCAGCGGGACGCGGAACGCGCCAGTACCCGCAACTCGCCCCTGAGCAACCGGCCCAGTCCGTCAACCGGGCGGCGCCCGGCGGGACGTACCGATGGAATGCCCGACCGGTCGACGGACCGTAACCAGGAGGGCGCGGCGTCGACGAACCGCGGACCTGCCGGCGTCGACGCGCCCGCGGAGCCGGACGGGAACGGCCCGGGGGCGGACGGGGACGGCCCAGAGCCGAACGGGGACGGCCCAGGGGCGGACGGGGACGGCCCAGGGGCGGACGGGGACGGCCCGGGGGCGGGCGGGGCGGAGGGCCGGCGCCGGCCGGTACGGGCCGGATCGAACCGGTTGAACCAGAGCGCCGGCAGTACCGCGATCCCGACCGCGACCAGGGCGAGCAGCATCCGCTGACCGACGAAGCCGGCATCCGGGGCGAGCCCGGACCACTCGAAGGTCCGCAGTGGAGAGTCGAGGTACATCAGGCCCAGGCTGAACTCGCCATCCGGTCGCAGCCCTGCGTCGACCAGTCCGTCCCGGACCGAAAGGGCCACCTCGGGCACGCCGAGTCCACCCAGTGGAGCGTCCGGCCCCTGTCCCACGATCGCCCCGACCAGCGCCAGGAAGAACCAGACGATGTTGCCGAATCCGGCCCGCAGCGGCCGGACGGTTTCGAAGAGCACCGCGACCGCGGCGGTCACCGCCAGCACCGGCAGGGCCAACAGGCCGAACGGCAGCAGCAACGCGACCGGATCAACCGCCCCGTCCTCGCCCCGGGCGATCTGCATCAGCACGGCCGTACCGGCCAGAACGCCGAGCATCGACCCCAGCACCAGCAGGTTGCTGAGGAACTTGCCGAGGAGGTAGCCGGGCCGGGACAGCGGGGTGGTGGCGAGCAGCTCCCCCACTCCGGTGCGCTGGTCCCGGACGAGCGCCCCACGGATCACGTAGAAGCCGGCGACGGTCAGCCAGAGTGCTCCGGCGAGCGCGGTCACGGTGCCCACATAGGCGCTGTTGTAGACCCCTCGGTACATCCCGGCGTTGACGACCACCCAGCGGCCGTCCAGGTCCGGCACCGCCAGGTAGCCCAGGCCGACCGCCGCGGCCAGCACCACCGCGTACGCCGGGCGGCGTGCCCGCTCCCGGAAGTCCGCGACGGCGATCGCGACCGGCGCGCGCAGGGCCGCGGCGCCAGCGCGAAGTGGAGTCGGTGCGGTGCGCGGTGCCCTGGTCCCGCTGGCGGTCATCGCGGCACCGACCACGGGACCGACCGGGCCGGCTGGTGGATCGCGTCCAGATAGACGTCCTCCAGGTCGGGTGGGACCCTGCTGGCAGCCGGGCCGGGCTGCCGCGTCGAGATCAGCCGGACCCGGACCCCGGCCGGAGTCCGGACGAGCCGGCTGACCAGATGTCCGGCCTGGAGCCGGGGTACGTCGGCCGGGTCGGCCAGCAGTTCCCACACCCGGCCCTCGGCAGACCGGAGCAGCTCTGCCGGGGTACCCCGGCGGCGGATCCGCCCCTGCGCGACGATGGCGATCTCCCCGGCCACCGACTCGACGTCCGAGACGATGTGCGTGGAGAGCACCACCACCCGGTCGGCCGCCAGCTCGCCGAGCAGGTTGCGGAACCGGAGCCGCTCCTCGGGGTCCAGCCCGGCGGTCGGCTCGTCCACCACCAGTACCCGAGGATCCGCCAGCAGGGTCTGCGCGATACCGACCCGGCGCAGCATCCCGCCGGAGAACCCGCCCAGCGGGCGCTTGCCGGCACCGGTCAGATTGACCAGCTCCAGCAGCTCGTCGATCCGGACCCGCGCGGTCCGCGCCGGCAGCCCCTTGGCCGCGGCGAGGCACCCCAGGAACTCCCGGGCGGTCAGGTGCGGATAGACCCCGAAATCCTGCGGAAGATAGCCGAGCACCCGGCGCAGCACGTCCGGCCGGGCCAGCACGTCGGCGCCGCCGAAGCGGAGCTGCCCGCTGGTCGGCCGGGTGACCGTGGCGGCGATCCGGATCAGCGAGGACTTGCCGGCCCCGTTCGGTCCGAGCAGGCCCAGCACCCCGGCGCCGAGCCGCAGCGTCACGCCGTCGACCGCCCGGTGACCGCCCCGGTAGACCTTCACGATGTCGCACAGTTCGAACACGTCCTCGTCCCCACTTCCCCGTCCGGACCCGGACCCGGCACGGGTCCGTCGCATCGACCCGTCGAGCAGACCACCGGGACGGGCTCGCCGGCACGGGCAGCAGGCACCGGATTCGGGGTGGGGCTGGGCATACCCGGTGACTACTGCCAGCCGCCTGGGCCGGCCCCGGTCTGCGCACTAGCGTGGTGACGTGTCGTCGAGCCCTCGTACGCTGCTGGAATCGGTGACCCGGCGCCGATTCCCGGTGACCCGCTGGCCGTGGCGGGCGCTGGCGTACCTGCTCAGCACCCCGCCGGTGGCGCTCGCCGCCGCCGTCCCACTCGGGCTGCTCGGCCTGCCCTGGCTCTACCTGCTGAGCCGGGGCGCCGGGATCACCGAACTTCCGCTCGGCACCGTGGCGCTGCTGCTCTCGCTCGGCGCGGTCCTGGTCGCCGGGCTCGGGCCGCTGGTCGCGCTGCCGCTGGCCGAGGTCGAGCGACTTCGGCTGCGCCTGGTCGACCCCCGGCCGGTCCGCTCCGGACACCGCCCTCCCCCGGTACCCGATCCGTGGTCCTGGCTGCGAACCCGGTACGCCGAGCCGGCCACCTGGCTGGCCCTGCTGCACGCCGTCCTGCTCGGTACGGTCGGGCTGCTGCTCTCGGCGACCGCTTCGGCGCTGCTGCTCCTGGTCGGGACGCTGATCGCCAGCCCGCTGCTGGTGCGGATCGACGACGGCCCGGTCACGATCGGGTGGGCCGAGGTCGAGACCGCCGGGCAGGCGGCGCCGCACGCGCTGCTCGGGGTGGTGCTGCTGGCCGTGTCGCCGTACCCGCTGGCGCTGCTGGCCGCCGGGCAGGGCGCGCTGACCCGGGCACTGCTCGGCGCCGGTACGCAGGAACGGCTGCGTACCGAACTGGTCGAGGTGGCCCGGTCCCGGGCCCGGTTGGTGGACGCCTTCGAGGCCGAGCGGCGCCGGATCGAACGCGACCTGCACGACGGGGCCCAGCAGCGGCTGGTCAGCCTCACCCTGCAACTCGGGTTGGCCCGGCTGGAGATCCCGCCCGGAACCCCCGGGGCGGCGGCGGTCGCCGACGCGCACGAGCAGGCCAAGCTCTTCATGACCGAGTTGCGGGAACTGATCCGGAACATCCACCCCAAGGTGCTCACCGATCGCGGCCTGCCGGCGGCGATACGCGACCTCGCCGATTCCTCGGCGGTCCGGGTGACCGTCGAGGTGGAGCTGCCGGGCCGGCTGCCGAACCCGGTGGAGGGGACGGCGTACTTCGTCGTCGCCGAGGCGCTGACCAACGTCGCCAAGCACAGCGGAGCGACGGCGGCGACCGTCTCACTGCGGCTGCGGGACGACCGGCTGACGGTCGAGGTCGCTGACGACGGCCGGGGCGGCGCCGATCCGGGGCTGGGCAGCGGGTTGACCGGGTTGGCCGACCGGGTGGCCGGAGTCGACGGAAGAATGCTGCTGTCCAGCCCGCCCGGCGGGCCGACCCTGTTGCGTGTGGAGTTGCCGTGCGGCCCGAACAACGAGACCTGATCCGGGTGGTCCTCGCCGAGGACGGCGTACTGCTCCGGGAGGGGCTGGCCGGGCTGCTCGGCCGGTTCGGCTTCGACGTGGTCGCCGCGGTCGGTGACGCGGAGGCGCTCGCCTCGGCGGTCGAGGCGTACGCCCCGGATCTGGTGCTGACCGACATCAGGATGCCGCCGGACTTCACCGACGAAGGGCTGCGGGCGGCGGTACGGCTGCGCCGCGCCCACCCGGGACTGACGGTGGTGGCGCTGAGCCAGTACGTCGAACAGAGCTACGCCGCCGACCTGCTCGACTCCGACGGCGGTCGCGGCGTCGGCTACCTGCTCAAGGACCGGGTGGTCGACGTGGCGGAGTTCGTCGGGGCACTCCGCCAGGTGGTGGCCGGTGGCACGGTCGTCGACCCGGAGGTGGTCCGCCAGCTGCTGCGCCGGCGGCGCGACCCGCTGGCCCGGCTCTCCGCCCGGGAGCGGGAGGTGCTGGCGCTGGTCGCCGAGGGACGCTCGAACGTGGCGATCGCCCGGCTGCTGGTGGTCTCGGAGGCGGCCGTCGGCAAGCACGTCGGCAACATCCTGGCCAAGCTCGACCTGCCGCCGACCGAGGACACCAACCGCCGGGTACTCGCGGTGCTGGCCTATCTGACCGGCCGAAGTTGACCCGTCGACGGCGATCGGTCAGACCTCGCCCGCCGTCGGGCCGCCGGGGTCAGCCGGCCCGGGCCGCGCGCCACCGTCGGGCCGTACCCTGCGGCCGGGGCTGCTCGCTCGCCGACCCGCGCGGTGCGGCGGCGACCGGGGACGGCAACCAGCGCCGGAGCGCAGCCGTCCGGCCGGCGGCGGCGAACGCCTCGTCGCGGAGGCTGCGGGCCGCCGCGGCGGCGACCTCGGCGTCCCGCCACGCGGTCCGCTCCCGCTCCTCCGCCGCCAGATAGGCGGCCCGCAGGCTGTCCCGGGCCACCCGACGCAACACGATCTCCTGCTCGGCCGGATGCCGTCGCGGGTCCCAGCCGTTCCGGTTGGCCAGCGCGTCGCTCAGTTGCAGCACCGTCAGCTCCTTCCGGGTGCAGGCCGCCATCACGGCGCGGTGCAGGAAGCGCTCGCGGTCGGCGTACTCGGCCGGGGTACGCGGGGTGCGGGGCTCGGGCAGTACGGCGGCGGCACCGACCCGCCGGGCTGCCGCGTCCGCCACCTCGTACGCCTGCCAGGCCGCCTCGACCGCCTCCTGCGCCGCCAGCCACTCGTCCCGACGCCGCTGGGCGGTCACGGCCGACCGCTCGGCGGCGACCGCCACCTCCTCGGCGTACCGGTGCAGCTCCGCCGCCCGGGCCGCCAGCCGTTCCCGGCGTCCCTCGGCGTCCTTGACCGCCACGTCGTAGCCGGCGTCGTCGGCCCGGCGGTCGGTCGGGTCGCCCTGTGGACGCACGACGAGCCAGATGCCCGCGGCCAGCACGAGCCCGAGCAGGACGAGCCAGAGGGTACTGGCCTGGGTCACCTCGATCAGGAAGTCGAACAGAACATTTTCCATGACGGCACCTCACGGGGTGGACGATGCGGACGAGGAGTCGGCGGGACCGGACCGGACGCGGTCGGGCGCGAGCGGTCCTCAGCCCAGCGGGGGTGCGCGCGGCCCGACCACCCGGGCGTACGCGTCACCGGCCGGCCACACCCCGGCCGCCGATCCGAGCGCCGGCCGAACCGGCTCTCTGCCCAACAGGCCGGCCCGGACCAGCACCGTCGGCACCGAGCCGGTCGGCACCGGTCGCTCGTCGGTCGCGGCGGCGCCCTCGACCGACGTCGAGGGTCGCTCATCCTCCACAGTCGAGTGCCCGACGCTGGGCGACTGTCCGACGCTGGACGACCCGGTGGCCGCAAAGGCCGGATCGGTAAGGCCGGACCGGGCTCCGGGGGCGCCGAGCAGCAGGCCCATCAACACCAGGGCGGTCACGAACCGCAGCGACCGGCACGCGATCCACCACACGGGGCGGACCAACGCGACGGAGAGCACGGAACCCAAATTACCTCGGGTCATCCGAAACCGCTCGGCGAGCCGGAGCGGTGCCGGTCACGCCGGAGGGGGTCCCGCTCACCGTCGTGCGCGGATCCGCGCGGTTACGCCGTCAGCGGAGTCGGCATTCCCGGCTGGCCCGACGGGGACGCCAGCGACCATGCTTGGCCCATGACGGAGCGGGGAATCGTGCTGTGGCTGCCGGGTGGCGGCTGGCGCGGCTGGTCGGACGAGGACGGCGCGGCGCTGGCCGGGCACGGGCTGGCGGTGGTGCAGGGCCGCTACCGGCTGAGCTCGGAAGCCAGGTGGCCGGCGCAGCTCGCCGACGTACGGGCGGCGGCGCGAGAGCCACTGGCCCGGGCCCGCGCGGCCGGGCTTCCGTTCCTGGTGGCCGGCGACTCGGCCGGCGGCCACCTGGCGCTGCACCTCGGGCTGCGCGGCGTCGCCGAGCCGGACGACGTGGACGGCGTACTCGCGTTATGGCCGCCGGTCGATCCGCTGGACGAGGAGTGGCCGCAGGCACGCCGTGGCGACAACCCGTGGGCTGCGCTGCTGGGCCACCAGCCCACGGCCGGGGACCCGGCGACGCGGGACGCGGTTCCGCTGCACCACGTCGGCAACCGGGTACCGGTGCTGCTGGCGCACGGTGTAGCGGACGACGCCGTACCGGTCGGCCAGACGATCGCGTTGACCTCGGCGCTGCTCCGGGCCGGTCATCCGGTGCACTCCCTGGTCACGCACGGCTGTCACGGCCTGCCGCTGCACCGGCCCGACGTCCGTGCCGTCGTCGCGGCCTTCCTCGACGCCCACCTGCCCGGCTGACCGTACTCGGTATGCATGATCATCCTCCCCGTTCACCCGGCCTCGAACCTCGGGCGCACACCGTCGGGACACTAGGTTGCTGCGCCAGCTAGCTGGCTGTGCTACCTTCTTCGCCGTGGATCAGGAGCGCCGTGGCCAGTGGTTACGCGGGGTGCTCGACCTGTGCGTTCTCGCCCTGCTGCACCGTCGGGAGTCCTACGGATACGAGTTGGCCCAGTCGCTCGACGCGAGCGGCATCGGCCCGATCCAGGGTGGCACCCTCTATCCGGTGCTGCTCCGGCTGCAACGGACCGGCCTGGTGAGCGCGCAGTGGCGGGAGGGCGCCTCCGGCCCGGCCCGCAAGTACTACCGGATCACTCCGGCCGGCGCCGACACACTACGCCGGACCGCCGTCGACTGGGACGCCTTCGCCCGAGGGGTGGAGACGGTCCTGCGGGAGGTGCAGACACGGTGAACTCCGACGGATGGCTCCGGGCGCTCGCCGCTGAGCTGCACCGGCACGGCCTCGATCCGGACCTCGCCCGGCACGTGGTCGCCGAGTCCGCCACGCACCTGCGGGACAGCGGCGAGTCGCCGTTGCAGGTCTTCGGCCCGCCGTCGACGTACGCGTCGGCGGTCGCCGAAAGCGTCGGCGCACCGCGGCACACCGCCGGCGTCGGGACGGCCCGGGTGGACGCGCCGGCGCGGGCGCCGCAGACCGCCGGCCCGGTCCGGCTGGAGGTGCGCGGCATCACCAAGCGCTACCGCCGGCGCCCGGTGCTGGCCGGCGTCGACCTGACGGTGCGGGCCGGTGAGATCGCCGCCGTGGTGGGGGCGAACGGTGCCGGCAAGAGCACCTTCCTGCGGATCTGCGCCGGCCTGCTCAGCCCGGACTCCGGCCGGGTCCGGGTGCACGGCACCCTCGGCTACTGCCCGCAGTCCGGCGGTACCGCCGACTTCCTCCATCCCGAGGAGCACTTCGTGCTGGTCGGGGCCGGACGCGGGCTGAACCGGACGCAGGCCCGGGCCGCCGGTCGGGCGCATGCCGCCGCACTGGACTGGGAGCCCGCCGGCCGGACCCAGGCCCGGCACCTCTCCGGGGGTACCCGGCAGAAGCTCAACCTGGTGATGGCCGCGCTCGGCGAACCGGACGTGCTGCTGCTCGACGAGCCGTACCAGGGCTTCGACCGGGGCACCTATCTGGACTTCTGGCAGCAGCTCTGGCGGTGGCGCGGGGACGGCCGGGCGATCGTCGTGGTGACCCACCTGCTCAACCAACTCGACCGGGTCGACACCGTGCTCGACCTGACCCCGGCCCGGGAGATGTCGGCATGACCAAGATCTGGACGGTGGCGGAGCTGGCGCTGCGCGAGGTGGTGCGCCGCCGGGGCGTACTGCTGATCCTGCTGGTGTTTCCGCTGGCCTTCTACGCCAGTCGCCGGGACGACCACGCCGGCCAGTCGATCCGGTTCGTCTGTCTCGGACTGAGCTGGGCGCTCAGCACCGCCGCGCTCTTCGCCGGCAGTGCCGCCCGGGGCATCGAGCCCCGGCTACGACTCTCCGGCTACCGGGCGCACCACCTGCATCTCGGCCGGCTGCTCGCGCTCTGGACGGTCGGCGCCGCGCTGTCGGTGCCGTACTTCCTGCTGGTCCGCTTCGACCAGGACGACGTCCGGTATGGCGCCATCGCGCTGATCATGGCGTTGACGGTGGCCACCGCCGTCCCGTTCGGGCTGGCGCTGAGCGCGATTCTCCCCCGCGAGCTGGAGGGCACCCTGGTGCTGCTGATCGTGGTCGGGCTCCAGATGGTGCTGGACCCGGCCGACACCGCCGCCCGGGCGCTGCCGTTCTGGTTCAGCCGCGAGATCGGCACGTACGCGATCGACCACACCGACAGCGGTTACCTGGCCCGCGGCCTGGTGCACGGCGTCGTGCTGACCCTGACGCTGACCACGCTGGTGGCGACCGCCTCCGGCATCCGGCTGCGCCAGCGCCGGCACCTGAGCTTCGAATAGCCCTGGGCGGCCGGACCTCCAACGGCCGTCCGGGGCGGCTCAGTCGGGTTCCAGCGGCACCCGGCCCCGACCGAACGCGTCGATCCGGCCCCACCGACCAGGAATGTCGATCAGCTCGATCCGGCCGAGCCGCTCCGGGATCGCCGGGTCGATCGTCAGATGGTCCTGGTGCGGACGCAGGCCCAGCAGGGTACGGAGCAGCGCCAGCGGTGCGCCCGCCGACGAGCTGTGCGGGCTGCACGCCCGGGGGTACTGCACCGGATACCGGGTGAATCGCCGGTCGTAGCCGGCGAACGCCTCCGGCATCCGGCCGTCGAAGTACTGGGATGCCTCGATCATCGTCACCGCCAACCGGGCCGCCTCGTCGGCGAAGCCGTACCGGCGCAGCCCCAGCGCGATGAGGGAGTTGTCCGACGGCCAGATCGCGCCGTTGTGGTAGCCGACCGGGTTGTATCCGGCCTGGTCGCAGGCGAGCGTCCGGATGCCCCAACCGGAGAAGAGCGGCCGGCTGAGCAGGTGGTCGACCACCTGCGCGGCCCGGGACTCGTCCACGATGCCGCTCCAGAGCAGGTGCCCCATGTTGGAGGCGAGCGCGTCGACCTGGCCGCCCTCGGCGTCGAGCGCCAACGCGTAGTAGCCCCGGTCGGCGATCCAGAAGTCCCGGTTGAACCGAATGCGCAGGTCGGCCGCCTCCCGCTCCAACCGGTCCGCGTACGCCGGGTCGTTCCAGACCACGCGGGCCAGCCGGGCAGCCCGGACCTTGGCGTCGTAGGCGTAGCCCTGTAGCTCGCAGGTGGCCCGGGGACTGCCAGGCAGCCGGCCGTCGGCGTAGACGATCGAGTTCCGGGAGTCCTTCCAGCCCTGGTTCTCCAGCCCGCCGGGGCTGCGGCGCTCGTACCAGATGTAGCCGTCGTCCATCAGGTTGCCATACGTGTCGACCCAGTCCAGCGCCGACCGGGCCTCGTACTCCAGCAGCCGCACCGTCTCGGCATCCCCGGTCCACCGCTCGTACTCGTCGAGCAGGACCACGAACAGCGGTGTGCAGTCCGCCGCGCCGTAGTAGGTGGTGAACGGGCTGTCCTCGAAGCCGCCCGGCTCGCCGTACCGGACCTCGTGCAGGATCTTGCCCGGCTCCTCGTCCCGGAAGTCGTCCACCCGGCCGCCCTGGAGCAGGGCGAGCACCGACAGCGCGCTGCGGGCGATCTGCGGTAGGTACGGCAGCGACTGGTAGCCGGTGATCAGGCTGTGCCGGCCGAACAGCGACATGTACCAGGGCAGTCCGGCCGCCAGCAGCTTCGCCGGGCCGGTCAGCCCGGCGTACTGCAACGCGGCGAGGTCGGTCAGGCTGCGCCGGTAGGTGTGCGCCAGCATCCCGCAGTCACAGGTGAGCTTCGGGGCCCCGGCCATCCACTCCGCCAGCTCACGCTGCTTCTCCGGCCGCCTCTTCTCGTAGCCGCTCAGGTTTTCCCGGACGTCCCGGCCGCCGGCACCGCGGATGGTGCCGATCGCCCGGAGCGTCGTCGTCCAGGCCTGGTGGGCGCCGAGTTCGATCTGGAAGGTCATGCCCTCGGCGTCGACCGCGGCCGGCAGGCTGCTGGTGACGATCGTCTCGGCAACGTGCCGCCTCCGCTCGTAGCGCAGCCGAAGCGCGCCATCCTCGACGAACTTCTCCGACCGACCGGGCAGGGCCCGGGCCTCCCGGGCGTCGAACAGGTCCGCGAAGTCGCAGTCGATCTCCATCCGCAGCGTCAGCACCACCGACTCGTCGCGGTGGTTGAGCACGGTCAACTCCTCCGCGAGCCCATCGACGAGCGTCCGGTGCCGGATCACCGAGGTCTTCGCGTCCACGTAGTGGGTCGGCTCGCCGGGCACCACGAAGAACCGGCACTCGTAGTACTGGAGGTCGTCGACGGAGAGTTCGTGCAGCCGCTCGCCGTCGACGGTCAGCGCCCACGTGGAGAGGAACCGGGTGTCCCAGGCGAAGAGCCCGGACGGCACGGTCGGGGACGAATCCACGTCACCGGCGGAGTCGCTGACCATGAACGTGTTGCCATCCAAGATGCTGACCAGCTCGTTCACGACCAGCTCTCCCCATTCCTTCCGGCCCGGCCGCCTGCGAACCGCTCCCGGATCCGCTCCCGGGGATCCCGGGTCCCCGGCGGCGAGGGGAAGGCGCGGCGGAACGTCAGCAGCAGCGGCAGGCTCCCCTGCACGGTCAGGTCGTTCCGGTTGTACGCGGCGAGCACCTGCGCCTCGCCGGTGGCGAGCTTGTCGAACAGATCCTTGTCGGTGGTGACCACGCAGTCCGCCTCCCGCCACTCGCGCGACACCAGCACGTTCCCGCGATTGATCGCGACGAACCAGTGATCGACCTCGTCGCCCCGGTCGATGTCGAACCGGAGTGTTCCCCGGGCCCTGGTCGGCAGCAGGCCCGGTCCGCTCTCCTCGATCCGGTTGAAGAACTCGACGGTCGGATCCGCCATCGGATGATGCCTCCTCCCCGATTCGTCCGGCATTCCGCACCCCTGCGGGTGCCGTGGCACCCCCGCACATCGACGGAGGCCGTGCCGCCCGGTCAATCCGTCAGGTTCGCCGTGTGCTCCGGGCGGCCCCGGCCGAAGGCGTCGATCAGGCCCCACCGCCCCGGGATGTCCAGCAGTTCCATCCGGCCCATCCGCTCCGGCAGGGCCGGGTCCACGATCAGGTGCTCGCCGTGCGGGTCAAGCCCCAGCAGGGTTCTGATCATCAACATCGGCGTACCGGTCGACCAGGCCTGCGGGCTACACGCCGTCGGGTACTGCACCGGGTACTTCGTCAGCGCCCGGTCGTAGCCGGCGAACGCCTCCGGAAGCCGGCCGTCGAAGTACCGTCCCGCGTCGATCATCGCCTCGGCGATCCGGCCCGCCTCGCACCGGAAGCCGTACCGGCGCAGCCCCCAGGCGATCAGCGAGTTGTCGAACGGCCAGACCGTGCCGACGTGGTAGCCGATCGGGTTGTACCGGCCCTCCCCCTCGGCCAGGGTGCGCACACCCCAACCGGAGAAGAGCCGGGGCCCGAGCAGGTGCTCGGCCACCTTCGCGGCCCGGTCCTCGTCGACGATCCCGCTCCAGAGCAGGTGCCCCATGTTGGAGGAGAGGGCGTCCACCTGGCTGCCCTCGATGTCCAGGGCCAGCGCGTAGTACTCGCCGTCGGCGACCCAGAAGTCCCGGTTGAACCGCTGCTTCAGGTCCGCCGCCTCCCGCTCCAGCTGCTCGGCGTAGACCAGGTCCTTCCAGACCAGCCGGGCGAGGCGGGCGCCCCGAATCTTGGCGTCGTACGCGTAGCCCTGTAGCTCGCAGGTGGCCCGGGGAAACGCGGGCAACCGGCCGTCGGAGTACGAGATGCCGTCCCAGGAGTCCTTCCAGCACTGGTTCTCCAGGCCGTTGCGCAGGTTCCGCCGTTCGTACCAGACGTAGCCGTTGCCCATCAGGTCCCCGTACCGGTCGATCCAGTTCAGCGCCGCCCGGGCCTCGTACTCCAACGACTCGACCAGCTTGGTGTCCCCGGTCCACCGTTCGTACTCGTCGAGCAGGATCACGAAGAGCGGGGTCGAGTCGGCCGAGCCGTAGTAGGGCGAGTGTGGCTGCTCCTCGAACGCGGTCGACTCGCCGTACCGGACCTCGTGCAGGATCTTCCCCGGCTCCCGGTCCCGGAAGTCGTCCAGGCTCACCCCCTGGGTCATCGCCAGGTAGCGCAGCGCCGGCGGGGTGAGTTCCGGGGTGAACGGCAGGGTCTGCAGGCAGGTGATCAGGCCGTCCCGGCCGAACATCGTCATGAACCAGGGCAGGCCGGCGGCGGGCAGCGGGGCACCGGAGGTCAGCGGCACGTACCGGAGCGCGGCCAGGTCGACCAGGCTGCGCCGGTACGTCCCGGTCAGCGCATCGCTGTCGCTGCTGAGCTTCGGCGCCCGGTCCAGCCACCCTTGCAGGTCTTGCCGCAGTTCCTCGGGGGACCGGCTGCGGTGCCGCTGGATGCTGAGCCGGATGTCCCGGCCGCCGGCCCCCTCGACGTTGGCCTGCACACACAGTCGGGTATGCCATTGCTGGTGCGCTTCGATCCGCAGCGCGAAGGTCAGCCCGTCGGGGTCGAACTCGGCGGGTGCGCTCGAGGTGATGACCGTCTCGCGTCGGTAGGTCTCCCGGTGGTAGCAGAGTCGCAGCCGATCGTCCTCGACCAGCGCGATGGTCTCGCCGGCCTTCCCCTGCATATCCTTGATCTCGAACAGGTCGGCGAAGTCGCTCGCCACGTTCAACCGGACCGTCAGTTCGACCGCCTGGTCCTGGTGGTTGAGGACGGTCAGATCCTCGACGAAGCTGCCGCCGATCGTCCGGTGCCGGATGATCGACAGCTTGGCGTCCACGTAGTGCGTCGGCTCGCCGGGGACCAGGAAGAACTGCGACTCGAAGTACTGGAGGTCGTCGACGGAGAGCACGCTGAGCCGGTTTCCGTCGACGGTCAGCTCCCACTTCGACAGGAACCGGGTGTCGAACGAGAAGAACCCGGTGGGAAAGGTCGGCGAGGGGTCGATGTCGCCCCGGTCGTCGCTGACCACGAAGGTGTTGCCGTCGAGGATGCTGACCAGTGGTTTCATCTCCGATGCCCCCGCCGCACCCATTCCCGAGGTTCGTGCGCGCCGGGCGGCCCGGGCACCAGGTGCAGCAGGTACTTGTACAGGATGAGGTTTCCCTCCACGGTGACCCGGTTGCGCAGCAGTGCCGCGAACACGTTCGCCTCGCCGGCGGCGACCCGGTTGAAGAACTCGCGGTCGGTCCGGACCGTGCAGTCCGCCGGCCGGTCCGACTCGGTGGCGGAGACGCTGCCGGCGCTGAACACCAGCAACCAGGTGTCGACGTCGACATCCGACTCGAACTCGAAGCGGATCGTTCCCCGGATCTCGCGCAGCAGCGGATCCGGCGGACGGTAGTTGAGTCCTTCGAAGAACTCGGTGGTCGGATCCATCGCCCTGCCCTCCCTCGCCTGTCCGTCACCGCCCTCCGGACCGTCCCCTGGGCGCGTCACCGTCTCCGGACCGTCCCCGGGGCGCCCGGGACCAACCGTCTGCGGACGCTGAGGGGATCAACCGACCGGGGAGACCTGGCCGCTGCCCGGCGGGCCCGGGGACGCCGTTGTCGCCCGGGCCCGTCGGGCAGGTCTCAGTTGTTCGGTTCGTCGGCGCTGATGTCGGCGAGCACGGACTGCGGCTCCCGCTCCACCGCGAGGTCGCCGAGGGAGACCAGTCCGATCAGCCGGCCGTCCTCGACCACCGGCAACCGTCGTACGCCGTACGTCCGCATCAGGTCCGCGGCGGCGACCGCGTCGTCGTACTGCGTCACGGTCACCACGTCCTGGGTAAGGATCTGGTTCAGCGTGGCGCTCGACGGGTTCAACCCTTCGGCAACCCCGCGTACCGTGATGTCGCGGTCGGTGACGATACCTACGACTTTGTCGTCGTTGGTCACGATCACGTCGCCGATGGCACTGTCCCGCATCTCCTGGGCGGCAGCGGTGAGCGTGTCGCCGCCGTCCATGGTCACCAGGCGGGTCGTCATGAACTCTCCGACGGTCGTCATCCTGCACCCCTCTCCATGTGGCCGATCCGGTCTACCCGGGCAGACCTCGACGTAACGCCGCAGGAAGGGAGTCGGCAGATTCGACCGCGCTCGACCGCTACCGCGGGCGCGACTCGCCGGCCACCAGCTCGGCGATCTGTACCGCGTTCAGCGCCGCACCCTTGCGCAGGTTGTCGCTGGCGCAGAAGAACGCCAGCCCGTGCGCGACGGTCTCGTCGGCCCGGAACCGGCCGACGTACGTCGGGTCCTGCCCGGCCGCCAGCAGCGGGGTCGGTACGTCCGCCAGCGCCACCCCGGGAGCCCCGGCCAGCAGCTCACGGGCCCGCTCCGGGCTCAGCGGCCGAGCGAACCTGGCGTTGACCTGCAGGGAGTGCCCGGTGAACACCGGCACCCGGACGCAGGTGCCGGAGACCCTCAGCTCGGGAATCTCCAGGATCTTGCGGCTCTCGTTGCGGAGCTTCTGCTCCTCGTCGGTCTCCGCCGACCCGTCGTCGACGATCGAGCCGGCCACCGGCAGCACGTTGAAGGCGATCGGCTCGGCGTACTGCCGGGGGGCCGGGAACTCGACGGCCCGGCCGTCGAAGGCGAGCGCGGTGGCGCCGTCGGCGACCTTGCGGACCTGCTCGTCCAGCTCGGCGACCCCGGCCAGGCCGGAGCCGGAGACCGCCTGGTAGGTCGTCACGACCAGGCTGACCAGTCCGGCCTCGGCGTGCAGCGGGCGCAGCACCGGCATCGCCGCCATCGTGGTGCAGTTGGGGTTGGCGATGATGCCCCGGGGGCGTACGGCGGCGGCGTGCGGGTTGACCTCGGCGACCACCAGGGGCACCTCGGGATCCATCCGCCAGGCCGAGGAGTTGTCGATCACCACGGCGCCGGCGGCCGCGACCCGGGCAGCGAGCGCCTTGCTCGTGCCCTTTCCGGCCGAGAAGAGCACGATGTCCAGTCCGGCGTAGTCGGCGGTCTCCGCGTCCTCGACGGTGACCTCACCGTCCCGCCAGGCCACGGTCCGCCCCGCCGACCGGGCCGAGGCGAACAGCCGCAGCTCGTCCACCGGAAACTGGCGTTCGGCGAGCACTCGCCGCATCACGCCACCGACCTGCCCGGTGGCCCCCACAATGCCGATCCTCATACCGGGAGGCTACCCAGCCGCTCGGGCGGCCCGGCAGGCCGATCAGCGCACCGCCCAGCATGCGGTCCGGTTTCGGGGGCTCCGGTGCCGGACGACCGGACGCCGGAGCGTCAGCCGGTGGCGTCGCTCACCTCACCGAGCCCGCTGGCGACCAACTCGTCCCGGATCACCGCCGCGTCGCCCTCGATCACCAGGGTCAGCCCCTGCGGGTGCAGGTGCGTCGCGGCCGCCGCCGACACCGCCGGCTCGGCGGTCGACAGCAGCCGCTCGCGCAGGGTCGCGTGGTAGTCGTCCGGCAGGTCGTGCACGACCAGCGTGGCGAGCGCGCTGGCGATGGCCCGGGGCGTCTGCAACTCCACCGAGAGCTGCCCGGCCCGCCAGGCCCGGGCGACGGCCAGCTCCGGCTCGGTCACCCCGGCGTCCCGGGTACGGGTGATCTCGCCCACCGCGTCCACCAGGGCCGGCGCGGTCACCGCGGTCTGCACCCCGGAGCTGACCACGAACCGACCGAACCGCCGCGAGTGGCCGAACTCGGCCCTGATTCCGTACGTGTAGCCGCGTACCTCCCGGATCAGGTGGTTCAGCCGGGAGGTGAAGGCACCGCCGAGCACCGTGGCGGCCAGCGCCATCGGGACGTAGTCGGGGTGGGCCCGGTGCGGTGCGGCGTGCCCGAGCCGCAGCGTGGACTGGACCGAACCGGGGCGGTCGACCAGGATGATCCGCCGCTCGTCGCGGACCGGCACGCCCAGCGGCGGTCCGGCCGGCTCCACCGCGCCGTCGGCACCGGCGAACGCGGCGGCGCCGAGCACGTCCAGGTCGATCCGGTCGAGGTCACCGACGACCAGCAGGGTGCCGAACCGGGTCAGCCAGGCGGCGTGGAACGACGTCACGTCGTCGACGGTGACGGCGGCGACCGAGTCGGGATCGCCGTCCATCGGGCGGCCGGGCCGCTGGTCGGCGCCGAACAGGTCGGCCCGGAGCGTGGCGTCGGCCCGTGGTCCCGGGTTCGCCCAGTACATCCGCAGCGCGGTGACCTCGTCGTCGCGTACCCGGGTGATGTCCGCAGGGTCGAGGCGCGGGCTACGGACCGCCTCGGCCAGCAGTTCCACCGCGGCCGGCAGCCGCTGCACCGGAACCTGCACGCTGACCTGGAAGGCGTCCCAGTCGGTGGCGATGGTCAGCTCGGTGCCGAGCCCCTCCAGCGCCAGCGCGTACGCCGTGGAGTCGCGCCGGGTCGTCCCCTCCTCCAGCGCCTTCGCGAGTACCCCGGAGAGCCCCTCCCGGCCCAGCGGCTCGCGCCCGGCGCCGCCGTCGAGCAGCAGCACCGCGACGGCGAGGTGGTGCCCCGGCAGGTGGGCGGCGACGACGCTGCCGCCGGCCACCGCCTGGCGGACCACCGTCGGGAAGGTGTACGGCCGGGCCGCCCCGGTCGGCGGCCGCTCCGTGATCAGAATGGGGCCCGGCTCGGTCATCACGCCTCTTCCTGGGTCTCCGGCAGATAGGTCAGGGTCGCCCGGTCCTCGGGCCGGAGCAACTCGGCGGCGAGCCCGCTGACCTGCTCCGTGGTGACCGAGAGCCAGCCCGGCAGCCGGTCGGCCGCCCGGGCCGGGTCGCCGAGCTGGGTGGCGTGCCGGCCGAGGATGTCGGCCCGGCCGTCCACGCTGGCGAGCTGCCGCCACCAGCCGGTGGTGAGCAGTGCCTTGGCCCGGTCGAGCTCGGCCTCGGTCACCCCGTCGGCCAGCCCGTCGAGCACCTCGACGAGTCCCGCCTCCAACTCGGGCCCGGTCACCCCGTCCCGGGCGGTGGCGGTGACGATCAGCGGTGCCGGCGCGTACGCCAGGTCGACGCCGAACGCGCCGACGCTGTCCGGCTGGGCGAGCCGGGCCCCGTCGGCGAGCCGCTGGTAGAGCCGACTACCCCGCCCACTGCCGAGCAGCGTCGCCAGCACGGTCACCGTGTCGTAGCCGGGGCCGCCGAACGGGTGGGTCCGGTGCGCCAGGTAGACCCTCGGCGCGGGCACGTCCGCGGTGACGGTCTCCCGGACCGGTGTCCCGGTGGCCGGCACCATCGTGCCGTCCGGGGCCGGCGGGATGTCGAACTGCGGGACGAGCCTGCCGAAGTAGCGCTCGGCCAGCGCGAAGACCTCGTCGGCCGAGGTGTCCCCGGCCACCGTGAGCACCGCGTTGTTCGGCGCGTAGTAGGTGGTGTGGAATGCCTGGAAGGTGGCCAGGTCGGCGGCGTTCAGGTCGGCCATCGAGCCGATCGTGGCGTGGTGGTACGGGTGCCCGGGCGGATAGAGCAGGGGCAGCAGGCGCAGCCAGGCGTCCCCGTACGGGACGTTCTCGTAGCGCTGCCGCCGCTCGTTCTTCACCACCTCGCGCTGGTTGTCCAGGGTCTCCTGGGTCAGGGCCGGCACCAGGCCGCCCATCCGGTCCGCCTCCAGCCAGAGCGCGAGCGCCAGGTGCTCCGACGGCAGCGTCTCGAAGTAGTTTGTCCGGTCCGGGTTGGTGGTCGCGTTCAGCGAGCCGCCGGAGCCCTGCACCAACTGCATGTGCTCGGTCTTGGCCACGTTGACCGAACCCTCGAACATCAGGTGTTCGAACAGGTGGGCGAAACCGGTCTGGCCGTCGGGTTCGTGCCGGGAGCCGACGTCGTACCAGAGGTTGACCGCGACTACGGGGGCGCTGCGATCCTCGCTGACCACCACGCGCAGGCCGTTGTCCAGCCGGGTGGTTTCGATCGGCCAGGGATAACCGGTCTCGGGCATGGTCACGACGCTATCCGATCGACCCGCCCAGGCGCGGACAACCCCGCCGGAGCCGGCCCCGGCGGCGGTGGCCATCGGGTTCGTGCAGCCTCACATCCGTGCCCTCAACACGTCGAACTCACCGCCGGGCAGCGACGGGTCGAAGCCGTGTCCGACCAGCCAGCGGGCCGCCACCAGGCTTCGCCAAGACCACCACCCGCGGATCACGTCGAGGTCGACATCGGTGCCGTAGCCAACGACCACATCGTCAAGGCGCTCCTCGTGTCCGAGCGTCAGCACGGCGAGGTCGTAGAGGGCGTCGCCCTGGGCCGCCTCGGACCAGTCGATCACGCCGGTGACGGTGTCGCCGTCGACGAAGACGTGGGTGATCTGCAGGTCTCCGTGCACGAAGACGGGTTTCCACGGCCGGAGCGCGGCCTCGGCAACCTGGCGGTTACGGGCGACCACGTCCGCGGGAAGGACACCATTGGTGACGAGCCATTCGCATTCGCTGTCGAGGCGCGCTGCGAGCTCGTCGAGGCGCCGACCGGGCCATGGTGGCAGGGGCGCGTCGTGCAGCATCCGCGCGACCGCACCCGCCGCGGCCCACGCCGCCGACGACGCGGGTGAGGGCTCGCCGAGGATGCCCAGTGCCGTACCCGGAACGGCGGCCAGCGCCAGCACGGGTGGCCGACGCCAAAGGACCTGCGGAGTCGGGACCGGCGCCAGAGCCATCGCCTCGACCTCGACGTCGGTGCGTGTCTGATCAGCGTCGATCTTCAGGAACACGTCACCGACCCGCAGGGTCGCCCGCTCGTCATGGGCGACGACGACCTTGACTTCCTCCACGTCGGTCATTATCCCGGCGTGATCATCAACGCGCCCGGGCTTATCGCCCGCTCGGGGTGTTCCCGGGAGTGCGCGAGTGTCGGTGGGGGGTCCTAAGCTTGCGGCTCGTGACGACACCCCCCACCCCGGTCGAGGTGGCCTTCGCGCTCTTGCGGGAGGGCCGAATGGGCGACGCCGAGAACCTCATGACGCGCGAGTTGCAGGCCGCCACGGACAAGCACGGGCACGGCAGCCCGGAGTGGGCCTCGGCCCAGTGCGACCTCGGCAATGTGCTGCTCAACACCGATCAACTCGACCGCGCGATCGAGTGCTACCGCCACGCCGTCTCCGCGACTCCGCGCGATCACGAGTCCCGCAAGGACCAGTTGACCTACCGGCTCAATCTGGGCTTGGCGCTGCGCATGGCGGGGCGGCTCGATGACGCCGAGGCGGAGTTGCGCCAGGGCGTTCAGGAGCGGCTCGCCTTCTACGGTCGCGAGCACGCCGGCTACGCGTTCGGTCTCGAACCGCTGGCGGACCTGCTGCGGCAGCGTGGCGAGGTGGCGGAGGCCCGGCAGGTCGTCGAGGAGGCGGTGGCCAACCTGTGGCGCGACGGGCACGAGCGGGTGGCCTCCGCGTTGGCGCTGCGAGCAGCGATCGTGCATGCCGAGGAGAGCCGGGATCCGCTGTTCGTGGGACTGCACCAACTGCCGGACGAGCTCGTCGAGCAGGTCGGGCGATCCGTCACCCAGATGGTGGACCACGACGATCCGGCATCCAAGTCCCTGCTCACCTCCCTGGTCGCCGCTTTGGAGGAGCGGCTCGGCATCGACCACCAGGCGACGCTCAACGCCTTGTCCGCACTGGCGAACCTTGGCCGTGATCTCGGTGACCAGGCCGGGCGGGTTGATGCGATCGAGCGCGTGCTCGCCTCATACGACCGGCAGGGCCGCGAGGAGGAAGCGCTGATGGCAGCGCTCGGATTGGCGATGGCCCAGGACGACGCCGGCGATGCCGAGGCGGCGCTGCGCACGTACGGGTCGGCGCACGCGAGGGCGGAGCGCATCGGCCGCCCGGAGCTACTGAGTCAGGTCCTGCGCAACTGGGGCCTCGCGCTGAAGGAGGCCGGCCGGGTGGACCTGGCGGAGCAACGGCTGACCGAGGCGGTGCGGCAGGCGCGCCGCGGCACCGACTACGACATGGTCGGGCGGGCCTGCGTCGCGCTCGGTCTGTTCCTCCAGCATGAGGCGCGGCTGTCGGAGGCCCGCACGGTCCTGGAGGAGGGCCTGGCCGTCCTGGATCCCGTACACCCGGACGCGATCGTCGGCCGCAGTCACCTCGGTGCGGTGCTGGATGGCCGCACCTGCGGGTGTGGCGACATGGCGGGCACGATCGCCGATGCGTTCCGCGACTTCGTCATCACCAGACTTCCCGCGGACCTGCTCGACCGCCTCGATGTGGCGATCGTGGACGGCGACTTCAAGATCGATGTCGGGCTGCGGCGGGAGCCGACCGAGTCCGAGCTCGCGCGGCTCAACGACGTCTTCCAGACCGCTCACGCGGAATTCCGCCACCGGCTCGGCGAGCCCCGCTACGCCGGCTGACCGCCCGACTGCCGCTGCCGTACCCAGACCATGGATGTACCCAGACCATGGGCGCGTGGCCAGCCTCGACCTCGCCATGATCACACGTACTGTTCTCGGCATGGGGTGCTCATCGGTACCTGTTCGCGTCGGGCGATCAGGTCACGACATCCGCATAGCCTCGGCCGGGCGGCTGCTGGTGTTGTAGGCGTCCTTTGCGGCGACCACGGCCGCCTGGACGTGTTCGGGGTCGACGCCGTGCACGTTGAGTGGTGGGTGCAGGCGCCGGACGAGTTCGGTCTCGATGGTCGCCGGCTCCGGGTCCTCGGCCCAGGTGAGGCACAGGTGCCTGTACATCCACGCGGTCAGCCGTGCCTCGTCCTCGGGGACCAGGACAACGCGGTCGGTCCAGGTCGTCCGGTAGCCCTCGGACGCGAGGAGCCCGGCCAATGTGCGGCGCAGCATCGAACTGCCCGAGCGCCGAAGATGGTTGCGCAGGATCCGGCCCCGCAGACTGGTCGCCCGACCGAGGTAGAGCAGTCGTAGCGACGGGACGTTCCCGTTCGGTGGCCCGGGGAGTTCGGGAAGGGTCGACGGAGCGGCCCACCAGGCGTAGACACCGCTGCCGCGGCTGAGTCTCTTGACGGCGACGTCGAGTCCGACTGGCGCGCCGGACAGCAGGCGCAGGGCCTCCGTAGCGCCGGGCCTCGTCGGTGCCGACGTCGTTGGGTCGCTTTCGGGAGTGTTCATCGGGACGATGCTAGGCGTCGCGTCCGGCCGTGTCGGTGCTGGTGGGCCATTGCATGTGACCACAAGATCCGGCAGCCGCGATCGTCGACGACGGATAGTGACATGCTGAACAGCGGAAGCGCGTGGTCTGCGGCAGATCCGTGCGTTCCTGTCCCGCGTCCTGAAGGGTGAAGAGTGAGAATGACGTGTGATCCGTCGAGTACCGGCAGCCGACGTTCAACTCTTCGATCGTGCGGCGCGTAGGTTCGGAGCAGCGGCTGGCGGCGGCCAGGCGTTCCTAGGGAGTCCAGGTGCTCTGGCCTTCGTGGCCTCTCACGGTGCGGAGATCGTCGGGTGGTGCTGGGGTTATCACCTGATCCGGCCTGACACCTCCTCGATGCTTTACCTTCATCGACTGGAGGTGGCGCAGGAGCGCCGTCGGCTGGGAATCGGTCGGGCACTGTTACACGCGTTCATGTCGGCCGGCGTACAGGCCGGTGCTGCCCGGATGTTCCTGGCTACGGGCGAGGCGAATGCCCCTGCCCGGGCGCTGTACGAGTCACTGGGCGGCGGTCTGGCCGCACAAGGTCCCACGGTCAACTACTGGTTCCTGTTAAATCCGGACGCAACGGCGTCGGCCCGGCCCGTCTCGGGGCCGAAAGCCGTGCAGACCTCTGTGTGTAAAGCCTTGCTCCTCACCGGCGTCGCCGGTGTTGGGAAGTCAACCGTGGCAGACGCGGTCGGACGAGTTCTCACCGAAGCGGGCCACGTCACGGCCGTCGTTGACACAGACATGCTGGCCCAGTTCGGGCCGCCTCCGAACGTGAGCCCTCCGGGCGGTCGATTCTATGACGAACTCAAGTGCGTCAACCTGGCGTCAGTATGGGCGAACTTCAGGGCCGCCGGCGCACGGTTTGTCATAGCCGCTGCCGTCATCGACAGCGTGGCCCAGCGGGAACGGTATGCGGAGAGTCTCGCGGGCTGTGACGTCCGTCTGGTCAGGTTGATCGCGGACGTCGACACCGTCCGCAACCGCCTGCGCCAACGAGACACGGGACCAAAGCTCGAGCAGCACCTGAGGGCGCTGGACGAGCACGGGTCCATACCTACCGAAGCCCTCGTTGACGACTTCACAGTCACGAATGACCGTACCCCCGACGAGGTCGCCACTGAGATTCTTGTCCGCGCAAGGTGGATGGATCAGGTCAACTGACGCTTCACCGATCGCACATCGGCGTCATGGTCAGGCGCACGCTCATCGGCAGTTTCGGACGTCGACTGTCACGGCAGGTCGGTCACGAAGCCGTGACTGCTTTGGTTGTGGGTGGGCGCGGTCGACGGCAGATGTGCGCAGTCGATCAAGCGGCCCCGTTCAGCTGAGCGAGCCATTGGCGCACTGCCACGAGGTCGGTATCGGTCAGTCCCAGATGCGGGTCGACGCGGTGCACCGGCGCCGGCTGTGGGTGGTGTGCGGCCACCCATCGTCGGTCGGCGTCGGTAGTCTCGTCATCGTAATCGGTTCGCGGCGGACATGCCTGGGCGACAGGATATGTGGATGGCAAGCCCGAGCGATGAGGTGATGCAAAACGGGATCGGTTGGTTCGCCGTTCGATGCGTCTTTCGATTGAGAGCTGGCGTGGCGAGCCAGTTGTATGAGGAGCGGCTGACGCTGTGGCGGACCCAGAGTTTCGAGCAGGCGGTTGCCCTGGCGGAGGACGAAGCGCTCGGGTACGCGGCTGAGCGGCCGGACATGGACTTTGTGTGGTTTGCCCAGGCGTATCAGCTGTTCGATGAGCCGGGGCACGGGGCGGAGGTCTTCTCGCTGGTTCGGGCGAGCGAGCTGGAGCCGCCGGCGTACCTGACAAGGTTCTTTGATTCCGGCGAGGAAAGACAGGGCGACATCGGTACCGGTGCGTGACCGAGCGGCGACCAGCCCGAGCGCACTTGCGTTGCTCTCGCGCCTGGTCAGCGGCATGTGCAATGTGCCGGGGGCGGGCCTGTCTGGCAGTGTTGGCGGGATGGAACTGACGGAAAAGTTCGAGTGGCGTGGACGCGAAGTTCGGTGGTGCCGGACGGGTTCCGGCCCCGATGTCGTTTTCTGCCATGGGACTCCATGGTCCTCCGCGTTGTGGACCCCCTACGCCGAGGCGCTGAGCGACCGGTTCCGGGTTCATCTCTGGGACATGCCCGGTTATGGACAGTCCTCGAAGTCTGCACATCACCGGGTGTCACTGGACGTCCAAGGTGAGCTTCTGGCCGACCTTGTCGCGCATTGGGATCTGCGGTCTCCACACGTCGTCGCCCATGACTACGGCGGTGCTGTCGCGCTGAGGGCGCTGCTCCTGCATGGTTCTGCGTTCGCGTCGTTGGCGCTGGTCGACGTGGTGGCGCTGGCGCCGTGGGGGTCGGACTTCTTCCGGCTTGTGCGCGAGCAGACAGAGGTTTTCCGCGCGCTTCCCAGCGCCGTGCACGAGGGGGCGCTTCGGGCCTACATCGCAGGAGCCAGTCACGTCGGCCTCACGCCCGGGCAGATGGAGGCTCTCGTGTCGCCCTGGCTCGATGCCGAGGGGCAAGCCGCGTTCTATCGACAGATCGCCCAGGCGGATCAGGCGTACACCGACGAGATTCAAGGGCTCTATCCACGTCTCGACCTGCCGGTGCTGGTGGCATGGGGCGGGAACGACAGGTGGATCCCCGTCGACCGCGCTCACCGGCTGGCAGAGCTCATCCCTGGCGCCCAACTCAAGCTGATCGACGGAGCAGGTCATCTGGTGCAGCTCGACCGGCCCGTGCAACTGGCCATGACGCTGCACGATTGGCTGACCGCTCAGGCAAGGATGTCCTGATGTAATTGCCGAACAAGTGCGCAATTTACTGTGGCAGGCTGCTGTTGGTGGCGGTAATAACGCGCCTACCGAGTATTAGGGTCGCAGGATGCCTTCACTCCTCACCAAGCCATTCCCCGCCGGACGCACCGCGTTGATCGTTGTGGACCTGATGCCACGTATCGTCGAGCAGGACATGGGTCCCCACAAGGGGGCCGACGTGGTGGCCCGGGCAATCCGCCTGGTGACAGCGTTCCGCCGAGCAGGCGGCACCGTGGTGCTGGTCCGGGTGGATCGGCCGGGCGTTGCCGAGCAGCCACCAGGTAGTGGATTCGTCCCGGCACTGGAGCCGAAGCCCGGCGACATCATTGTCGTGAAGCAGACCATTGGCGCGTTCTATGGCACAGGCTTGGCCGACCAACTGCGGGGGCGCGGCGTGCACTCGGTGGTCATGACCGGCCTTGCCACGACGATGGGTGTGGAGTCGACTGCGCGCGCTGCGTCCGATCACGGGTTCGAGGTCATCTTCGTGGCCGACGCGATGAGCGGTATGACGGCCGCGGAGCATGACCACGCTCTGACGGTGGTCCTGCCGCGGTTCGGCAAGGTCGTCACCACTGACGAGGTGCTTGACTGGCTCAATTGACGCCTGTCACGCCTACTGGTCGGGGGATTCCTCGCCTCGCTCTGCGGGTACCGCTGGTGCCTGCCCCGAGCTGCCATGACCACGGGGACGTCGACAGCTCGGGGCAGGCATCGGGTGATGAGGCAGGTCATTCAACGGCGGCGCGGCACCCAGTGCAGGAACCGGCCGGCGAGCAGCGCGGGGTGTACGTCGGGCAGCTCTCGCAGGGCGCGGGCAAGGTGGCTGCCGAGGTACACCATCAGGCCCACCCGATCGCCTCGGAAGCCGGTAAGCAGCGCCAGCCGCGCGTCCTGGCACGGCCAGTCGAGGCCGCAGGCCCGGCACCGGTACGAGGGATGCACCGGTACGTGCCGCCGCCAACGCTCTTCACGGCCGATCATGGCAGCGCCGGTCGGGCTTCCTCGGCTCGACGTACCCGCGCGGCCTGACCGGGCGTGCGCGCACCGACCCGGCCGATCTCGTGTCGTCCCGAGGGTGAGTGCCACAGTGGATCTCGCGCGTTCCTGGCGCGGGGCCGAGCCGGTGGCGGTGGGCTGTCCCCCGTGTCGACCACCGGCGCCGAGGCGCGCACTGCCATCCGGTACGCGGCCGGGG
This sequence comes from Plantactinospora sp. B6F1, assembly GCF_040120695.1. Taxonomy (NCBI): domain Bacteria; kingdom Bacillati; phylum Actinomycetota; class Actinomycetes; order Micromonosporales; family Micromonosporaceae; genus Plantactinospora; species Plantactinospora sp. B6F1. The sequence continues at coordinate 276,877 of NZ_JBEEAC010000004.1, read as the reverse complement.
TGAGCGGCGGCACCCTCGGCGCGTACGGCATCGGGACCGGTTCGATCGAGTCCGGGCAGCGCCAGCGGAACCCGCACCGGCAGTAGCGCCAGAGGCGACGCCAGTCCCGCCGATGCGGCGCCCCTGGGCCGACCAGGAAGTCGATCAGCAACCGGTGGAGTCTCCTCATCGCATACCTCCTCGGGTGGTCGGTGGGAGCCGATCTCGGTGGGAGAGGCCGAGACCGGCTCCCGAGGCGAGTTCCACCCGGGCGCGTGGCGGTCACCGAGCGGTCCTGCTGCTGCCACTCTCGGTGCCCCCACAAGGGACACGCAACGGTCTAAGCTGATGCATCCGTCGCTAGTCGTCCCTTTTTCACAATCCGCTGGAAACAGTCCCAGAATCGATCAACTGATTGCGTCACATTGAGACAGGAGGTCCGGCGATGACGGACGCGGGGTCGTCGATACCGCGCAGGCAACTCGGCCGAATCCTGAGGCAGGCTCGCGAGCAGGCCGGGCTCACGCTGGAGGCCGCCGGCACCGAGCTCGAATGGTCGCGCTCCACGATGTACCGGGTCGAGGGCGGGCAGACCGCCGTCAAGGCACGGGACGTCGAGGCGATGTGCCGGCTCTACGGCACCCCGGGTGAGATGACCGAGGTACTGAAGAAACTCGCCGCCGAGACCAAGGCGAAGGGGTGGTGGCATGCCTACGGCGACACCCTGCCGGCCTGGTTCGAGCTGTACGTCGGCCTGGAAGCGGCAGCCTCCCGACTCCGGCACTGGGAACCCGCCACAATCCCCGGCCTGCTCCAGACCAGGGAGTACGCCGAACACCTCCTGCGGTCACATCCGGACATCTCACCCCGCGAGGTCGGCCGGCTGGTCGAAGTTCGGATGGAGCGCCAGAAGATCCTGACCCGCAGGAACCCGGAGCCGCCACGCCTGGAGGTCATCGTCGACGAGGGGGTGCTGCGTCGGGAGGCCCCGGGCATGGTGCGACAGCTCGCCCACCTCCACGACCAGGTGACGAACGGAGTGGCGAGTATTCAGGTCGTTCCGCGATCCGCAGCCCCGACCTTCGCCCTGACGGGTGGGCAGTTCATCGTCCTCGAGTTCCCCACGCTCGGCATCAGGACTCCCGAGCCCACCACGGTCTACAGCGAGCTACTCACCGGCGCCCTCTACCTCGACAAGCCGGCGGAAGTTGCGGCGTACGCTAAGGCATGGAGGTCGCTCGAAGAGGTGGCACTCGATATATCTCGGTCGGCCGACCTGATAGCGATGATCGCCAAGGAGATGGGTGATGAGTGACCAGTCCGGTGCGAAGTGGCGCAAGTCCCGCCGGAGCAACGGGTCGGGTGGCGCCTGCGTGGAGGTCGCCGACAACCTGGTTGGCGTCGTGCTCGTCCGGGACACCAAGGACCGCGAGGGTGGCACGCTGACGTTCGCTCCCGCCCCCTGGCGAGCCTTCGTCGACTTCGCGAAGCAGTCCCCGACCCGCTGACCCCCGCAGCCCACTCTCCCGGCCCGCTCCGGCGGCACACCGGGCACGCCGTCGGGGGATGACCGGCGTCCGACCGGGTACCAGACCGGGATGAACGGTTCGACTCTCGCCAAGACCGGGCTGGCCACCGCGCTCGCCGCCGCTGCCGGCTCGCTCGCCACCGATGCCCGTTCCGCCTGGTACCGGTCGCTGGACAAGCCTGCCTGGCAGCCGCCTCCGGCGGCGTTCCCCGCCGTCTGGACCCCGCTCTACGCCTCGATCGCGTTCGCCGCCGCCCGCGCTCTCGACGCCAGTACCACCGCCGCACAACGCAGCGGTTTCCGGCGCGCGTACGCGATCGATCTTGCCCTGAACGCCGGCTGGACCGCGCTCTTCTTCCGGGCTCGCCGGCCACGGCTCGCCCTGGCCGAGTTGATCCTGCTGAACGCCGCCAACGCCGCCCTGCTGCACCGGGCCTGGCGGGCGGACCGGGTGGCCGGGGCGGCGCTCCTGCCCTACCTGGCCTGGACCGGCTTCGCCACCGCGCTGAACACCGCGATCGCCGTCCGCAACCCGGGCCGCTGACCCACCCGCAACCCCCGGGCCGCTGACCTGGGTCATCCGGTCCGGTGCGCCCCGGCGTACGCCCTTTGGTACCAGCAAATGGACGGTAGGGACCGGTCCGGTCCGGGATCGGGTATGGTTCGCTGCGTGACGCGGTCGTATCGATGGTTTAGTCAGCCGGCTCGGGAGCCGGTGACTCAGCCATGACCTGACGTCACCAAGATCCAGCAGAGCCGGCTGAAGCAGGGACATCGTCCCTGCTTTTTCCATGTGACCAGCCGGCTCGGCTCCCGGGCGCCGGCCCCGGGGTGGCGGTCGGCAGAGAGGGAGTCTCGACGATGACCACCACCGGAATGGGTCGGGTCAGCGACCAGCGCATCGACCGGATCGTGCCGCTGACCACCCCGGCGCTGCTGCACCACGAACTTCCCCTGGACGAGCCGCTGGCCAGCGCCGTGCTGGACGGCCGACGATCGGTCGCCCAGGTCCTCGACCGCGAGGACGATCGGCTGCTTGTCGTGGTCGGGCCATGCTCGGTGCACGATCCGGTGGCGGCCCTGGACTACGCGCGCCGGCTGCGGGTGGCGGCGGCCCGGCACGCCGAGGACCTGCTGGTGGTGATGCGGGTCTACTTCGAGAAGCCCCGCTCGACCGTCGGCTGGAAGGGCCTGATCAACGATCCCGGACTGGACGGTTCCGGTGACGTGAACACCGGGCTGCGGGCCGCCCGCGCGCTGCTGCTGGACGTACTCCGGCTGGGGCTGCCGGTCGGCTGCGAGTTCCTGGACCCGATCACCCCGCAGTACATCGCCGACACGGTGGCCTGGGGCGCCATCGGGGCCCGTACGGTGGAGAGCCAGGTGCACCGTCAGCTCTCGTCCGGCCTCTCCATGCCGATCGGGATGAAGAACCGCCCGGACGGCAGCGTGGCTACGGCGGTCGACGCGATCCGGGCCGCCGGGGTGCCACACGTCTTCCCCGGCATCGACGTCTCCGGCGCTCCGGCGATCATGCACACCCGGGGGAACGCGGACTGCCACCTGGTGCTGCGCGGCGGCCGGGGCGAGCCCAACTACGACGCCGAGTCGGTGGCGGCGTCGCTGGCGCTGCTCCGGGCGGCCGGGCTGCCCGAGCGGCTGGTGATCGACGCGAGTCACGACAACAGCGGCAAGGACCACCGCCGGCAGCCGGTGGTGGTCGCCGACGTGGCCCGGCAGATGGCCGACGGCCAGCGCGGCATCGTCGGGGTGATGCTGGAGTCGTTCCTGGTACCCGGCCGGCAGGACCTGGACCCGACCCGGCCGCTGGAGTACGGGCAGTCGATCACCGACGCCTGCCTCGGCTGGCCGGAGACCGAGGAGGTGCTGGCGGATCTGGCGGCGGCGGTCCGGGGACGGCGGGTGGCGGCACCGGCGGGTACCGCCCTGGGCTGACTGTCCGGATCGGCGGCGGCCGCTCGGGGCCGCCGCCGACCTGACGGGTGTGACGTAGCAGTCACTTGGGCTTTCCACCGTTACGCAACCGTGCGGTTCGGCGCCGCGTCTGGATCAATAGGGCGAAAGGCGCGCGTACGGTTGTGCTCGCGCCGGCCGCCCCGCCCGCGACCTGCCCGCCCAGCCCCAGAGGTTCAACGCGATCATGCCGAAACTCCGCCGACGCAGCCTTACCAAGGCCGCCACGCTGCTCACCTGTGCCCTGCTCGCCGGAGTCGTGGTCGCCGGGGCGGCGTTCCCGGCGGTGGCCATGTCCGGGCTCGCGGCCAAGGCCGGCGCCGACTCGTTCCAGGACCTGCCCACCGAGCTGACCGTGCCACAGGTGCCGGAGGCGACCCGGGTCTTCGCCGCCGACAACAAGACGCTGATGGCGACGTTCTACGACGAGAACCGCCACGACGTCGCGCTGGCCGAGATCTCCCCGGCGATGCGGAACGCGATGATCGGCGCCGAGGACCACTCGTTCTACCGGCACAACGGGATCGACGTGCGGGGCTTCCTGCGTGCCCTGGTCTCGAACTTCACCGGCAACTCCCGGCAGGGTGCCTCGACGCTGACCATGCAGCTCGTCCGGATGTCGATCACCTACGGCGCTACCGACCCGAACGTCGTGGTGGCGGCGACCGAGGACACCAACGCCCGGAAGCTGCGCGAGATGCGCCTGGCGGTGGCACTGGAGAACAGGCTGAGCAAGGACCAGATCCTGGAGCGCTACCTCAACATGGCGCCCTTCGGCCACGGCACGTACGGGGTGGCCGCGGCGAGCCGGTTCTACTTCGGCAAGGAGCCGAAGGACCTGACCGTGCCGGAGGCGGCGATGCTCGCCGGCCTGGTCAAGTCGCCGAGCTACTACGACGCGCTGGACGTCGACGGCCCCGGTCACGACCGGACGGTGCAGCGCCGCAACTGGGTGATCGGGCAGATGGCGGAGATCGGCGCGATCACCGAGGCGGAGAAGCAGGCGGCGCTGGACACCCCGCTCAAGGTCAAGGGGCAGCGGCCGGCCAACGGCTGCACCGGCTCGGTGCACAACGACTGGGGCTTCTTCTGCGACTACTTCTACCGCTGGTGGATGGATCAGGAGGCGTTCGGCGAGACCGCGTACGACCGGGAGCGGCGGCTCAAGGGCGGCGGGTACCGGATCGTCACCACCCTGGACCCGACGGTGCAGAAGGCGGCGTACAAGAACGTCCAGCAGTACCTGCCCACCGGACGGAAGGACGCCCTGATGGTGGCGGCCGTCGAGCCGGGCACCGGCCGGGTGCGGGCGCTGGCCACCAACCGTACATTCGGGCTGGACGACCCGGTGAAGCCGAAGAACCCGATATCCAGCAACCCGAGGCAGGCGGACGCGGGGATGCGGGCCACCTATCCGCGTACCACCAACCCGCTGCTGACCGGTGGCGGTGGCGTCGCCGGGTACCAGGGCGGATCGACCTTCAAGATCTTCACCCTGGTGGCCGCGCTGGAGCAGGGCTACCCGCTGAGCCACACCTACAACGCCCCGCACCGCTACCCGTCGAAGTACTCGGCGAAGGCCGGCAGCGAGTCCGCCTGCGCCGGCACCGAGCGGTGGTGCCCGAGCAACGACAACCGGAGCATGGCCGGCGTGCACGACATGTGGAGCGCGTTCGGTCGCTCCGTCAACACCTACTTCGTACCGCTGGAGGAGCGGGTCGGGGCGGCCGAGGTCGTCGACGCGGCACAGCGGCTCGGCATCCGGTTCCGGGAGCCGGGCGAGGCGGCGATGGCCAAGGACCCGGTCCGGGCCGACGGCTGGGGCTCGTTCACCCTCGGTGTCTCGGCGACCACCCCGCTGGATCTGGCCAACGCGTACGCGACGCTGGCCGCGGACGGCAAGCACTGCGAGTCGATCCCGGTACAGGAGGTCAGGGACCGCACCGGCAGGGCGCTCGACATCGCCAACCCGCGCTGCGACCGGGCGGTGGACCCGGCGGTGGCCCGAGCGGCCGTCGACGCGGCCCGGTGCCCGGTCGGCGACCAGTCCGCGTACGGCAGGTGTCGTGGCGCGACCGAGGCGGACGCGCGCCGGGTGGTGGGCCACCCGGTGGCGGGCAAGACCGGCACCACGGACAGCGACCGGACCGCCTCGCTGGTGGCCATGACCACCACGCTCTCGGTGGCCGGCATCATGGCCAACCCGGACTGGCCGGAGACCACCGCCAGGATGGACCACGACATCGTGAACCCGGCCGTCTACGAGACGCTCGCCGACGCCATGAAGGGGAAGCCGAAGCAGGACTTCCCCCGGCCGGACGAGAAACTGGTGTACGGGGACCAGCGGTCGGTGCCCTCGGTCAACTGCCGCTCCGTCGACGACGCCACCGCGACGCTGCGCAGCGCCGGGTTCAGGGTCGAGGTCGACCCGAACCGGGTGGCCTCGAACTGCGCCGCGGGTACCGTCGCCGGCACCGATCCGGACGGCCGTACCGTCTCCGGCGGTGTGGTGATGCTCCGGATCAGCGACGGCCGGCCCTCGACGAACGGTCCCGGCGACGGAGCGAACGGTCCCGGCGCCGGCCGGTCCACGACCGAGGGCGGCAGCGGAGTCCCCAGCCCGCCCGGTCGTCCCGGGCGGCGCGGCTGACGCCGCCACCGGACGGAGACCCGAGAATGAGTACGCCGCCCATGGCGGGGCCATGGGCGGCGCGGGCGTCGGTGTGCAGGTCGCCTCTCGGCGAGTGGCACGACGCGGCTCCAGCCGGACGGTATTCCGCGAGGGCAATAGGGTGAGGCCCGGGGACACTGGACACACCGACAGTCATAGTCAACCTCGGTTCCGGGTCCGGTGTTCCGTCCTCTGCCGTGACGCACCTCACCGCCCGCTCCACCGGCCCGGGCGGGAGATGCGGGGTGTTTGGCCGGATCGAACCGGGGTAGCCGATCCGACGTGACCGACCAGCCCGCCCGCGCCGCCTCGACCGCGCCGGAACTCGACGCCCTGCTCGACGACCTCTATTCGGGCCAGGAGCGGGTCACGCAGTCGGAGATCCAGCGCCGGGCGGTTGCCGCCGAGGTGCCCGCGGAACTCTTGACCAGGATCAACGCACTGCCCGAGGGCGAGTACGCGGTCGACGAGGTCGCCGACCTGCTCGGCGGCACACCGGGCTGACCCGCCGGGTACGGCGAGCCGCCCCGTCACGCCACCGACCCGGACGGCGAGGAGGGATATCGATGACCGACGACGACAGGCCCGGACGGAAGCCGCTACCTCCACTCGGGCAGCCACCCGGTGAAACCACCCCGCAGGACGATCCGGACTTCAGCAACGAACACGACAAGACGGCGGTGGCCGAGGACATCATCACCGGTACGGACACCGAGCGGGAGCCGGAGTCCCCTCGCGGCTGGTCCGGCATGCAGCGCTGACCCGCCCAGGTCCGCCATCGGCTGACTTCACCGCCCCGACCAGCCGAAATGGTGGCACAACCCGGTCCGGCGCGGTGACCACCTGGACCCCTCGACACCGTCGCGGCGCTACGGACGGGAGGCGGCCCGCTGCGCGACGGCATAACCCATCTGGAGGAAGTCGGAGGCGGCCACGGCGGTGAGGGCCGTCGCCACCAGCCGGGTCAGCCGGGGGGCGAGCACCAGGCCGCCGGTTAGCCCGGTGGCGACCCAGACCGCCAGGCAGAACGGGCAGCTGAGCAGTTCGCCGACGGCGTGCCGGGCCGAGCTGCCCTGGTCGCGTACCTGCTCCATCACCTCGCCGCTGCCGATCGGCCGGTCGTAGCGGGTGAACGGCGCGCGCAGCGGACTCGTTATGGCGTCCTTGGAGAGCAGCCGGCTGAGCTTGTGCGTTGCCACCGACAGCAGTACGACGTCGGAGGCGCTCGGCCGGTCCGGCACCCGCCGCCCCGTCGTCTTCGCCGCGGCGGCCAGCGCCAGCGCCACCCCGGCGTAGGTGCCCATCGCCGCCAGATAGCCGCCGAGCGGCCGGTGCTCGTCGGGAGCGTACGCCTGCCGAAGTCGCGCCACCCTGTCCCGCACGTTCATCCCGCCTCGTTCCGCGTTTCCGTCCGCCGTTCGCTGCTGCCGGTTCCGCCGTTCGCCAGTGCCGATTCCGCCGTCCGCCGCTGCCGTCTGTCGTCCGTCCCCGGGCGCCGTTGCGCTCATCCCGGGGTGAGGTTGTCGTCGACCTCCCGGGCGAGGCTGACCAGCATCTCGTCGGCCAGCTCCGCCAGCCGCCGCTGCGACGGGTCGGCCTCCAGTTCGAGCTGTACGGTGGCACCCCCGGCGGCGACCGGCGACACCCGCAACCGGACCGACCAGTCCGGGGGGTCGGCGCTGTGCCAGCGGGCCCACAGGCCGGCGACGGAGAGTTCCGGGTCCGGCGCGCCGTTCTCGCGCAGTGGGGCGGGAAGCCAGGCCGCGACCCGGTCCGGATCCGTGGCGGTGTTGAAGACCACCTCCGGTGGGGCCGAGATGCCCCGCTCGGCGCGGGCCGTCACCACGCGCCGTCCCGTAGACGGCTCGGGTCGACCTCCCGGCCCGGGTGCCGGGTCAGGTACTCGGTCTCCAGTTCGGCGGTCCGCCGCAGGTGGTGGCCGAGCGCGGTGTCGGCGGCGTGCCGCAGCGTGTCCAGCCTGGTCCGGTGCAGGCTGTGCATCTCCCGGAACAGGTCCTCGTCGCTCAGCTCGACCGGGTCGATGCCGAGGTTCTCCTCCTCGGCGGCCACGAAGTCGCTTGCCGTGCCGCCACGCTGGACCGGGTCACCGTCCCACTGGCCGATCCGCTGTTCTGGGCTGGCGTCGATCGGCGACCCGGCCGGGGAGAACTCGTCGTGCCGTACTGATTCGGACATCGTCGCCCCCGATAGCTCGTTTGGGTGGACGACTAGACGGTTGCCCAAACCGGGTACCGCCAAACCCCGACCGCCCCACCGCCCGGGCGACACTACGACGCCGCGTCGGAGACGGGACCGACCCGCCCGGTACGCTCGGGGGCATGAGGCGGCTGTGCACACCGGCGTGGATCGTGCGCCACGTGCTCACCGTCGCGGTGGTCGTCGGCTTCCTCGCCCTCGGCTGGTGGCAGATCAGCCGGGCCCTGGCCGGCAACACCCTGAGCTGGGCGTACGCCTTCGAGTGGCCGATCTTCGCCGGCTTCGTCGTCTTCCTGTGGGTGCGGGAGGCGCGCCACACGCTGCGCGGTGGCCGGCCGGCCGCCGCCGAGCCGGCCGATCCGCCGGCCCGGCCGGCGACCCCGGGGGTACGCCGACCGGTGCGCACCAGCACCCGGCCCCGGCTGGCCGCCGACGGCCCGGAGGACCCGGAGCTGACCGAGTACAACCACTACCTCGCGTGGCTGAACGCCAATCCGGGCGCCCGGCCCGCCGACTATCCCGGCCTCGGCCGGCAGCAGGAAGGATGAACCGTGGGCGCAGCCCTGACCCGCTACCGTGTGGTCGCTTACGTCGTCGGCGTCGTGTTGATCGCGCTCGTCGTGGTGGGCATGCCGCTCAAGTACCTCTGGCAGGACCCGGTGGTCGTCGAGACGATCGGCCCGGCGCACGGCTTCCTCTACATGGTGTACCTGCTGGTCACCTTCGACCTGGGTCGCCGGGCGCGCTGGCCGCTGGGCCGGATGGTGCTGGTCATGCTCGCCGGGACGATCCCGTTCGTCTCGTTCTTCGCCGAGCGGGCCGTCACCCGGCAGTTGAGCCAGCCGGAGCCGGTGGCCGGCTGAGCGGCTGCGCCCGGGGCGGCTCGCCGTTCGCGAGCCACCCCCCTATTCGATCATTGGTGGTTCGTTCATCTCTATGTCTCGCCGTACGCGAGGTCATGCACCATGCTCCAGCGGCGCCGACGGGCCGGAACGTGAATGAATCACGTCCCCGGGTCAGCTTTCAGGCGTTGCGGAGCCCGTCCAGGAATGCCCGCCAGGCACCCGCGCCGAACACCAGCGACTGCCCCGGATCGACCGAGTCGCGGACGGCGGCACCGCCTCCGACCTGAGCCACCTCGACACAATGCTGCGATTCGCATCGAGTGCTCTTCCGCCACACGCGCTCGGCGGAACCAGTCTGTGACATGCGCCCTCCCGGCACTAATACTGTTGCGGCAGATACCGCGACAACGGACAGAGGCTACCCGTAGCCTCCGCATTCCGCACACTCCGGAATATCGCGATTATGATGTCGGCGTCGACAATGGACACCATCCGTGATGGTGTCGTCGCGGCAAGCAGGGACGCTGGTGGAAGACAGCGCTCCCGTGTAGCCTGCACAAAAGTCTGGCACCGACCCCTCAGTCTGGCATCGAACCCCTCGCTCGGCCGCCGGGGAGCCGTTTGAAGGGAGCGTTCCCGATGACTACGGCGTACGGCCCGACCGTGGGTCGCCGCAAGCTCCGCTCGGCGATCCGGCGGGCCCGGGAAGCCGCCGGGTTCACCCAGGAGCAGGTGGCCGCCGCGATGGACTGGTCGCTGTCCAAGCTGATCCGCATAGAGGCCGGATACGTCTCGATTTCCACCAACGACGTCAAGGCGTTGCTCAATTACTATCAGGTGCGCGATCCGGAACAGGTCGCCGAACTGGTGCAACTGGCCCGGGTGTCCCGGCAGCGCACCTGGTGGTCACAATATCGTGACGCACTGCCACCCGCTTATTACTCGTATATCGGGCTGGAGGCGGAGTCCTCGGAACTCTATTTCTACCAGTCCGTCGGCATGCCGGGACTGCTCCAGACAGAGGCGTACGCGCAGGCGGTCCTCCGGACGGCAATTCCCAAACTGGACGATCCCGAGGAGGCGCGGGCCTCGGTCGCGTTACGGTTGCGCCGCCAGCAGGAAATGCTCGCCCGCGCCGAGCCGCCGAACATTGTCGTGGTATTCGACGAGGCTGCGCTGCACCGGCAGACCGGCGGTCCGGCGGTCATCCGCGAACAGCTCCTGCATCTGGTCGACCTCGCCGACTCGGGCCGGATCACCGTCCAGGTGCTGCCGTTCACCTCCACCGTCTACACCCCGCTCGGGCAGTTCGTGATCCTGCGCTTCGCCGGGGAGGACGCCGACGTCGTCTATCTGGAGAGCACCGGCCTCGAGGACGTACTCGACGAGCCCGAGGCGGTGACCGCGCACCTGCGGACCTTCATGGGGCTCCGCGAGGCGGCCCTGACCCCTGCCGACTCGCTGCGCCGGATCTCGGAGATCGTCGCCGGCCTGGCCGGCTGACCACCCAGGTGCCGGCCTGGCCGGCTGACCACCCAAGTACCGGCCTGGCCGGCTGACCACTCCCGTGCCGGCCCTCTGAGCGGGGCCGGACGGGTGGCCGGCGCCCGGGTGGCACCGCCGGACCGGTCGAGGGTCCGGCGGGACCACGCCGTGGGCCCACTCGTCTAGGACATCGGCTCGTACGGGGTGTCCGAGGCCGGCGGGAACGCCAACCCACCCAGCCGGGCGGCCTCCCGGGCCCGGATCAGCGCCCGGGTCACCTGGCCGAACTGCCGCTCGTGGTCGGAGCTGAACAGCAGCACCGTCTCCCCCCGGTACCGCCCCCACAGCTCGTACGCCGGTGGCCGCCACCGGTGGCCCACCAGGGCGAGTCCGACCGGCACGAAGGCGGCGAGCCCGAGCCCGGCGTACGTGGCGGCGGGGAGCCGGTAGAGGTCACCGGTGTAGCCCAGTGCGACTCCGATGCCGACCAGCACCGCGGCGGTGACCATCACCGCGCGCAGCGTCAGCCGGTCGTGCGGCCCCCGAGCGGTCTGTAGGTGGGTGAGTTCGGAGATCGAGAACCTGCGACCGGCGACGATGAACACCTCGCTGGTGATCCGTACGCCGGGTTGCCGGTAGAGGTCGACGGGGCGGTGACGGGAGAGTCCAGATACCTCAAATGACGCGTCTGGCAGGGGGACGGGAGGGCGAGTAGGCTCCATTCTTGCCTCCAACGGCTCCTGAGGCGGGCTGGCCTGGAAGGTTCCTGAAGATCGGCATCTGGTGGCAGCCGGGTGCCGATCGTCCTGCGGGCGATCTGCGGCGCGCGTGACGGTCCGGACCTACGGCTGGTTCGTCGCACGCGACCTCGCCCCCTGTTGGCGACTACGCCGAGTACCTGCTCTGTGTCAGACCCGCCGGGTACCTGCCGTGCCGGACCCCGGAGAGCCTTCGGCTCCTTGTATTCATTGTGCGAAGGGCACACCAGCAAGTGGAAGGTACGCAGACAGCCACCTGGCAGATTTCCAGGCGGCAGCCGAGCTACCCGTAGCCCTCTGCCCGGTTGAGTGATGATTTGCCCCTACTCAGGCCGAGCCGCCATCCGCCAAGACCGACCTATCGGGCGACGAGCCGAGGGTGGCCGGAGAACGCCTTCCCGACCAGCCGCTATCACGTCTGGAGCAGGGATCGGTACCGTTCGTGATCACGACATTCGGGTTATCGCTCATGACTGCCGCATCTCGTGCCCCGGCCACTGTCGGTAATGCCGGAGCCAGGCTACGTTGAACCGGCTGGGCCGGTCGTCAGTCATCCTCCGGGTGGCGCCGGGTCCGGTGCCGCCGCACAGCGCTCGCGGTGGCGTAAGGCCGCCGCACACGGCGCTCACGGTGGCGAAAGCCGCCACACAGAGCGCTCGCGGTGGCGCAACCAGGAAGGGTTCTGCACACGTTGTCTTCGGTGCGGATCCTGCTGCGTACCCTCGTCGTGGCCGGACTGTCGGCGGCGCTACTCGCCCCGATGTCGGTGGCCCGGGCCGAACCGTCGGTCAGCGAGCTCACGCAGCGGATCAACAAGGCCTCCGCCGAACTGGAGAAGGTCGTCGAGTCGTACAACAAGCTCAACGAGGAGATCAAGGAGAGCAAGGCCGCCGCGGCCACGCTGAGCGCCCGGATCGAACCGCTGCGGCAGCAGGCGGACCAGAGCCGGGCCGAGGTGGCCGAGCTCGCCAACCGGGCGTACAAGCTCGGTGGCTTGAGCACGGCGAGCGCCCTGCTGAACCGGGGCGACGGCAGCAGCCTGGTGAGCCGGCTCGGTGCACTGGAGCAGTTGGCCCGGGAGCGGGAGCGGCAGATCGCCGGGTTCGACGCGACACAGCGCCAGTACATCGAGGAGAAGGCCCGGCTCGACGCCACGCTGGCCCGGCAGACCGCGCAGGCGAAGCAACTGGCCGCCGGCAAGAAGCGGATCGAGGGAGAGCTGGCCAAGCTCTACGAGATGCGCCGCGAGGCGTACGGATCGGCGACGTCGTCCGGCAGCAGGTACACCGGGCGCGTCCCGGCGGTCTCCGGCAAGGCCGGCGTGGCTGTCCGGTACGCCTACGACGCCATCGGCAAACCGTACGTCTGGGCGGCAGAGGGCCCGAACGGCTACGACTGTTCCGGACTGACCCTGGCCGCCTGGCGGGCCGCCGGCAAGTCACTGCCGCACAACGCGGCGATGCAGTGGGACAAGGTGGCACAGATCAGCCGTGGCGAGCTGAAACCGGGCGACCTCGTCTTCTACAGTGGACTCGGCCACGTCGCCCTCTTCGTCGGCAGCGGCAAGGTGATCCACGCACCACGGGTCGGCGAGACCGTCAAGCTGGCCAGCGTCGACATGATGAGCCCGTACGGCTATGGTCGCGTCCGCTAGTCGGACCCGGGTCGATCGCGCGCCGGACCGGTCGGTCCGGCGCGCGATCGCCTTTCCCGACCCGTACGCCCCCGTCGGCCGGGCACGCCGGGGGCCGTGCCGTCCCGGCCGGGCGCTAACCTGCCGGGGTGACTCCGTCGGAGGCCAGGAACCTCGCCGCTGTGGTGCTCGACCGCCTCGCACCGCACCTGCCCGGGATCGCCTCGACCGGTGACCCGGGACCGGTCCGCCGACTCTACGACCTGGTGGCGGGGCGGCTACGCACCCTCGACGAGTTGGATGCGCTGGCCGACCTGCTCCGGGAACCCCGAAACAACTCGCTGGTCAAACGCCTGTTGAGCACCGCCGCGACCGAGGATCAGGGGTACGCGGCCGAGCTGATCGCCGCCATCGAAGCCCTGCCGTCCGCCCCCGCCGCGCCGGTACCGGCGGATCGGACGGCCAGCGCCGCAGCGGCCCGGGAGCCGGCCGGGGTGGCGGCGGACGCCGTACCGGGATCGGGCGGTGCGCGACGGCCGCGCCGCTACGGTCCCTGGATCGCGCTCGGGGCGGTCGTCGTGCTGCTGGTGGTGGGCGGCCTGGTCGTCCGCGCGGTGCTCGACGGGCTCGGCGACGCCGGCGGGCTGACCGCCGACTCGACCTGCGAGGAGTACCAGCAGGCCCCGCCCGAGGAACGGGTCGCGGCGATCCGGCAGATCGGGCTGGCCAAGGGGATCTCCGGAGTGGACAGCCCGCTGGTGATGACGGCGGTGGACCAGCTCTGCGACGCTACGCCGTCGGCGCGGATCGGCGACCTGGTCGCCCGTTTCGACGGCTGAGCCCGCTGCGGGGACCGGAACGACCTACGAGAGGTTGACCTGCCGTGACCGGTGCTGGAGGCCGCCGGCCAGTACGCCGCCGATCAGGAGTCCCAGCCCGAGGGTATGACAGATGGTCAGCACAATGCTGACGCCCGCCCTGATCATGTCGAACTCCGTCGGAGAGGGATCACCGGCCAGCAACGTGGGGATCGACGCCAGCCACGCCGTATCTGCCACGATTCCGATCAGAAGCACGCTGCAACCCGCGACGGCGAGTCCTTTGGCCAGGCGGGAGAGCTGATCGCGACGGACTGCCACCAGGACGAGACCGACCACCAGCACCAGCAGGACGGGTAGCTGAAACACGCCCTGCGTGAGAACCCATCCGGTCATATTGGACACTGCGCCTCCACTAGTCGCACGACGATACGGACGCTATCTGGCACGGTCAAGCACGTCTGCGGTCCTCCGGCGCGGTTTGGGCGAGACCGGTGAGGAAGGCCCCCCAGGCGGTCGGCGGGAACCGGAGTACCGGACCGGCCGTGTCCTTCGAGTCACGTACGGCGACGCCGGTGCCGAGCCGGGCCACCTCGACGCAGTTGCCGCCCTCGCCCCCGGATCGGCTGCTCTTTTGCCAGGTCAGCATGCTTTCGTCCGGCCACATCCGCTCCGGCCCTCCCTCACGTCCAGAAGGCCGCCGTCTCCCTGAGCAGCCGCGCCGATTCTTTCCGCGACAACGCTGCCGCAACCAGGTGGTCGAAGGCAAGCGCGAAGGAGGCGATCTGGGCCGGCTCGTCGATGTAGAGCGCACCGGTCCGGTGTTCGGTGTAGACCAGACCCGGATCGGTGGGCTCGGGAAAGCCGAGGATCGCGAACGGCCGGCCGAACGCGGTGTACGCCGGACTGCTGAACTGGACCACCCGCAGCTCCACGTGGGAGCGTTCGGCCAGCACCGCCAGGTGCCCGAGCTGGTCACGCATGACCGCCGCCTCGCCGACCCGGCAGCGCAGTACCGCCTCGCCGAGCACCACCCGCAGCCGCATCGGGTCGTGCTCGTGCAGCCGACGTTGCCGGGCCAGCCGCAGCTCCACCTGGCGGGTCAGCTCCTCGGCCGGCGCGAGCGGCTGGGTGGCCCGGATCAGCGCGGCGGCGTACGCCTCGGTCTGCAGCAGGCCGGGCACCAGATGGGTCTCCACGGTGCGGATCTCGGTCGCCTCGGACTCCAGGCCGACGTACACCTCGAACCAGTCCGGGATCGCCCCGCCGTAGGTGACCCACCAGCCGCGCTGGGTCGACTGCTTGGCCAGGGTCGCCAGCACCTCGCGGGTACGCTCGTCTGCCACCCGGTAGATGTCGAGCAGGGCCAGGACGTCGCGGGTCCGGGTGGAGTGCTTGCCCGCCTCGATCCGGGAGATCTTCGCGTCGGAGCACTTCATCCGCTGTGCGACCTGAAGCAGGGTGAGCTGTTCCCGCTCGCGCAGGCGGCGCAGCTCGATGCCGAGCCGGCGACGCCGGGCGGTCGGACTGATCGGCACGGAGTCCTCCCCGGATTGCTCCCGTCGGCTCTGGGCGCCACCGTTTGCCGACAGCACCTTCCGACGCGAGCGGAACTCACTGTCGTGATACCGATCACCCTAGTGGTTGTCTGTGGTACGGCGCTCCGCAGACACCCGGCATCCCGGGTACGACGGTGAGCGGCCGGCGCCCCCGTGGGGACGCCGGCCGCTCACCGATACGTCGAAGTCTCCGACCGTTCGTCGAGGTCCCCGACCGCCGCGTGCCGGGCCGGTCGCTCAGGCCGCCTGGAGTCCCTCGGCCCGGGCCAGCTCGCGCAGCCGCCCCAACGCCTGGATCTCCAGCTGCCGGATCCGCTCCCGGGAGAGCGAGAAGCGGGACGCGACCTCGGTCAGCGAGTGCTCGCGGCCGTCCTCCAGGCCGTACCGGGCCCGCATGATCCCGGCCGACCGGTCGTCGAGGTGGTTCAACAGGCCCTCGATGCGCTGCCGCTCCAGGCCGGTCAGCACGATCTCCTCCGGCGACGGAGCGTCGCTGTCCGCGACGAGGTCGCCGAGGTTGGTGTCCCCGTCGTCGCCGACCGGAGTGTCCAGCGAGACGGTGTCCTGCGACCAGCGGACCAGCTCGTGCACCCGCTCCACCGGCACGCCCAGCGCCGCCGCGATCTGCTCCGGCTCCGGGTCGGTGCCCAGCTCACGGGTGAGCTGGCGGGCCACGTTGCGCATCCGGTTGACGTCCTCGACCAGGTGCACGGGGAGCCGTACGGTGCGTTCCTGCTGGGCGATCGCCCGGCTGATCGCCTGGCGGATCCACCAGGTCGCGTACGTCGAGAACTTGTAGCCCCGCTCGTAGTCGAACTTCTCGACCGCCCGGACCAGGCCGGTGTTGCCCTCCTGGATCAGGTCCAGCATGGGCATCCCGGAGCGGACGTACCGGCGGGCGATGGAGACGACCAGCCGGAGGTTGGCCCGGATGAAGAGGTCCTTCGCCCGCTCCCCCTCGACCACCAGCCGCTCCATCTCCGCGAGGCTGACGCCGACCGGGAGCTTCCCCTGGTCGATCAGGTGCTCAGCGTAGAGGCCAGCCTCGATGGCCTTGGAGAGGTCGACCTCGGCGGCGGCGTCGAGCAGCGGTGTGCGGGAGATCTCGTGCAGGTACACGCCGACCAGGTCGCGCTCCTCGGCGACCTCGTCGGTTCGCATCACGATCTTCTTCTCCACGTTCCCCACGGTCCCCTCGTCGTTCCTCCCGGTGGCCCGGGTTTCTGCTCCTGCCATCCCCACGTTCATCAGCCCTCCCCGTAACTTCCGCTGTGCCCCGCGGTGCTGACACCTACACAACAGTTGAGACGCGTCAGGGATTCCATCTGGTGAGTCGAAAGTGTCACGAACGCCTGAGTAGTTGCTGAAAGCCCGATCGACGTTTGCTGTCAGTCGTCCCGATCAGGGTCTGTCGGAGCCGGCGATACCGCAGCTACGGGGCCTTGCGACGGCTCTGCACCGACTATCGGATCATCGTCATACAACGACGCACAGCGATCTACGTCACCAGGTTGCTGCGATCCTCGTCACGCTTCGATATATACGCACGGCGCGGCCGGCCGGTTCATCCGCCACCGAAGGGTTACCCCTCCGTCTGCGCAACAATCCGGAGCCCGGAGATAGTCCCGCGCCGGTACGTCCGGTCTCCGACGCTCCCCGCACCACATCGCACCGCATCCGCCCGCCGGGCCGGACAGGGCCGAGGCGGGACGGATGGGACGGTGGGATACCGGAATACCGGGCGTCAGCCGGTCAGCAGGGCGATCGCGCCGCGTACCTGGTTGGCCGAGCGGTCCAACGCGGCCCGGGCGTCGGCGACGGCCGCACCGGACAGCAGTGCCACCAGGGCGGCCTTCAGGTCGCCCTCAGCCTCGGTAAGCGCACGCTGCGCAACCTCCTCGGGACAGTCCGTCGCCTCCACGAGGATCGAGATCATTCGTCCCCGCAGTTTCGCGTTGGTGGCGACCATGTCGATCATCAGGTTTGAGTAGACCCGCCCCAACCGCACCATCACGGCGGTGGAAAACCCGTTCAGCACCAGTTTCTGGGCGGTCGCGGCCTTCATCCGCGTCGAGCCGGTGATCACCTCCGGGCCGGTCTCCACCCCGATGAACACCGTCACCGACCGGGCCGCCCTGGCGCCCGGATCGGCACAGACCAGCACGGTGTCCGCACCCAGGTCGGTCGCCGCGCGCAGGGCCCCGAGCACGTACGGGGTACGCCCGCTGGCGGCCAGACCGACCACGAGATCTCCGGGGTGTACGCAGCCGCGCGCCTCCTCGGCCCCGCCGTCCTCGTCGTCCTCGGCATCCTCCACGGCCCGCCACATCGCGTCCGGCCCACCCGCCAGGTGGGCGCAGAACCAACGGTCCGGGGCGTTGAAGGTGGGCGCCAGTTCGGCGGCGTCGAGCACGCCGAGCCGGCCTGAGGTACCCGCGCCGAAGTAGTGCACCCGCCGGCCGGCCCGCAGCGCCGTCACGGCCAACTCGACCGCCACCGCGATCTCGTCCAGCACCTTCGACACCGCCGCCGGTACCCACCGGTCGTCCTCGTTGATCACCTTCAGCACGTCCCGGACGGACATCAGGTCCAGGTCGAGACTGCGTGGATTGCGCAACTCGGTCGGGGAACTGACCCGGACCACCGCGCGCGGCTCCCGTTCCCGCCCCCCGGCCAGGCCTGCCGTCGGCCCGGGTTCTCCGGGCCGACCGCCGTCCTCCGACCGGTGACCCGGCTCGGTCGGCGGGTAAGAGGACCCCGCGTCGGGATCCTGACGCGGGGTGGTGGCGGGTAGCGCACCGGGCTCGACCCGTCCGGCCGTCATGTCCGCCCCCCCGCACCTCGACCACCGCCGAGCCCGTGACTCATACCCCCGCCGCCTCGCCGCGTACGGTGCCGCTCCGCGACACCGTCGCGCCGGACCGGCCGGCCCGCCCGCTTCTCATGCCCGTCTCCCCTTGACCCGGTGCGGCCGTACCGCTTCGGCGGTGACCTCTAGTGCCTTCTTTGCTCTGGCCCGGTTACGCGCGGCGACCCCCACGAAGAGGCAGTCGACCACCGTCAACTGGGCGAGCCGGCTCGCCATCGCGCCCGACCGGTACGTCGTCTCCCGGGCAGCCGTGGTGAGCACGTAGTCCGCGACGTCGGTGATCGGCGACCGGGGGAAGTTGGTCAGCGCGACCGTGGTCGCCCCCCGGGCCCGCGCCTGCTCCAGCACCTCGATCGCGTCCAGCGTGGTGCCGGTGTGCGAGATCCCCATCGCGACGTCCCCCTTGCCGAGCAGGGCCGCCGAGGTGAGCGCGGTGTGCACGTCGGGGAAGTAGAACGCGGTCCGGCCGATCCGGTGCAGTTTCTGCTGGAAGTCGGAGGCGACGAACCCGCTCGCCGCGGCGCCGTAGATGTCGACCCGACCGGCACCGTTGATCGCCTCGACCACCTGCTCGCAGACGGCCGCGTCGAGCTGCTCCGCGGTCTCCTCGACCGCTCGGGCGTCGCTGAAGGCGATGGTCGCGATGATCTGGGCCAGGTCGGCGCCGGGCGGGATGTCACCGCCGACGACCCGGGCGTCCGGCGGCTCCACCCGGCGGGCCGCCTCGGCGGCGAGCCGGATCCGCAGTTGCGGGTAACCGTCCATGCCGACCGACCGGCAGAACCGGATGACAGTGGCCTCGGAGGTCTCGGCGGCGGTCGCCAGGTCTGTGATGGTGCGACGGGCGGCGTCCGCGGGATCCGCGACCACGAGCCTGGCAACCCGTTGTTCGGCGGGCGACAGGGACGGGAGCAGGCCGCTGATATGGACAATCAGCCCACCCGTCTCGTGACTCGCAGAAACCTTCGCAGTCTTCACCACGGATGAAACTTACTTTCACGAAGGCGTGAGCGTCAACCGTGACGCGCTACACCTGCGAAAGTACGCCCAACCGGTGGGAAACTGCGGCCGGTCAGCCCAGCCGAGCGTGCCATTCCCCCCACACCTTCGTCCTGGCAGGCTCACCGAGCCCGCAACGCCGGACGGCGTCCGGGTGAATAGTCATCCATCGATAGGCTACCGAAGCACTCCGGCGACAGGCCGGAAACGGCGGAAACCGGCGCCGGACGACCATCGGGCCGCATTCAGCGTACGTCAGGGTCCGGGTCCGGCCGGACGGCGAACCGGAACCGGTGCGGTCCCGGGCCCCGGTTCGCCGACGTCCAGATCGGATCGCCCGCCCCCGAGTGGACCGTCCGGCGCGGCTCCTCGGCGGTGCCGCCGGACGCGCCCGGTGTTGCCGATAGCGTTGCGGGCATGGCAGATCGCACTGTGTTCATCAGCGGCGGGGCGGGCGGGCTCGGCGGGGCGGTCACCGCCGCGTTCGTCGCCGCCGGGTGGCGGGTGGTCGTACCGGTCCGGCCGCACGGCGGGACCGAGCCGGCCACCGGCGGGACGGAGCCGGCCACCGCCACCGGCGGGAGGGGCGCCGGGCCGCTCCGGGTACCGGCGGACCTGACCGACCCCGAACAGGTGGCGGCAGCGGTCGAGGCGGCCGGCGGTGACGCCGGGGCGCCGCTGCGGGCGGTGGTGAACCTGGCCGGCGGGTTCGCGGCCGGCGGACTGGTGCACGAGACGCCGGTAGCCGACTTCGACCAGATGATCGTCCGCAACCTGCGCCCGACCCACCTGGTCACCCGGGCCGCCCTGCCCTACCTGCTGGCGGCCGGCGGCGGGTCTGTGGTCTGCGTCTCCTCCCGTGCGGCGGTCGCGCCGTTTCCCGGCGCCGCCGGCTACGTCACCGGGAAGGCGGCGGTGATCGCTTTCTCCTCGGCGGTCGCCGTGGAATACCGGCAGTCGGGCGTGCGGTGCAACACGGTGCTGCCGAGCGTCATCGACACGCCGGCCAACCGGGCTGCGCAACCCAACGCGGACCACTCGCGCTGGGTAAACCCGGCGGAGATCGCCGGGGTGATCCGTTTCCTGGCCAGCGACGAGTCGGCGCCGACCAGCGGTGCGACGATACCGGTGTACGGCCGGGCCTGAGCGATCCGGCCAGGGCCGGCTCCGCCTCGTCCGGCCCGGACGACCGGGTGGTGGGATCCGGCGCATCCACCTTCGATGCAGCCGGGGCGGGTGCCGGGGCCGGAGCCAGGGCTGCCGGAGCCGACGCGGCGTCTGCGGGCGCGGGATCGGCGGGCGCGGGATCGGCGGGCGCGGCGTCCGGTGGCAGCCAGCCCCGGACAGCGGCCCGGATCGCCCGGGTCACCTCGTCCGGAGAACGGTTGGCGTCCACCACCACGAATCCGGCGAACTCCGGCAGCGAGCGGTACGCCGTCGCCCCGGCGGTCAGGTACGTGATGTTCTCGTGGTCGGTGCCCCGCGCCTCGATCCGCCGGTACGCCTCACCGGGGTCCACCGCTAGCAGCAGGGTGACGTCCGGCGGCGGGAAGACCCGGTACAGCAGCCGGGCGATGCTCTCCCAGCGGCGCCCTCCACCGTGCGCGCGGATGCTGGCGTACTGGCAGACCGAGTAGCGGTCCATCACGGCGACCCGGCGGCGGAGCCGGGAACGGATCAGCGCCCGCGCGATGGCCAGCCAGCGCAGTGCCGACTCGGCCAGCAGCATCCCGTCCCGCCCCAGCAGGCGCTGGGCGTCCCGCCGGCCAAGTGTGCGGGCGAGTCGGCCGAACCACCGCCGTCCGCCGGCGTTCTGCCAGTACGTCGCCGGGATGCCGGCTGCGGTCAACGCGTCCGCCAGCCGGTGTGCCTGGGTGGTCTTGCCCGAGCCGTCGATTCCGACCAGGGCCACGGCCCGCAGTCGTCCCCCGTGCCGCCGCTGGAACAGAGTTCGGGCCACGCTCAGCAACGGTACTCGGCGCGCGCAGCCCCCCACGCCGGCCAAACGCACCCGCCGCTGCCCCGACCCGCCCGGGACGCGCCGTTCCGGCCGGCGCGTCCCGGGCGTGGCCGGCACCCGCGCTCCGTGCCGGTGCGTCCGGTTCCGGGCCCCGGGCCGGCACCGCCGGATCCCGACCAGGTGTGAAGGAACGAAGTGCCGGGTACCGGTAAATCTCCACCACATTGACCAGATGCCCGCTCGCCACCGACCTGGGAGACCCGATGGATCACAACGGCGACGAGACCCTCCTTGCCACCCTCAAGCGGGTCGCCGCCGTCCTCAAGCAGTCCGAGATCCCCTTCGCGCTGGGCGGCAGCTTCGCGGTGTACGCGCACGGCGGCCACTCCAGCGACCACGACGTCGACTTCCTCATCCGGGAGCAGGACGTCGAACGCGCCCTGGAGGCGCTCGTCGAGGCCGGCTTCACCGCCGAGCGCCCGCCGGAGGACTGGCTGGTCAAGGTCTGGGACAACGACCGGATGGTCGACCTGATCCACCGGCCGATCGAGACCCCGGTCACCGACGAGACCTTCCGGGACACCGTGGTACGCCCGGTCGACGCCATCCACATGCCGGTGCTGTCGGCGACCCACCTGATGGTGCACAAGCTGCTGAGCTTCTCGCAGCACTACTGCGACTTCGCCCGCGGCCTGCCGCTGGCCCGCTCGCTCCGGGAACAGATCGACTGGGAGCGGGTACGCAAGGAGACGGTGCACTCCCCGTACGCGGAGGCGTTCCTGGTGCTGCTGGACCGGCTGGACGTGGTGCCCTACGCGCCGACCGGTGAGCAGCCGCGCTACTCCTCGGGCGCGGCGGAGAGGGTGATGACCGGTATGGACGAGCGCAGCGAGGTGGCGACATGAACCAGCACGGCCCGGGTGGTGCCGAACCGCCCGACGACTATCTGGAAGCGGCGATCCAGCGCCTGCTCACCGAGCGGAGCGAGATCGCCGAGCAGGGCATCACGGTGACCCGCCGGGGCCACGCCGTGGTGCTCTGCGGCGAGGTGGCGAGCGCGCAGCGACGCGAGGAGATCCTCCGGCTGGTGCTGGAGCACTTTCCCGAGGTACCGGTGACGGTCGACATCGGACTGATCCGTGTCCAGGCACCGACCGAGGTGGAGGAACTCCGGTGAGGGAGGCGACGACATGGTGATCCGGATCGCGGCAGTCGGCGACGTGCACCTGGACCAGGACGTGGTCGGCCGGTTCCGGCCGGCCCTGGAGCAGTTGCCCGAGCGCGCCGACGTCCTGCTGCTGGCCGGTGACCTGACCAGGCACGGCACCGAGTCCGAGGCCCGCTGCGTGGCGACCGAGTTCGGCAACCTCGGCGTACCGGTGGTCGCGGTGCTCGGCAACCACGACCACCACTGCGACGAGGTGCCGGCGGTGATCCGGGTACTGGAGGACGCCGGCATCCTGGTGCTGGAGGGCACCAACGTGGTGCTGGAGTGCTCCGGGGTACGACTCGGGATCGCCGGTGCGAAGGGCTTCGGCGGCGGCTTCGCCGGCCGGTGCGCAAGCGAGTTCGGCGAACCCGAGATGAAGTCCTTCGTCCGGACCACCAGCGACATCGCCGAGCAGCTCGGCGAGGCGTTGCGCGAGATGGACTGCGACGTGCGGGTGGCGCTGACCCACTACGCGCCGGTACCCGACACGCTGGCCGGGGAGCCGCTGGAGATCTATCCGTTCCTCGGCTCGTACCTGCTCGGTCAGGCCATCGACTCGGCGCCGACCGAACTGGCCCTGCACGGGCACGCGCACGCCGGCAGCGAGCGGGGCACCACCCCGAGCGGGGTGCGGGTCCGTAACGTCGCGCACCCGGTGATCAAGCAGGCGTACAGTGTGTTCCACCTGCACCCGCCGTACGCCGGGGCCACCGCGGGCAAGGTTTCCGCGCTCACTGCCGGGGGTAGTTCCTGAGTCATGGAACTACTGCTCTGGATCCTCGCGGTTGTACTGGTGGTCGCCGGTGTGCTGGCACTGTTCCGGCGGCAGCTCCTCTGGGGCATCGTGCTCATCGTCGTCGGACTGCTGGTCGGTCCTGGCGGCGTCAGCCTCTTCAATTGACGCGTGGCCGACGTTGGCGCAGCGCCGGCTTCGGGTCGCTGAAAAATCCCTGTCCCTACTAAGAATTCCCAACAGGCAAGTGAGAACCCCAACAGGCAAGCCGGGGCCACCATGCCCGGGGCGTTCATCCTCCCCGTGGATGCCCCGGGCACGGTGCCCCGGCCAACTGTCTGTCCGGGCTACCGACGGCCGATGCCCGGCAGCGTGGTGGTACGCCCGGCATTCAGCAGCGCGGTACGCCCGGGATGAAGCCGTCGTAGCCGGTCAGGACGTACGCGTCGGAGACGAATCGGCCGGCCCCGATCCGGTCCCAGATGTTGCTGGTGCCGTAGGTGCCGGTCACCGTCGTACCCGTGGTCTGGCACTGGATGGTGACCCGGGCGCCGTCGGCGACCGTGCCGACCGCGGAGTAGCCGGTGCCCGGGCCGGAGCGGACGGTCAGCGGGCTGCCCGCGGTGTTCACCGTGCCGGAGCCAGCGCCGCCGGAGCAGCCGTTGTCGCTGGTGTAGGTGCGGGTGCCCCAGTAGAGCGCCAACGCGCCGTTGAACCGCACCTGGACGTCGGAGCCGTTGAGGCGCTGTCCATGGTGGTGAAAGTTTTCTATCTATGGATTGAGCGTGGCAGAAAACTTCAGCCAGCGGAAGAGTGGAACCCGGCGCCGGACGGGCGTACCGGCCGGGCCGATCCGGTATACCTGGACGACATGGCCTCGCCGACGTACCTGAGAAGCATGCCGCTGCACGCCGTGACCGAGGTCTACGGCGAGGCCGGCCTGCGGGACCGGTTCCGGCTGGAGGCGGAGCACTTCGCCCCGGCCGAGCGGGCCCGGCTGGCGGCGGCGCTGGACCTCGCCGGCACGCTGCACCGGGACGACCGCCGGGTACGCGAGCCATACCTCAATCACCTGCTCCGGGTGGCCATCCGGATCATCTGCTACTACTCCGTGACCGACGTCGACGTGATCGTGGCGGCGCTGCTGCACGACGCGGTGGAGGACCATCCGGCGGAACTCGCCGGCCTGCCCGCCGGCACGGCCGGGCCGGCGGCCACCCGGGCGGCCCTGGCGGAGGTGGCCCGGCGGTTCAACCCCCGGATCGCCCGGCTGGTCGCGGCGGTCACCAATCCGGAGTACGACCCGGCCCGCGACCGGGACGAGCAGTACCACGCGCACCTGGCGAGGAGCCTGGACCGGGAACCGTGGGCCCGGGTGATCAAGGTGTCCGACTTCACCGACAACGGCGTGGGGATCATCCACACCACGGGCGAGAAGGTGCACCGCTCGGCGCGGAAGTACCGCCCCCTGGTGCCGCTCTTCCGTGACCTGATCACCCGGCCGGACACCCCGCTGGGCGCCGAGGCGCGGGCGCACATCCTCGGCCAGCTCGACCTCGCCGAGCAGCGCTTCGCCGCGATCCTCGACGAGCCCGGGGCCGTCCCGGCGGTGCCGGCGGCCGAGTAACCGGCCCTCGCCGCCCGGCGGGCCGGTACCGGGTTTCCGAATCGTTACGGCCTCGTGGCTGCACGGGGCTGGACGATCATGGCTGCAAGCGCTTACATGTGGTGACGCCCACAGGCCGGCCCGGTTGCCCACACAGGCAACCGGCACGCCGGCACGAAAGGAGGACGGCATGGCGGTCCAGTCCAGACCACGCCAGGCCTTCGCGATCGCCAGTGTGTTGGCCTTGGCACTTGGCGCCACCGCCTGTTCCGGCGACAGTGACAGCGGGCTCGACCCCGACTCCGCCGAGTGCGCGCCGTACTCGGCCTACCAGGGGCACGACGGCGAGAGCGTTTCCATCTACGCGTCGATCCGGGACACCGAGGCCGACCTGCTGCGGCAGTCGTGGAAGCAGTTCGAGGACTGCACCGGCATCGAGATCAAGTACGACGGCAGCGGCGAGTTCGAGGCCCAGCTCCAGGTCCAGGTGGACGGCGGCAACCCGCCCGACCTGGCCTTCATCCCGCAGCCCGGGCTGCTCGCCCGGTTCGCCGAGGCGAACAAGCTCAAGCCGATGACGGCGGAGCAGAAGAGCCTGGCCGAGGCGAACTACCCAGCCGACTGGCTCAAGTACGCCACCGTCGGCGGGCAGCTCTACGGCACGCCGCTCGGCGCGAACGTGAAGTCCTTCGTCTGGTACTCGCCCAAGGCGTTCGCCGAGAAGGGCTACCAGGTGCCGACCACCTGGCAGCAGCTGATGGAGCTCAGCGACAAGATCGCGGCGACGGACCAGAAGCCGTGGTGCGTCGGGCTGGAGTCGGGCGACGCCACCGGATGGCCGGCGACCGACTGGATCGAGGACCTGATGCTGCGTACGCAGCCGCCGGAGGTCTACGACCAGTGGACCACCCACGCCATCCCGTTCAACGACCCGCGGGTGGTGCAGGCGGTCGAGCAGGCCGGCCAGGTCCTCAAGAACCCCAAGTACGTCAACGGCGGCTACGGTGACGTGAAGAGCCTCACCACCACCCCGTTCCAGGAGGGCGGCCTGCCGATCCTCCAGGGCCAGTGCTCGATGCACCGGCAGGCGAACTTCTACGCCAACTACCTGCCCGAGGGCACCAAGATCGGCCCGGACGGCGACATCTACGCCTTCTACTTCCCGGCGGTCGACCCGGCCAAGGGCAAGCCGGTACTCGGTGGTGGCGAGTTCACCGTGGCCTTCACCGACGGCCCGGCGGTACAGGCCGTCCGGCAGTACCTGATGACCGGCGAGTACGCCAACTCGCGGGCCGGGCTCGGCAACTGGATCTCGCCGAACAACAAGCTCGACGTGAGCAAGGTCGAGCAGGCGGTCGACAAGCTGTCGATGGAGGTCCTGCTCGACAAGGGCGCGGTCTTCCGGTTCGACGGCTCCGACCTGATGCCCGCCGCGGTCGGTGCCGGCACCCTCTGGAAGGGCATGATCGACTGGGTCAACGGCAAGGACACCAAGAGCACCCTCGACTACGTCGAAGGCTCCTGGCCGAAGTGACAACCCGACGGTCCGGCTCGCTGCGTTGCGAGCCGGACCGTCGGCTATCCGACCGTCGTGGCGTTGGAGGCGCTGATGGATTTCGCCGACGAGGCACCAAAGCTGCTCATGCTGCTCTACGGCCTGATCGCCTTCGCGGTCGTGGTCGGCGGACTGCTCGTGCTGCTCGACGTCGTACCCAACTGGTTCGCCCGGCGCCGCGAGGCGGCGCTGGTCGCGGCCTCGGCGCAGGGCCCGGCGACCGCCGGCGGTCCCCGACCGCGCCGCCGCTCGGTGGTGAACCGCCCGGAGGGCGGGCTCGCGCTCTTCTTCCTGCTGCCCACCCTGGCACTGCTCGCGATCGGCCTGGTCGTACCGGCCATCCGCACCACCGTGCTGTCCTTCATGGACGGCCGCAGCGACAACTGGGTCGGGCTGGCCAACTACCGTTGGATGTTCGCCCAGGACGAGATCTTCGGCATCCTCACCAACACCCTGATCTGGGTGGTCCTGGTCCCGCTGGTGGCCACCACCGTCGGGCTGGTCTACGCCGTCCTGGTCGACCGGGCCCGGTTCGAGGCGGTGGCCAAGGCACTGATCTTCATGCCGATGGCGATCTCGTTCGTCGGCGCGAGCATCATCTGGAAGTTCGTCTACGCCTACCGCTCCGCCGAGTACGACCAGATCGGCCTGCTCAACCAGGTCTGGGTGATGTTCGGCGGCGAGCCCCGGCAGTGGCTCAACGACCCACCGCTGAACACCCTGCTGCTGATCGTGATCATGATCTGGATCCAGGCCGGCTTCGCGATGGTGGTGCTCTCGGCCGCGATCAAGGCGATCCCGAACGACGTCGTCGAGGCGGCCCGGCTGGACGGGGTGAACCCCTGGCAGATGTTCTGGCAGATCACCCTGCCGAGCATCCGGTCGGCCCTGATCGTCGTGGTGGTCACGGTCTCGATCGCCACGCTCAAGGTCTTCGACATCGTCCGCACCACCACCAACGGCAACTTCGACACCGGCGTGATCGCCAACGAGATGTACAACCAGGCGTTCCGGTTCGGTCAGACCGGCCAGGGGTCGGCGCTGGCCGTCGTCCTCTTCGTCCTGGTGATCCCGATCGTGATCTACCAGATCCGCAACCTGCGCAAGCAGCGGGAGGTTTGAGATGACCACCACCACTCCTCCCGCGCTGGCCGATACGCAGTCCGCGGCGGCACCGCCGGCCACCCGGGTCGGCCGGATCCGCCGCCGGCTCAACAGCCCGTACGCCACCGCCGCCTCGATCCTGATCGCGGTGCTCTGGACGGTGCCCACCTTCGGGTTGTTCGTCTCGTCGTTCCGGCCCGAGGACGAGATCAAGAGCACCGGCTGGTGGACCGCCTTCACCAACCCGCAGTTCACCCTGGAGAACTACCAGCAGGTGCTCTTCGGCCGGTCGGCGATCTCCGGGCAGCTCGCCGGCTACTTCGTCAACTCGCTGGTGATCACGATCCCGTCGGTGCTCTTCCCGCTCGCCTTCGCCGCGCTGGCCGCGTACGCGCTGGCCTGGATCAACTTCAAGGGACGGGACTGGATCTACATCGGCATCTTCGCGTTGCAGATCGTGCCGTTGCAGATGGCGCTGGTCCCGCTGCTCAGCTTCTTCTCCGAGGGGGTCAGCCTGGGCAGCGTCGAGCTGATGCCGGCGTGGAACCTCGACGACGAGGAGAAGTTCCTCCAGGTCTGGTTCGCACACACCTGCTTCGCCCTGCCGATCGCCGTCTTCCTGCTGCACAACTTCATCTCGCAGCTCCCGAAGGACCTGATGGAGGCGGCCCGGGTGGACGGCGCCACCCATCCGAAGATCTTCCGTTCCATCGTGCTGCCGCTGATCCTGCCGGCGCTGGCGGCGTTCGGCATCTTCCAGTTCCTCTGGGTCTGGAACGACCTGCTGGTCGCACTGATCTTCGCCGGTGGCGGCAGCGAGACCGCACCGCTGACCGTACGCCTCGCCGAGTTGGCCGGTACCCGGGCCAACGAGTGGCAGCGGCTCACCTCCGGCGCGTTCGTCTCGATCGTCGTACCCCTGATCGTGTTCCTGTCTCTCCAGCGCTACTTCGTGCGTGGCCTGCTCGCTGGCGGCGTCAAGGGCTGACCGCCCTCGCGGGCCGACGGCCGTCGGGCGGCGCACCGCCCGGCGGCCGGGTCCCGGGCCGGAGCAGCCGTGGCCGGCGGCACGGCCGGATCAGGATGTCACCGTGACCACCATCGACGACGTGGCCCGGCTGGCCGGGGTCTCCACCGCCACCGTCTCGCGGGCGCTGCGCGGACTGCCGACGGTCTCCGAGGCGACCCGGATCCGGGTACTGCTCGCCGCCGAGCAACTCGACTACACCGTGTCGCCCAGCGCATCCCGGCTGGCCGGCGGCAAGACCGGCACCGTCGCCGTGATCGTCCCCCGGATCACCCCCTGGTTCGTCGGTGCCGTGGTGGAGGCCGCCGACGAGGTCCTGCACACCGCCGGCTACGACCTGCTGCTCTACACCATCGGCGGCCGGGAGCGGGCCCGGACGCGCCTGCTGCACAAGTCCAACCTGCCCAACCGGGTGGACGCGGCGATGCTGGTCGCGACGCCGTTGCCCACCGCCGACCTGGTCACGATCGCCAACCTGGCGCTGCCCGGGGTCACGGTCAGCTCCGGGGCGGCGGTGCCAGGGTGGCCGAGCATCCGGATCGACGACCAGGCGGCCGGCCGGGCCGCCACCGAGCACCTGCTGAGCCTCGGGCACCGGCGGATCGCCTGCGTCTGGGGGGACCCCGACGAACTCGTCCACCCGGCCCACCTACAGCGGCACCGCGGCTACCGGGAGGCCCTCGGTGCCGCCGGGATCGACCCCGACCCCCGGCTCGGCATCGCGGCTCCGGCGGACGCCGACGGTGGCCGGTCGGCCGCCGAGCAACTGATCGCCCGGGGCGAGCTGCCGACGGCGATCTTCGCGAGCTGTGACGAGATGGCGATGGCCGTGCTGAACACGCTGCGGGCCGCCGGGGTACGGGTGCCGCAGCAGGTCAGCGTGATCGGCGTCGACGACCACACCCTGGCCGGCGCGTTCGGCCTGACCACCGTGGCCCAGCCCGCGACCGAGCAGGGCCGGCTCGCCGCCGGTACGCTGCTGGGTCCGCTGGCCGGTCTGTCCCGGACCGGAGAGGAACCCGAGCCGGTGATCCTGCCCACCCGGCTCGTCGTACGCGATTCGACCGGCCCGCCCGGGGAAAAGTGACTTCGATACGTGGCAGACACCACACCTCGACCGATGGGAGAGCACCCTGAACAGCACCGAGGCGATGTCCTCCACCGCCGCCGTCGAGCCGCTCCCGGGCAACCTGCCGACCGAGGTCGGACCGTGGTGGCGGCACGCGGTCATCTACCAGATCTATCCGCGCTCGTTCGCCGACTCCGACGGCGACGGCGTCGGCGACCTGCCCGGAATCACCGCCCGGCTGGACCACCTGGTCGAGTTGGGCGTGGACGCGGTCTGGCTCTCGCCGTTCTACCCGTCCCCCCAGGCGGACGCCGGATACGACGTGGCCGACTACCGTGGCGTGGACCCGCTCTTCGGCACGCTGGCCGACCTCGACCGGCTGATCGCCGAAACGCACGCCCGTGGCCTGAGGTTCATCGTCGACCTCGTGCCCAACCACACCTCCTCGGCGCACCCGTGGTTCACCGCCGCGCTGGCCGCCGGGCCGGGCAGCCCGCAGCGGCAGCGCTACGTCTTCCGGGACGGTCTCGGCCCCGGCGGCACCGAACCACCGAACGACTGGCGCAGCGTCTTCGGCGGCCCGGCCTGGACCCGGGTCACCGAGCCGGACGGCAGCGCCGGGCAGTGGTACCTGCACCTCTTCGACCCCGGCCAGCCGGACCTCAACTGGGACCTCCCCGAGGTGCGCGCCGAGTTCCTCGACATCCTGCGGTACTGGCTGGACCGAGGGGTGGACGGATTCCGGGTGGACGTGGCGAACGGGCTGGTCAAGCAGCTCGAGCTGGCCGACGCGCATCCGCCGGTGGAGCCGACCAGCGGTGAGGGCACCGAGGGGCCGCGCCCGCCGATGTGGGACCAGGACGGCGTGCACGAGATCTACCGGGAGTGGCGCCGGGTGCTGGACGGGTACCCGGGCGAGCGGATCCTGGTCGCCGAGGCGTGGGTGCAGTCGGCCGAGCGGCTGGCCCGGTACGTCCGGCCGGACGAGATGCACCAGGCGTTCAACTTCGAGTACCTGGAGGCGGCCTGGACCGCTCCGGTCCAGTACGCGGTGATCACCCGCTCGCTCGCCGCGAGCGAGGCGGTCGGTGCCCCCACCACCTGGGTGCTCTCCAACCACGACGTGCTGCGGCACGCCAGCCGGCTCGGGCTGCCGGTCGGCACCCGCCGGCCCCGGGGCATCGGCGTCGACGACCCGCAGCCGGACGCCGTCGTCGGGCTGCGCCGGGCCCGGGCGGCCACCCTGCTGATGCTCTCGCTGCCCGGCTCTGGCTACCTCTACCAGGGAGAGGAGCTCGGACTGCCGGAGCACACCACGCTGCCGGACGAGGCCCGGCAGGACCCGACCTTCCAGCGGAGCGGTCACACCGAGCGGGGCCGGGACGGCTGCCGGGTGCCGATCCCGTGGCAGGCGGACGCCCCGTCGTACGGCTTCGGGCCGGGGGACGCGAGTTGGTTGCCGCAGCCGCCGCTCTGGGCCGAGTACGCCCTGGACCGGCAGCGCGGGGTGGTCGGCTCGACGTACGAGCTGTACCGCACCAGCCTGCGGCTGCGCCGGGACCTGCGGCTCGGGTCCGGCACCGTGTACTGGCTGTCGAGCCCGGACGACGTGCTCTACTTCCGCAACGGGGAGCTGCGGGTGTTGACCAACTTCGGGGCCGACCCGGTCGAGTTGCCGGCGGGTGCCGAGCTGGTGCACGCCAGCGGTCCGCTCGACGCCGACGGGCGGGTGCCGACCGACGTCACGGTCTGGCTCCGGTGAACGAACCTTTGTCAACCTGAACCACGCGGCGCTCACACACCGCGTCCGACCTTGCGCTCCGACGGACCGCAAGGGGAGGTTGAAAAAGGTTCAATGGAAGGGCCCCTTCTTATCGCTTTCTGTTGTGTGGGGGCCCTTCCCCACCGTCAGGCCGGCCGGAGCGACCTCCTCGGCCCGGGCGGTGAGCAGCTCGTGCACCCGGCGGATGTCCCCGGGGGCGCTGCGCGAGGCGAGCCAGTACATGAGCCCGGTGGGCAGGAAGAAGAGTTGGAAGGCGGCGAGCCCGACCGCGAAGTTCAGCGGTGGCGGGAAGGCCGCACGCAGCGCCGAGGCGGCCACCCCGATCAGGCCGTTGCCGGCCGCCCGGCCCACCCCGTTGACCAGGTTGCCGAGGCTGTAGACCGTACCCCGGTGTTCCGGCGGGTTGACGTCGGCGATCAGCGCGAACCAGTTCGGCGAGTTGGCCGAGGTGAGGCCGAGCGCGAGCAGGGCGGTGAGCAGGCTGAACCCGACCGTCGGCTCGGTGAGGACGCTGCCGAGCACGGCCGCGGCCACCGCGCCGGCGCCGGCGCCGTCGGGCACGTCGATCCGGATCGGCACGAAGAAGAGCACCGCGTAGAACGGCACCGCCGCCAGCACACCGATCGCCGCGACCAGCGCCCTCCCCCGGGGAGTACGCCGTTGCGCGGCGTCGCCGACCAGTCCGCCGACGATCGATAGCACCCCGCCGAGCTGGAACAGTACGGCGAAGATGCTGCCCACGACGGTCGCGGTCGCCGACGAGTAGCCCTGTGCCTCGGCCCGCTCCCGGAACAGCACCGGCAGCCAGACGAGCGAGCCGAACGCCACCTGCGCGGTGAGGCCCTGCAACACCAGCCACCGGTTCGTCCGGCGGTGCAGGATGCCCGGCAGGTCGGCCCGGCTGATCTGGTAGTCGTAGTCCCCGCCGACCGCCAGCGCGCCGGTCAGCTCCGGCTCGCTCTGGCCGCGCCGGATGTCGTAGGTGAGCAGGTAGGCCACCGTCGCCACCAGGCCGGCGACGCTGAGCAGCAGGAACGGGCGACGCCAGTCCTGCGCGCCGAGCACGCCGCCGACCAGGGTGCCGGCCAGGGTACCGATGCCCTGGGACAGTCCCCAGAAGCTGAGCACCACTCCCCGGCGGCGCGGGCTGACCAGGTCGGTGACCACGGAGAAGCCGACCGAACCGACCGCGCCGAGCCCGATCGCGGCCAGCAGTTGCGCACCGAAGAACGCCAGGTAGGTGGGGGCGACCGCGCTGCCGGCCGTACCGGCGGCCCAGATCAGCGTGCCGACCATGAGCAGCGGCTTGCGGTTGGCCCGGTCCCCGACGTACGCCCAGCCGACCGCGGCCACCGCGCTGACCAGGAAACTCGTCGCGGTGACCGCGCCGATCGCGCCGACGCCGACGTCGAGCGCCGGGGCGATGGAGCCGTAGAGCGGCGGCACCAGCCCGATCGCCACGTTGTCCAGCGAGGCGAGCACGACGAAGACCGCCACGCTGTAGAACCGGTGGACCGGGCCCCCACCTCGGGCGGCTCGCTGGTCACCGATCGGCATGTCCGGCACTCAACCAGGATCAGGTAACGCCGAGGTGACGGTCGCGCGGGGTGCCGGGCCGACCGGTCGACCCGGATCGCGGTGCCGACGGGTAGGTTGAACTCTAGCTAGGGCTTGGTAGAGTACGAGCATGCCTGCTCCCCGGATGACGCTGCCCACCCAGGCGGTGCTGCGCACCCTGCTGGAGTACCCGTCCCGCGAGTTCTACGGGCTGGAGCTCTGCGCCGCCGCCGGGCTCGCCAGCGGCACCATCCATCCCATCCTGGCCCGGCTGGAGAGCCTCGGCTGGCTGCAATCCCGCTGGGAGGATCTGGACCCGCACGAGGTCGGTCGCCCACGCCGCCGCTACTACTCGCTCACCTCGGACGGAGCCGTTGCGGCCCGCCGGGCCCTGGCCCAGGCCGACGCGCGCGTCGCCAAGTTCGGTGCGCTCCGGCCGGGGCTCGCCGGAGGGCAGCCGTGACCGGGCCCGGGCAGCCCGCGGAGGCGCACGAGGTCACGGTCGGTAACGCCCCGCGCCACGCCGACCCCGCCGACGAGGTGGTGCTGCGGGTCCTGGCCGGCCTGCGCGCGGCCGGCGGGCGCGACCCGGGGCCGCCGGCCCGGCGTGTGAGTTCGGACTGGCCGCTGCCGCGCCGGGTGCCGGGCCTCGACCCCGGCCCCTACGCGCCGTGGGCGGACCGGCCCCTCGTGCCGGCCGTCCGGGAAGCCTCGGCGATCGCCCGGAACACCAGCACCTACCTGCGGGGATGGCGGCTCGGCAACGCGGCCCTCAAGGTCGCGCGGCCGATGGCGGCCAACGTGGCCGTCCCGATTCCGCCGCCGGCGGCCGGCGGGATTCGCCGCCGGATCGCCGCCCGCACCGGCGTCACCGCGGTCCGGCTGATCGGCCTCGTCGTGCAGGCCCTGCCGGCCCGGGAACGCCCTCGCTACCAGGAGGAGTTCCGGGCCGAACTGAGCCGGCTGACCGGACTGCACCAGCTCGGTTACGCCACCCGCCTGCTGCTGTCGATGTTCGCGCTCCGGCGCGCGCTGCGACAGTCGCGCACCGAGGCGGACTAGCCGTGCCAGCGCGCCGGGCGGGCGCGGTCGTGGCCGGCGGCGGGCTGGTCACCACCCTGTCGTTGCTGGACTGGCCGGGGCTGCTCGCGCTCCTCGCGGCCACCGCGATGGTGGTGGGCGCCACCTGCTGGGTGCTGAGTGACCAGGATCGCCCGAAACGGCTCGCGCTGCTCATCCGCAGTTGGCGCGCTCCGACGCATCTGGCGCGCCCGGGTGCCCGGCCGGTGGCCCGCCGGCCATCGACCGCGAGAACGCGTACCGACGCGCAGGCCGCCGGGACCGTCGACGGACGGTGACCCGCGCGCAGGGCCCTTCAGGTCGCCGTGCCGGACGCCGTCGACCGGCCACGAAGGCTGTTCCCCGACGCTGTGACGTGTACCGGCCCTGGGCGGCTGCGCCGCGTACCGGCCCCGGGCGCTGTGACGCGTACCGGGCCGGCGACGCTATTCGAGTAGCCGGCTGGGGTGTGGGGTGCGCCCCAGCCACCGATCCCGCGCCCCAGCCGGCCCGTTGCCGTTCCGTCGCCGTGACGACCCCGCGCCGACGTCGCGGTCCGGCAGATCGCGGCGGACCCGGGCGCCACCACCACCGTCCTCGGCGACAGCGCCGGGCCGTCGTCACCGGGGCGGCAGCACGTCGCGCCGCTCCTCGACCCGGCGATACTCGGTCGGCTCGGTGGTGTTGACCTGGCGATACTCGGTCGGCTCGGTGGTGGTCACGACCGAGCGGCGCCGGTTGTTCCAGATCACCGTGGTCATGATCAGACCCAGCACGCCGGCCGCCATCAGGATCCAGCCGACCACGTCCAGGTCCAGGCCGCCGACGCTGATATTCAGCGCGAAGGTGAGGATCGCGCCGAGCGCGATCAGGAAGATGCTGGTGCCGATACCCATGACACGCCTCCTCGTGGGGGATGTTGGCTGTCGGGGTGCTGCTACCCATTCGCGGGACCGGCGAATCGTCGTACCGGGCTGGCCTGCCGAAACGCCACGACTGTTCCGGGCGAAGCTGCCGCTGCCGGTCGAGCCCCGGCGGCTCCGGTGGCGACCAACTCCGGCACCCTACCCGGGTCGCACCCCTGGGCCACTCCATAGGGAGGGACGGTGGCCCCGGGGTGCTTCCGTGTCGGTGCCGGTCCCGGGTGATGCGCGGGAAGCGGAGGCCGGTGCCGACGTTTCGGGGAATGCGGAACCGGCGCCAACGGCGCCGGGGCACCCAGTAGATGATCTGCGCGACGATCAGCGCGGGATGTCGGTCGGGCAGCGATTCCAGGGCGCGGGCGAGGTGTGCGGCGAGGTACATCATCAGGCCTACCCGATCGCCGTCGAAGCCGATCAGCAGTGCTAGGCGGGCCGGGGCGCAGGGCCAGTCGTGTTCGCATTCTCGGCAGGCGTAGGTGTCCGTGGGGACGTGCTGCCCGGCCATTGCTTCCCGGGCGATCCTGGCGTCAATCGTGGCAGCCCGGACCGCCCGGCGGAACTCGGGACCTGTCAGGGACGCACCCTCGGCGAGGTGCGGTGTCGGCACCCGCCGATCGTGTGCTCCTACTGCCCCGTTGGGGGCAGTAGGAGCACACGCAGGGATCCGAGTCGGGGCGGTCAGTCCTGGTCGTGCACCGTCGCCCAGTCGGTCGGGATGAAGTGGTCGGGCGCGTGCAGCACGTTGAGCAGGCGCTGCCGGATGCTCTCGTGCATCACCTGTCCCCAGGGGAACCGGGTGGGGTACTGCACCATGTTGCGGAAAGCGTTCGCCGGCCCGTTGTTCCGTTCGAGGTACTGGATGGCGGCCTGGGTGCAGACGTAGTCGGCGTACGCGAGCGCCTGGTGCGCCGCGGTGTAGAGCGCCTCGGTGCCGGGCTGGTGCCGCAGGTACGGCTCGAACCACGGCAGGTCGACCCCGGCCATCGGGGTGGGCTGACACTGGAGATCGCCGGCGAGCGCCACCGGCAGCGGATCGTGTTCGATCCCGTTGGCCTGGGCGAGCATCTGGGCACCGGCCAGTACCCCGGCCGGCTTGGCCAGGTCGAGCAGCTTCTGCCGGCCGAGCACCGCCTGGTGGTTCCGCTGCATGTACCGGTCCAGCCCCAGTGGATCGTCCGGGAAGTCGAACGCGATCTCGGCCAGCGCCTGTACCCGGTCGTGCCGGCCCCGGTCGTTGTAGTAGGTGATCATCCAGCTCATCGCCTTCGGGGCGTACTGCGGATCGCTGGTGGCCCGCGCCTTGGCCATGGCGTCGCGGGCCCGGTCGAGCTCGCCGGCCCGCTCGTGGTCGAGTGCGATGTGGAACCACGCCACCCCGCTGTACCCGAGCCGGTACGGCCCGGCGAGCTGGTTCCAGAGCCGGTTCGCCAGCTCGTGGTCCTCGACCCGGGTGGCGTGCCCGGCGAGCAACAGTTTCGCCGCAGGGGTGTAGACCGGATGCTCGGCCTCGGCGGCGATCCGCAGCGCGTCCACGCCACCGGCCAGTTGCCGGTGCGTGTACGGCACCGCCTTCGCCAGCGCGAGGAGGAACGCCGCCTCGGTCCGGTACGGGGCGCCGGGTGCCGCCTCGGTGAGCCCCTTGAGCTGTGCGGCGGCCGACTCCGGCTCGCCGGTCAGCAACAACTCGAATGCGTCCCGGCACACCGCCGCCCGCCGGACGCGTTCGGCTTCCTCCATCAGTGGCCTCCTCGGACAGTTCCACCCGCCCGTAAGGAAGTTACACACCTCGCGGCGATCCGACTACCCACCGTGTCTGTTCCCTGTGTCCGGCCGCGCCGGCAGGGGTGGGCCGGGCTGTCGGGGGCGGCGGATCTCGCCGGCGGCTACCAGCGCCAACCCCACGGCGACCACCGCGACCAACCGCCCCGGACCGCCGTACCCGCCTGCCGGACGATCCGGCCGACCAGCGGCGCGGTCAGCCAGAGCAGCACGACGGCGTAGCCGGTGAGGGCGATCCGCTGCAACCCGGTCAGGGCCGGTTCCACCACCAGGGGGTACCACAGCGGACTGAACTCCGGGGTGAAGTGGCAGAGCGCTTCCAGGTAGTAGTTGTTGTCGTAGCAGGTCCAGGGCCAGAGCTGCCCGTAGAGCAGGCTGCTCGCGGCCCCCCAGACCGAGAGCAGCACTGCGGCGAGGGTGGCCAGGTTCGCCCAGGGGCCGGCCTGGGCCGCCCCCAGCCGTACCGCGAGTGCCAGGCTGGCCGGCAGGACGGCGATCAGGAAGAACCTCGGCCCCCAGTACAGCCCGCCGTACCAGGCCCACCACGGGGCATAGACCAGTACCAGGCCGGCCACGAAGACCACCCAGAGCAGCCAGACCCCGGCCACGCCGCGACCGGCCCGGTCCGCCAACCACCGCCGGGCCGGCAGGAACAGCCCGGGCGTGAACCAGAGCAGCCCTTTGCCGAACGAGAAGAGGATCGCCACCACCCCGAGCAGCAGCGGATAGGAGAAACCCGTCTCCCCCGAGTACGGCATCACGGTCCGGCCGCCGCCGGTGCCCGCGTACGCCCGGTGCAGCGGGTCGCCGAAGCGCAGCCACGCCTCACCGGCGATCAGCATCCCGGCCGCCAGCGGCACCAGCAGGTAGCGCCAGCGCCGTTCCCGGAAGCAGAGCAGCCCGGCGACGAGACCGAGCGCCGCCACCGAGGCGGGCGTGTTGGCGACCCCGAGCACCACCGCGAGCCAGCCGACGAGCCGGGTCGACCGTCCCGTCCCGGGCAGTGTGGCGGCGAGCAGCCCGACCCCGACGGTCGTCGCGGTGAACATCTCGCCGTAGAAGTCCTGCACGTGCACGGCGGCCATGCTCCCGGCGACCAGCACCAGCAGGAAGCGGCGGAGCAACCGGCGGTCGGTCCGGTCGCGCAGCAGCAGGTGCAGGGCGACCAGCCCGAGCCCGAAGAGCAGCACGTTGTACTGCGCCAGTATCGGCTGCGGGTTGTCGTACCACCGGCCGACGACCCACAGCGGAGCCGCGAACAGCGGGCCGATCATCGAGTACGGCGTCTCCGGTACCTGCCGTTGCTCCAGCAACTGGAGCAAGGCCTGGTAGCGGGCCAGGCCGTCGCCCATCATCGGCGGGCGGGGATAGACCGCCAACAGCAGCATTCCGGCCCAGAGCAGGCCCCACTCCAGCACCGCCGCGACCGCATGCCACGACCGCTTCTCCGCGACGCCAGCCGACTCGGTCCGCCCCGGCGGCTCCCGGGGGTCGTCCGTCCGCCCCGGCGGCTCCCGGGGCTCGTCCGCGGGCTCCGCGGGGTCCGCCGGCTCCCCCGAATCCGCCCGCACCTCGCCGGTCGTCGGCACGTCCATCCACGGTCCCCTCACGCTCGCACACCTGGTCGGGCCGGAAGTCCGACCAGAGGAAGTGTGTCAAACATCGATCCACGGTCCTATAGGCAATCGTGGATGCCCATAGGACCGTGGATCGGGGACGGACGTGGTCGCTAACCCGCCGGCCGGTCCAGGATCAGGTCACGGGCCCGGGCGTACTGCTCACGGATGGCCGGGACGCCGGCGGTGACGTACTCCTGGGACTCGCCGGCCGACCAGGCGGGTGGCTCGGCGCCGCCCTGGACGACCCAGGCGGCCTGCCGGGCCGCGCCGTCCGCGACGTACTCGCCCGGCTCGGGCACCAGCACCGGGCACCCGAAGACCTGCGGCGCGATCCGGCGTACCGCCTCGGAGCGGGCCCCGCCGCCCACCAGGATGATCCGGTTCGCCTTCGCCCCCTCGGCGAGCAGCGCGTCCAGCCCGTCCGCCAGCGCACAGAGCATGCCCTCCACGGCCGCCCGGGCCAGGTGCCCCGGCGTCGACGTCCGCAGGGTCAGCCCGTGCACCGCCCCGGTCGCCAGCGGCCGGTTCGGCGTCCGCTCGCCCTCCAGGTAGGGGACCGCCACCAGCCCGTCCGCGCCGGCCGGTGTGCCCAACGCCAGCTTGGCCAGCTCGTCCAGGCTGACGCCCAGCATCGCCGCCGCCGCGTCCAGCACCCGGGCCGCGTTGAGGGTGCAGACCAGCGGCAGGAACCGCCCGGTCGCGTCCGCGAACCCGGCCACCGTGCCCGACGAGTCCGCCGCTGGAGTGTCCGCGACGCTGAACACCGTCCCCGAGGTACCGATCGAGACGACCACATCCCCGGCGACCGCGCCGACCCCCAGCGCGGCGGCCGCGTTGTCCCCGGTCCCCGGCCCCAGGGCCGCACCGCAGGCCAACTGCCCGGCCACCTCCGCCGGCCCGAGCACGGTCGGCACCTCCAGGGTCCGGCCGAACGCCTGCTCCAGCAGGTCCGGCCGGTACTCGCCGGTCGCCGGTGACCAGTATCCGGTCCCGCTCGCGTCCCCGCGGTCGGTACGCAGCGCGTCCAGCCCGGCCGCGCCACCGAGCCGCCAGGTCAGCCAGTCGTGCGGCAGGCAGACCGCCGCCACCCGCGCCGCGTTCTCCGGCTCGTGCCGGGCCAGCCAGCGCAGCTTGGTGATGGTGAAGCTCGCCACCGGCACGCTGCCGACCGCCTCGGCCCAGGTCCGCCGCCCGACCTCGCCGCCACCCGACTCCTCGATCAGGTCGTTCGCCGCCCCCGCCGACCGGGTGTCGTTCCAGAGCAGCGCGGGCCGGACGACCTCACCCGCCTCATCGAGGCAGACCATCCCGTGCTGCTGCCCGGCGACGGCGACCGCCGCCACGTCGTCGAGCCCACCCGCCTCGGTGATCGCCTGCTGCAACGCGTCCCACCAGGCCCGGGGATCGACCTCGGTCCCGTCCGGATGCGCCGCCCGGCCACTGCGGACCAGGGCACCGGTCTCGACGTCCCGGATCACCACCTTGCACGACTGGGTCGACGAGTCGACCCCGGCAACGAGCGCCATCTCACGCCCTCCTTCTGGGCTTCACCGACGGTTGTCACAGGACGGCTCGGAGAGGTCGGAGCGCGCTCTGGCCGCGCGCCCCGACCAGGCCAGCGAGCCAGGAGGCTCAGCGAGCCCCGAGCAGGTGCTCCACCGCGAGCTGGTTCAACCGCACGAACCCGAACCCGCGGGCCGCGACCGCGTCCACGTCGAGGTCCTCGAACGCACTCCGGTCCGCCAGCAGGTCCGAGTAGGTCTCCCCCGGGTTCAACGTCGGCGTCGACAGCTCACCCACCTTGCTGGCGGCCAGCGCCTCCTGCACCTCCGGGTCGGCCCGGAACGCCGCCGCCCGCTCCTTGAGCAGCAGGTACGTCCGCATGTTCGCCGCCGCCGACGCCCACACCCCGGTGTAGTCCTCGGTCCGGGACGGCTTGTAGTCGAAGTGCCGGGGACCGGTGTAGGCGGGCCCGCCCTCCGGCCCGCCGTTCTCCAGCAGGTCCACCAGGGCGAACGCGTTAAGCAGGTCGCCGTGGCCGAAGACCAGGTCCTGGTCGTACTTGATCCCCCGCTGCCCGTTCAGGTCGATGTGGAAGAGCTTGCCGGCCCAGAGTGCCTGCGCGATCCCGTGCATGAAGTTGAGCCCGGCCATCTGTTCGTGCCCGACCTCGGGGTTCAACCCGACCAGTTCCGGGTGCTCCAGCTCGTTGATGAAGGCGAGCGCGTGCCCGACCGTCGGCAGCAGGATGTCGCCGCGCGGCTCGTTCGGCTTCGGCTCGATCGCGAACTTCAGCCCGTAGCCCCGGTCGATGACGTACTGGGCGAGCAGGTTGACCGCCTCGCGGTAGCGGTCGAGCGCCGCCCGGATGTCCTTGGCGGCGTCGTACTCCGCGCCTTCCCGGCCGCCCCACATCACGAAGGTCTGCGCGCCCAGCTCGGCCGCGAGGTCGAGGTTGCGCAGCACCTTGCGCAGCGCGTACCGGCGTACGTCGCGGTCGTTGCTGGTGAAGCCGCCGTCCTTGAAGACCGGGTGGGTGAAGAGGTTGGTGGTGACCATCGGCACCACGACCCCGGTCGCCTCCAGCGCCTTGCGGAACCGGGCGATGTGCTGCTCCCGGGCGGCGTCGTCGGAGCCGAACGGGACCAGGTCGTCGTCGTGGAAGGTGATCCCGTACGCGCCCAGCTCGGCGAGCCGGTTGACCGCCTCGACCGGGTCCAGGGCCTCCCGGGTGGCGTCACCGAACGGATCCCGGGCCTGCCAGCCCACCGTCCAGAGGCCGAAGGAGAACTTGTCGGCGGGGGTTGGTTGGGGTGCCATGACTGACCTCCAGTGGAACCGACTCGACGTTGAGGTGAGGGGCGCGGGTGGTTGACCCCGGGTTGACGCCCCGGCAACCCGGGGGTGATTTGTTTATCGGTTGAATTATTTGGCTGCGCTGTGGCATTGTCAATACCGTGACGCAACCTGCGGCGGTGCCGGTCGGCTCGGCGGTGACCGCCGTCCGCCAGGCGAGCCTGCGCGAGCACAACCTGGCCCTGGTGCTGCGGCAGATCGCCACCGCCGCACGCCCGCCGTCCCGGGCCGACCTGGCCACCGCCACCGGCCTGACCCGGGCCACCGTCTCCGCACTGGTCGACGACCTGATCACCGGACGGCTGCTCACCGAGGTCGCCCCGGCTCCCCGGTCCGGCGCCGGCCGGCCCGCGGTCGGGCTCACGCTCGCCGGGCACGGCCCGGTCGGACTCGGGCTGGAGATCAACGTCGACTACCTGGCCGCCGTCCTGGTCGACCTCACCGGGGCGGTACGGCACCGCGCGGTGCACCGGGTCGACCTCCGGCCGGTACCCCCCGCCGAGGCGATGGCGCTGGTCGGCGACCTGATCACCGAGGCCGGAGCCGAGGCGGACCGGCAGGACCTGGCACTGGCCGGTACGGCGCTCGCGGTGCCCGGCCTGGTCACCGCCACCGGGCTGGTCCGGCTCGCGCCGAACCTCGGCTGGCGGGACGTGGACGTGCCGGCGCTGCTCGGCGGGCATCCGGTGCTCGACGGGTGCGGGTTGGGGGTGGACAACGAGGCCAACCTCGCCGCACTCGGCGAACTGCACGCCGGCCCGCCCGACTCGGGCAACTTCATCTACATCTCCGGCGAGGTCGGCATCGGCGCCGGGATCGTGCTGCACGGTGCCCTGTTCCGGGGTGCCCGCGGGTGGAGCGGCGAGCTCGGCCACGTGCCCGTACACCCGGAGGGCCGGCCCTGCCGGTGCGGCGGCCGCGGCTGCCTGGAGCAGTACGCCGGTCAGGAAGCCATCCTGGCCGCCGCCCGCCTGGCCGTGCCACCCGCCGTCGACACCGGCCCGACCACCGCCGGGACCGACCGGGACCGGCCGGCGGTCCCGACCCCGGGCGCGGCGGTCGCCCGGCTGGTCGAGGCGGCGGCCGGGGACGACCCGAACGCGCACCGGGCACTGGTCGACGCCGCGACCGCGCTCGGGGTCGCCGTCGCCGGGGTGATCAACCTGCTGGACGTGGACACGGTGGTGCTCGGCGGCGTCTACGCGCCACTGGCCCGCTGGCTGGCCCCGACGGTGGAGGCCGAGATCCGCCGCCGGGTGCTGACCGCCGCCTGGTCGCCGGTGACCGTCCGGGCCGCACTGCTCGGTGGGGACGCCGCCGCGCTGGGCGCCGCCGGCTCGGTCGTCCGCACGGTGCTGGAGCACCCCGCCCGGTGGCTCGGCCGGCCCGGCCGGTAGCCGCCGGGTGCCGGTCCGACCTACGGACCGTCACCCGGCGGGCATCATGGAGTCGTCGGCGACAACCGGGAAGACCGCGACAGCGAGGCCGCGCGACCGATCGCTATTGTTGCCCTTGAACAACTATTCCGATCATCAACCA
This sequence comes from Plantactinospora sp. B6F1, assembly GCF_040120695.1. Classification (NCBI taxonomy): domain Bacteria; kingdom Bacillati; phylum Actinomycetota; class Actinomycetes; order Micromonosporales; family Micromonosporaceae; genus Plantactinospora; species Plantactinospora sp. B6F1. The sequence continues at coordinate 234,163 of NZ_JBEEAC010000004.1, read as the reverse complement.
ATGGGCCTCTTTCAACCTGAACCGCGCGGCGCTCATGCACCGCGTCCGGCCCTGCAGTCCGTCGGACCGCAGGGGGGAGGTTGAAAAAGGTTCAATGGACGTTGTGCCGACAGGAGTGCCAGCGCCGATGCGCACACCTCGACGATCCGGCGGACGGGCGGCGGACACCGCCGCCCGACGTCCGGACCGCCGCGACGAACGGCCGACGGCCGGCTCAGGCCGACCGTTCGGTCGGCTCGACGTTGGCCCGGAACGCCCGGTCGAACTCGACCAGCCCACGCAGCAGCGCCTGCCGGCCCGCGGGGCTCATCCCGGCGAGCGTCTCGGCCAGCCGTGCCCGACGATCGGCGCGGATCTCGACGAGCAGCTTCTGCCCGACCGTGGTCAGATGCAGCGAGATCTCCCGACGATCCGCCCGGCCCGGTTCACGTTCGAGCAGCCCGGCCGCGACGAGCCGGTCGCAGAGCCGGCTCGCCGAGGAGAGCAGCATGCCGAGGATCCCGGCCAGGCCCCGCAGGTTGATCCCGTCGAACTGCTCGACCACCATCAGGGCCCGCAGCTGGGAGCTGGACAGCCGCCCGCTCGTCTGCTCCCGGGCGGCGTCCCAGACCGACAGCAGCGCCGCCGCGGCGGTGTCCACCGCGGTGGCGAGGGTCGGATCCGGTCCGCCAGGACCGCCGGATTCAGCCATGGTGATCCTGACCCTACCGCCGCCACACCGCCGGCCGCACCGGTGCGGGGCCACACCGCCCGTCCGGACCGCCACCCCGGTACGCCCGTCCGAGCGGCGGGCCACGGATGACCGGCCGGTTGGTCGAGCTGCGCCGGATCCTGGCCGAGGCACCCGCGGATCTCGTCGTCGAGCGGCTCGGCGCGGAGCTGACCAGGGTTTACGGGACGGTGGGGACCGAGCTGTTCCAGGTCGACTACCGACTGGCCGTCCTGGTGCCGCTGCACGGTGGCGACCCGGTCGTCGGGGCCGGCACCCCCGCCTGGCGTTGCTTCGACCACCAGACCGAGGTACTCCAGGACGGCGCCCTCCACCTCCCGGTCTCGATGCGCGGCGAGCGACTCGGGGTACTCCGGCTCACCCCGGCGCCCGAGGACCCGGACCGGCGCGACGAGCTGGCGCAGGCGGCGACGGCGCTGGCACACGAACTGGTCACGGTGCGGCCGGGCACCGACAGGTACACGGTCGGCGCCCGGACCCGCCGGCTCACACTGGCCGCCGAGATGCAGTGGGAGCTGCTCCCCGGCCGGAGCCGGATCCGTCCCTCGTTCAGCCTCGCCGGTCAGCTCGAACCGGCGTACGCGGTGCGCGGCGACAGCTTCGACTGGGCCGACGACGGCCAGCGGCTCTGGCTCTCCACGGTCAATGGCATGGGTGAGGGGGTGAGTGCGGCGATGCTCACCTGCCTGGGCACCAACGCGCTGCGCAACGCCCGCCGGGCCGGTCTCGATCTCGCCGACCAGGCCGCCCTGGCCGACCAGGCGATCTACGCCTACCACCAGGGCATCCAGCACCTCTCGGCGCTGCTGCTGGAGCTGGACCTGCACAGCGGGGTGGTGACGGCGGTGGACGCCGGCTCACCCCGGCTGCTCGTACTGCGGGCGGGTGAGGTGATCGAGCAGCCGCTGGACGACCAGTTCCCGCTCGGCATGTTCGACGGCACCATCTACCAGTCGCAGAACTTCCAACTGTCGCCCCGGGACCGGCTCTTCGTGGTCAGCGACGGCGTCCTCGACGCGAGTTCCCCCACCGGCCGGTACGGCGACACCGCGCTCTACCGGTCCGTCCGGCGGACCAGGTCGATGGCGCCACTAGAGGCGGTACGGTCGCTCCTCGGCGACCTGCGGGCGTTCGTCGGCAGCGACCCGGTCGACGACGCCGTGGTGGTCTGCCTGGACTGGTACGGGAGCTGACCCGTGCCGCCGCCCGGCGGCAGGCTTCTCGGACCCGGGGTCAGTACGCCCCCCGGGTCCGGACCACCGCGCCGAAGGTCTTCCACAGGATGGTGAGGTCGGCGGCGAGCGACCAGTTCTCCACGTAGTAGAGGTCGAGTCGGATGCCGTCCTCCCAGCTGAGGTCGGATCGGCCGCTGATCTGCCAGAGGCCGGTCATGCCCGGCTTCACCAGCAGCCGGCGGGCGACGTCACCGTCGTAGCGGGCCACCTCGGACGGCAGCGGCGGACGCGGCCCGACCAGGCTCATGTGCCCGAACAGCACGTTGGCGAGCTGCGGCAGCTCGTCGAGGGACCACTTGCGGAGTATCCGGCCGACCCGGGTGACCCGGGGGTCCACCCGCATCTTGAACATCAGGCCGTCGGTCTCGTTCTTCGCGGCCAGCTCGGCCAGCAGGGCGTCGGCGTTCACCACCATGGTCCGGAACTTGTACACCCCGAACTTTCGGCCGCCCTGGCCGACCCGGATCTGCCGGAAGATCACCGGCCCCCGACTGTCCAGCTTGATGGCGAGCGCGATGAGGGCGAGCAGCGGCAGTGCGAACGCGAGCGCCGTGGCGGCCAGGGCCCGGTCAACGAACGCCTTGACGATCTTCCGGGCGCCCCGGAACTCGGGCGCCTCGACGTGGATGAGGGGCAGTCCGGCGACCGGCTGGGTGTGGATCCGCGGCCCGGCGACGTCGGTCAGCGCCGGGGCGAGCACCAGGTCGATCCCGGTGCCCTCCAACTGCCAGCCGAGCCGGCGCAGCCGGGTCGCGGTCAGCTCGTTGGAGGCGGTCACCGCGACCGTGTCGGCGTTGATCGCCCCGGCGGCGTCGACGATCGTCCGGAACGAGCCGAGCACGGGTACGTCGCCGAGGCGCTGCGGCACCGGCGCGAGCAGCGCGTCCGGGATGCACGCGCCGACCACCTGGTAGCCGGCGTACGGCTCGCGGCGCAGTGTGTGCACCAGTTCCAGTACGTGCGCGGTGTCGCCGACCGCCAGCACCCGGCGGGACCAGCCGGCCCCCCGGGACCGGGACCGGTGCAGTCGTTTCCGGGCGGCGAACCGGGCGACCACCAGCCCGACCGTCCCGACCGCGAACGAGATGCCGAGGAATCCCCGGGAGACTCCGACGTCGGCGAGGTAGCCGGCGATCGCGACCCCACCGGCGAGCCGCAGGCTGGCCGAGGTCATCCGGCGGTACTCGTCGGCGCCGTAGCCGAGCACCCGGTGGTCGTAGCAGCGCAGTGCCTTCAGCGAGACCAGCCAGGCGACCACCAGGGCCGGGCCGACGATCACGTACGGAATGTCGGAGCCGCTCGCCTCGTCCCCGCCGAACCGCGCGAAGTATCCGCCGATCACCGCCAGCACCAGGATGACGGTGTCGAGCAGGAGCAGTGCGCGGATGTAGCCGCGCTGGCGCGCCCGGGACGACGAAGCGGATGCCCCCGAGCTCGGCTCCGGAGGCATCGTGATGGGGCTCAGCAAAGTCGCCGACGTCACCGGCCCTCCCTCGCTCCAGGGGGCACCCGATCAGCCGCCCGCTGCCTTGGCGGAGCGACCCGGAGGCACTTCGACATCTTCACCTACCGGGGGCATCACCGAGAGTTTCCGACGGATTACCGTCACTTGTTTGCGTCGCCGCGACCAGGCTGCTCACGTACCGCGGCGACCGGGCGACCGGCGACCGGAAAGTACGGCGCCCGCCGTACCGGCACGGATGGCCGGTACGGCGGGCGTGGCCGAGCGGGGTCGCGGGTCGGCGCGGCCGGGGCGGGTCAGCGCGGAGCGGTCGGCCGGCTGGCGATCGCCTGGAGGAAGATGTCGCCGATCTTCGCCGGGTCCTCGGTGACGAAGGCGGCCCCGCCGGTCACCTTGGGGATGGAGTCCAGTTCGGCCTTGCTGACCTCGGCACTGATGCCGATGATGATCACCTGGATCGGCCGGTCGGGGTCGTTGAGCCGCTTCAGCTCGGCGAGCAGTTGCGACTGGCTGATCCCGTTGGCGTCCTCGTTCTTGCCGTCGGTGAGCATGACCACCGAGTTCACCCGGCCGGGCTGCCAGTCGTCCTGCACGGCCTTGTAGCCGGCCAGGATCGTGTCGTAGAGCCCGGTGTCGCCGCCCCGCTTCGGGGTGATGCCGGCGAGTCGGCTCTCCAGCCGCTCCCGCTGGGCGGACATCGGGCCGATCGGCACCAGAGAGCGGTAGTCACGGGAACCGTCCAGCTCCGTGGAGAAGACCCACAGGCCGAGTGCCCAGTTGTCGTCGAAGAGCGCCAGGCCCCGCCTGGCCGCCTCCAGGGTCACCTGCATCCGGGTCGCGTTGTTGGCGGTCGGCACCCGCGCGAACATCGAGCCGGAGATGTCGATGATCGCCAGCATCCGGCCGGACTGGGTGGCGACGGCCCAACTGGAGAGCACCCGCTCGATCGTCGCACCGTCCCCGCCGCCGGCGGTGCCGCCGGGGTTGGCTGCCTCGGTGGTCGGCGTCGGCTGGGTGCCCGCCGGACTGGGCGCGCCCCGGGGCGGCACGAAGCCGTCCGCCCAGGTGCCGTCCGGGGCCCGGAGCCCCTGCCCGGCCAGCTGGCGGCGGAAGGCCCCGGAGTCGAGGGCGGCGAAGAGCTTCTCCGCCGCCCCGGTCCTGGCCGGCTCGATGCCGGGCATCACCGCGTACGGGTAGTCGAGCGAGATCGGTGCGGGTTCCAGGTAGAGGGCGGCGAGCGGCACCGGCGGCTCCGTCGCGTTGTACTCGATGACGTCCTCTTCGGAGAGGGCCGCGGCACCCAGCCCGCGGGCGAGGGACGTCTGGTCGGGCGCCTTGGGGAACCGGGCGATCAACTCCTCGCGGACCGCCGAGACACCGGTGGCCAGGGCCCGCAGGGCGGCCGTGGTCGTCTGCTCGGCCCGGGCCCCACCGGCGGACTGGGCGGCGGTGGCCAGCGAGACCAGTCCGGCCAGCCCGGCCGCGTCCCGGCTCGGCTCGACGAGACCGGTCTTGAGCTGGGTACCGGTGGTGATCTTGCCGAGCAGGTCCTTCCAGCCCAGCTTCTTCTCCGGCCAGCCGATCGTGGTGGCGAGCGGCTCCGGCATGGCCACCACCACCGGGCTGCGGGCCACCGAGGTGTTGTTCTGCGGTGCGAACGCGGGAGCCTGCTGCCGCAGCCGCAGCAGCCAGGTGGAGGAGTCGGGCAGCCAGACGTTGGGCAGTACGGTGTTGCCGCTGGCCTGCCCGACCCCGGAGAGCGACACACCGTGCTGCCCGGCGACGGCGGCGGCGACGTCCACGGACTGACTGGCGGTGACCTCGACGGCGAGGCAGAGGCCGTCGACCGCGGTTTCGGCGGCGACCAGGTCGGCCGCGGCCTGCTCGACGGCCGGAGCGATCTCCGGCGCCGCGGCGACGGTCAGCTTCAGCTCACCCGAGCAGTCGGGGCCCGCCCACCGCTGATAGCCGAACCACCCTCCAACCACGACGAGGACGAGCACCATCGCGCTGGCGATGGCGCCCGCCCCTCGGATAGGTCTACGCATGCGATGGCGGCCAGGCACGTGACCATCTTGAGGGCTTCTGCCAGGTGGTGCCAGGGGCGAAAGGCCGAATGTTACCGAGGCGGCAAAGACTTTCCGAGGAAGATTCACCTTAGGTAACCGCTCGGCCTCGGAACGTCAACAATACCGCCCAACGGGGCGCCATCGGTCCAGCGGCAGCCAAAAAGATCTTATGCAGATTTATCCAAGAATTAAGGAGGGATCGCCGAGCACGCACGTCGGACTCGGCACCGCTACCCGGTCGGGCGGACCCGCCGGGATCCCCGAACCGGGATCGACCCGGAAGACCGCCACCGCGTCGGCCCGCTCCTGCGCGACGTAGAGATGCCCGCCGAGCAACGCCAGGTGCCGGGGCCAGTCACCGATCCCGGAGACCTCCGCCAGGTATCGGGGCGACTCGTCGTCGAGCGCGAAGACCGTGACCGTGCCGACACCCCGGTTCGCCAGGTAGAGGAACCGGCCGTCCGGCCCGACCGCGATCTCCGAGGGCTGGACGTGCCCCGGCCGCCGGCTGGCCTGGACCCGACCCCGCTCGACCAGCCGGCCGGCGCCGTCGAGGGCGTACGCGGTGACGGAGGCGTCCAGCTCGCCGGCGAGGAAACAGCGACGGCCGTCCGGGTGCCGGGCCAGGTGCCGGGGGCCGGTGCCCGGACGGGTCGCGACCCGGGCGATGGTGCGCAGGCGGCCGTCCGGGTCCCGGTCGTACCGGTAGATCGAGTCGACGCCGAGGTCGACCGCGAGCAGCCCGGTGCCGGCCGGGTCCGGCGAGACCATGTGCGCGTGTGGTCCGGCCTGCCGGTCCGGCACGGGACCGTGTCCGTCGTGCCTGACCAGGTCGGTCCGGTCACCCGGCGCCCCGGTCGGGTCCAACGGGAGTACGGCGACACTGCCGCTGCCGTAGTTCGCCACGAAGAGGAACTCCCCGGCCGGGTCGGCGGCGAGGTGGCACGGCTCGGCGCCACCTGTCGACCGGACCCCGAGCGGGCTCAGCGCGCCGTCGGGGTGGATCGTCCAGGCGCTGACCGTACCCTCCGGCAGCTCGTTGACCGCGTAGAGCACGGGCAGCCGGGGATGCCGGGCCAGGAACGACGGCGACGGCGTACCCGCCACCACGCCGAGCAGGTCGAGCCGGCCGGTCCCGGCGTCCCGGCGGGCGGCCACGATGCCGGTGCCCCTGCCCCCGCCCTGCGCCGTGTAACAGCCGATGTAGACGATTTCCGCGCCGCCCGACATATCAGCTCCCGTTCCCGGCCGACCGCCCTCGGCCGAGCCGCTCCGGCACGATCCAACCAGAGCCGGCCCCGCCCCGTCCCGGCAAACCACGTCCGGCCGGGCGGCACGTTCCCCTCGCCGACGTCGGCGCGACGCTCCCCGCGCAGAGGTCGGGTGGGCAATCTTCCGGCCGGGAGGCGAACCCTATAGGATCTTCGATTGTGCACGGACTGCTCCGGCCGGCTCGCCGGACCACCCTCGCCGACGACGTGTACGAGTCGGTGCGGGCCCTTGTGATGGACCACGCCGTGGCCCCGGGCGAGCGGATCAACATCGACGGGCTGGCCCGCCGGCTTGAGGTGTCGCCGACCCCGGTCCGCGAGGCCCTGGCCCGGCTGGAGTCCGACGGGCTGGTCCGGAAACGGCCGCTCGCCGGCTACACCGCCGCGCCACTGCTCACCCGGACCGAGTTCGACGAACTGGTGGAGATGCGGCTGATCCTGGAGACCGCCTCGGCCCGGCGGGTGGCGCAACGGTTCGCCGGGCAACCCACCTGCGACGGCCACCGCGACCCGCACCGGGCCAGATCCACCGAGGGGGCCGCCGAGGGGTATGCCCAGGCGTCGACGGTTGCCCCGGCGGAGGCGCCGGCCGGGCTCGCCGGAGAACTCGCCGAGCTCCGCCGCGAGGCCGAGCTGCCCGACCCGACGCCCGGGACCGAGGGCTTCGCCGCGATCGCCGCCTTCACCGCCCAGGACGCCCGCTTCCACCACCTGCTCGCCGAACGCTCCGGCAACCGGATGCTGCACTCGGCCGTGGTCCGGCTCCGCGCCCACCTGCACCTGTTCCGGCTGCACTTCCCCGCCGCGCACCACGGGACCAGCACCCGGGAGCACCTGCGGATCGTCGACGCGGTCGGCGCCGGCGACCCGGACGCCGCCGGCGCCGCCATCCGCGACCACCTGCTCGCCGCCGCCGACCGGCACCTGCCGTTCTTCGAAGGAACCCGATGCGGATAGCCCTCTTCGTGACCTGCGTCAACGACCTGGTGTACCCGGGCACCGGCCGGGCCGTGGTACGCATACTGGAGCGGCTCGGCCACACCGTCGAGTTTCCGGTCGAGCAGTCCTGCTGCGGGCAGATGCACGCCAACAGCGGATACCGGGCCGAGGCACTGCCGCTGGTGCGCGGCTTCGTCGACACCTTCGGCCGGTACGACGCCGTGGTGGCCCCCTCCGGCTCGTGCGTGGCGATGGTGCGGGAGTCGTACCCCCGGCTCGCCGCCCCGGACCCCGGCCTGGCGGCGGCGGTCGCCGACCTCGCGCCCCGGGTGCACGAACTCTCCGAGCTGCTGGTCGACGTGCTCGGGGTGACCGACGTCGGCGCCGCCTTCCCGCACCGGGTGACCTACCACCCCACCTGTCACGGCCTGCGGATGCTGCGGCTCGGTGACCGTCCGCTCCGGCTGCTGCGCGCGGTACGCGGGCTGGACCTGGTGACGCTGCCCGGCGCCGAGGAATGCTGTGGCTTCGGCGGCACGTTCGCGGTGAAGAACGCCGACGTCTCCGCCGCGATGCTGGCCGACAAGTGCGCGGCGGTACGCGACACCGGGGCGGCGTACGTGGCGGCGGCGGACAACTCCTGCCTGGCGCACATCGGTGGCGGCCTGTCCCGGCGCACCGGGACGGAGCCGGAAACACCCCGCGCCATCCACTACGCCGAAATCCTGGAGCACACATGAGCGCGGGTACCGGGAACATCGTCGCGCCGCTGCCGTTTCCGACGGCGGCCCGGCGTGAACTGGCCGACGGGCAACTCCGGGCCAACCTGCGCCGGGCCACCCACACCATCCGGGACAAGCGGCTCCGGGTCGTCGACGAGGTACCGGACTGGGAGGCGCTGCGCCGCTCCGGCGCGGCGATCAAGGACGACGTCCTGGCCCGCCTGCCGGAGCTACTGGAACAGTTCGAGGCCGCCGCCACCGCCGCCGGGGCCACCGTGCACTGGGCCCGGAACTCGGCCGAGGCGTGCGCCGTCGTCACCGAACTGGTCCGGCGGACCGGCAGCACAGAGGTAGTCAAGGTCAAGTCGATGGTCACCCAGGAGATCGGGCTCAACGAGGCGCTCGCCGAGGCCGGCATCGCGGCGGTCGAGACCGACCTGGCCGAGCTCATCGTGCAGCTCGCCGACGACACCCCGTCACACATCCTGGTACCGGCGATCCACTACAACCGGCGGCAGATCCGGGACATCTTCGCCAGCCGGATGCCCGGGGTCGATCTCGACGCGCTCACCGACGACCCGCCCGCGCTCGCCGACGCGGCCCGCCGGCACCTGCGGGCGAAGTTCCTCAGCGCCCGGGTGGCGATCTCCGGCGCGAACTTCGCGGTCGCCGAGACCGGAACCCTGGCGGTGGTGGAGTCCGAGGGCAACGGCCGGATGTGCCTGACCCTGCCCGAGACGCTGATCTCCGTGGTGGGGGTGGAGAAGCTGCTGCCGACCTTCCGCGACCTGGAGGTCTTCCTGCAACTGCTGCCCCGCTCCTCTACCGGCGAGCGGATGAACCCGTACACCTCGCTCTGGACCGGAGTCACCCCGGGAGACGGTCCGGCCACGCTGCACATCGTGCTGGTCGACAACGGGCGCACCCGAACCCTGGCCGACCCGGTGGGCCGGCAGGCGCTGCGCTGCATCCGCTGCTCCGCCTGCCTGAACGTCTGCCCGGTCTACGAGCGGGTCGGCGGGCACGCGTACGGGTCGGTCTACCCGGGCCCGATCGGCGCGATCCTCTCGCCGCAGATGACCGGCCCGGACTCGGGCGCGAACCGCACCCTGCCGTACGCCTCGACGCTCTGCGGCGCCTGCTTCGACGCCTGCCCGGTCCGGATCGACATCCCCGAGGTACTGGTGCACCTGCGCCAGCGTGGCGTGGACGCGCTCCGGGGCCGGCCGTCGGCGGAGCGCACGGCGATGCGGGCGCTGTCCTGGGCGATGCGGGACCGCCGTCGGTACGCGGCAGCGCTGCGGGCAGCCCGACGCGGCGCCGCCCCGCTGCGCCTGGTCACCGGGAGTCGCGGACAGGTACGCCGACTGCCCTGGCCGCTCTCGGCCTGGACCGCGAGCCGGGACGCCCCGCTGCCGGCGAAGGAGACGTTCCGGGACTGGTGGGCGGGGCGGGATCGGACGAGCGGCGGAAGGAGCGGTGATGACCGTGCCTAGCCCGGCCCGGGGGACGGTGCCGGGTTCGGCCCGGGCGGAGATCCTGGCCCGGATCCGGGCCGCCCGGCCCAGCGGGCCGGTGCCGGTGTCCCGGGACTACCGCACCGCACCGCCGCCCGGCACGGGGCCGGCCGAACCGGCGAGCGGGGAACTGATCGACCTGCTGGTCGACCGGCTGGTGGACTACCGGGCCACGGTACGCCGCTGCGGGGCGCGGGAACTGCCAGAGGCGCTCGCCCAGTTACTGGGCGAGGTGTCGACCGTGGTCGTACCCGGGCAGGCGCCGGCGCGGTGGCTCTCGACGTACCTCGGCCGGATCCGCCGGGACGGCGACCCGGACCCGCTGACGGTGGCCGACCTCGACGCGCCGGGCGTGGCGGTGGTCACCGGCTGCGCGGTGGCGATCGCACAGACCGGCACGCTGCTGCTGGACGGCGGTCCGGACCAGGGGCGCCGGCTGCTCAGCCTGGTACCCGACCACCATCTCTGCGTGGTCCGGGCCGCGCAGGTGGTCGACGGGGTGCCGGAGGCGCTCGCCCGGCTCGCCGACCCGACCCGGCCGCTCACCCTGATCTCCGGGCCGTCGGCGACCAGCGACATCGAACTCGACCGGGTGGAGGGCGTGCACGGACCCCGCCGGTTGGACGTGCTGCTGGTCGCCGGCTGATCCCCGGCCGGTCGACGGATCGGCCGGCGGTCAGTCGCCTGGACCCGGGTCAGTTCGCCGAGACTCGCTCGGCGCGGCGGGCGGCGACGTGCTCCACCAGGGCAACCAGCACGACCTTGCCGGACTGCCGGCTGCGCGCGTCGCAGAGTACGACCGGCACGTCCGGATCCAGGTCGAGCGCGCCGCGCACCGCCTCGGCGCCGAACCGCTTGGCACCGTCGAAGCAGTTGACCCCGACCACGAACGGGATGCCCCGGCGTTCGAAGTAGTCGACCGACGGGAAGCAGTCGGCGAGTCGACGGGTGTCGGCGAGCACCACCGCACCGAGCGCGCCGAACGCCAGCTCGTCCCAGAGGAACCAGAACCGGTCCTGCCCCGGGGTACCGAAGAGATAGACCTGGAGATCGGAGTTGATCGTGATCCGGCCGAAGTCCATCGCGACGGTGGTGGTCTGCTTCCCCTCCACCCCGGACAGATCGTCGGTGCCGGCCCCGGCGTCGGTGAGCACCTCCTCGGTCTGCAAGGGACGGATCTCGCTCACCGCGCCCACCAGGGTCGTCTTGCCGACCCCGAAGCCACCGGCGATCAGGATCTTCAGGGCGAGCGGAACCCGCCGCTTCGCCGTCGGCTGGTCAGAGAGCTCGGAGTCCATCGACCACCGCCTTGAGGATGTCGTCGTCGGGGAACTGGCGTGAGGTGGGCGGGTCGTACATCGAGATCCGGCCGCTGCTGAGCAGGTCGCCGAGGAGCACCCGGATCACCCCCACCGGTAGGTTGAGGTCGGCGGCGAGATCGGCGACGGTGATCGGTCGCTGCGCCCGGGCGATGATCGCCCGCTGTTCCGGCTGCAGCTGAGGAACGCCGTCGCGGTCCTCCTCCGGTGGCCCGGCGACCACGAACGCGACCAGGTCGAACCGGCCCGCCGACGGTTGGACCCGGCCACCGGTCACCGTGTACGGCCGGACCACCGGCCCGGCGTCGTCGTCCAACCAGTCGTGGTGCGGGCCCGGTGCCTCACTGCGCATCTGCCGGCGCCCGCGGTGATCGGTTCGACGCGGACAGGTTCTGCCCCACCCGGGTCACCAGCATCGCCATCTCGTACGCGATGACGCCGATGTCCGACGCGGCACTGGCCAGTACGGCGAGGCAGGCACCCTGACCGGCGGCGGTGACGAAGAGGAAGGCGGACTCCATCTCGATCACGGTCTGCCGGACCGGTCCCGCCTGGAAGTGCCGGCTGGCTCCCTTCGCCAGGCTCTGGAAGCCGGCCGCCATCGCCGCCATGTGTTCGGCTGCCTCCCGGCCCAGGTCCCGCGACGCGGCCATCAGCAGGCCGTCCGCGGAGAGCAGCACGGCCTGCTGCGCGGAGGGTACGCGCTCCACGAGATCGTCGAGCAGCCAACCGAGATCCGCGCCCGGCTTCGTCGTGTGCACCACTCACCCGTCCCCTTCAGAATTCGTTACACCCGGATCGGCGACCCGGGAGGTGGCATCGGCGGCGCCGGGCGGCGTCAGCTCCTCGGCGTCCCGCCGCCCCCGCGCCGTACCGGACTGCAACGCGGCCATCACCGCCCGGACCTGCTCCGGGGTACGCGGCTGCGGCTCGTCCGACCCGACGTCGGCGGTAGCGCCCGCCGCGTCAACAGGGCCCGCGGCAGCGGAGCCGGCAGCGGCAGCGGAGCCGGCGGACCGGTCCGGGCCGGTCACCGGTCCGGCGCGCAGTTGCGGGGCGAGACTCGTCTGCCGGACCCGCCGGGGCAGGCCGTCCGCGCCCACCGGGCCGGCGGTCGGGCGTACCGGACCGGCGTCGACCGGGCCGGGAGTCGGAGGTACCGGGCCGGCGCCGGCCGGAACCGCCGGGAGGACCACGGTGTCGTCGTCCATTGCCGGTCGCGGCCGGCTGGCGGGCGTAACCGGGCTGGCGGCTTCCGCCGGGGCGGCGGTCGCCGGAGGCGTGCCGGCGGCGCCGACTCGGGGCACGGTCGCCGGAGGCGTGCCAGCCGACCTGGTCGGGAACGATTGCGCTGTCCCCGGGCGACTCCCCGCAGCCGGCGGTGACTGCGGTGCATCCGGGTGACTCCCCGCAGCCGGCGGCGACTGCGGTGCATCCGGGTCGTTGGCGCTGACCAGGGCGGCCAGGGCGGCGCCCGCCTTGCGCCGGGGACCGAGCCCGGCGGTCGAGCCGGGCTTCGCGGCCGGCTCGTCACCGTTCGTGAGGTCTAGCCCGGGCCGGTCGGAGCGGGCCGGCGGTCGAGTCGGATCCGAGCCGTCCGCATCACCGGCGATCGGGCCGGGACCGGTGCTCCGGGGCGTACCGTCCGACTTCGCGCCGGATCCGGCACCGCGGTCGCGCGTCGAGGTGGAGGTGTCGGGTACCACGAGATCACTGGGGATCAGCGTGACCGCCGTCACTCCGCCGTACGGAGAGGACAGCAACTGGACCCGTACGCCGTGCCTGGCGCCGAGCAGAGCGACCACGAAGAGCCCGAGCCGGGCGCTGTTCGCCGGGTCGAAGTCCGGTGGGTCGGCGAGCCGGCGGTTGGCCTGCTCGATCGCCTCGGCGGTCATGCCCAGGCCGCGATCCTCGATCTCGATCGCGTACCCGTTGGCGACCACCTGCCCGGTGACCTGCACCCGGGTGTGCGGCGGGGAGAACGAGGTGGCGTTCTCGATCAGCTCGGCGAGCAGGTGGATGACGTCACCGACCGCCCGGCCGGCGGTGGCGGCCGGCGCCACGGTGGCCAGGTCGACCCGGGCGTAGTCCTCGACCTCGGAGATCGCCCCCCGGATCACGTCCACCATGGAGACCGGGTTGCGCCAGCCCCGGCCCGGCGCGGATCCGGCGAGCACGACCAGGTCCTCGGCGTGCCGCCGCATCCGGGTCGCCATGTGGTCGAGCCGGAAGAGGTCCTCCAACTCGTCCGGCTGGGACGCCCGCCGCTCCATCCGGTCAAGCAGCGCGAGCTGGCGGTGCAGCAGGGTCTGGCTGCGCCGGGCGATGTTGAGGAAGACGTCCCGCAGACCGCGGCGCAGCGCGGCCTCGTCGATCGCCGACGCGATGGCGGTACGCTGCACCTCGCTGAACGCGTGGCCGAGCTGGCCGATCTCGTCCTGCCCGTAGTCGAGCGGCGGCGCCTCGGCCTCGACGTCCACCTCCTCGCCCCTGCGCAGCCGTCCGACGACATCCGGCAGCCGTTCGTCCGCCATGTTCAGTGCGTCGGCGCGCAGGCTGGTCAGCCGCCGCACCAGGGACCGGCCGATCCGCAGCGCGATGACCGCCGAGAGGAGTACGGCGACGAAGCCGAGCAGGCCGGCGAGACCCAACCGGAGCAGGATGCCGACGGCCACCGGTCGGCTCCGCTCGGTGAGCGATTCCGCGCCACTCAGCTCGAAGTCGCGCAGTTCCCGCTGGACCGCCTCGTAGCTGTTCTGCCACGCCCGGGCGTCGACCGGCAGCGTGCTGCCGCCGCCACGGCTGATCAGGTCGTCCTCCATCCGGCGCAGCCGGACGTATGCGTCCCCCTCGGTGAGCTGCTGGTACGCCATCCGGTCGGCGTCCGGCAGCTCCGCTGTGGTCGACGCGTAGAGGAATCGCTGGGTGCCGACGATCTGAACGAACTGGGCGTGCTCGCCCGCCCCGAAGCGCCCGGCGCTGAACGCACCGGCGAGCAGCGCGTCGGCCTGGGCCCCGACCTCGCGGGCCCGGCCGAGTTCGGTCAGGCTCCGGGCCTCCCGGGCGAGGGCGTCGTCCGGCAGCGTGTTCAGCGCGGAGAACGTCCGGAACGTGGCGTCGATGATTCCGCTGTAGAGGCCGAGCGCACCGCTGGCGTCGACGGTGCGCCGGTCGATGAAGACGCGTCCGGACCGCAGTGCGTCGATCGCGGTGAGCAGCTGGTCGATCCGGGCGTCGATCAGCGCACCGGTGGTGTCCCGCAGGTCTGCGTCGGTGGTCCGGCGGCGGAACTCGGCAATTGCCTGGTCGGTCCGGGTCCGCTGGTCGGCGAGGGCGGCGCGGACGCTCGGGTCGACCAGGTGTCGCACCGAGAGGCGGCGCTCCTGCTGCAACTCCACCACGAGCACCGCACCGGGCCGCCCCACCTCGTCGAGCAGGGTCTGGGCGGCGAGTAGCTTCGACGCGGGCCCGACGGTGAGCGTGGTCGCGAAGATCCAGAGCGCCGACAACGCGACGATCGGCACGGCGACCAGCGCGACGATCTTCGAGCGGATCGGCCAGTTCTGGGTTTCCATCAGACCTCGCCGGAAGGGGATATGTCAGGGGCGACACCCGCACCGGCGGCCCGCGGCTCCGGACAGAGTCGAGGGTCACGGGCGCGCGTGCCTTCGGCAGGATACGTAATCGGCGCCGTGTGCACTACCGGACGAGAGGCTTCCAGTTGATCCAATCCGACAATTAAATTGACAACTATCTTTCTCAAATGGCTCCGACCCTGCTCGCCGGGGTGGGCCGGAGCGCCGACCGGCCCACCCCACCGACCGTTTCTGCCGGCATCCCCCTCCGCGACGGCCGTCACCGGCGTCCGCGGGCCGTCCGCCGCCGGTCCCGCTCCGCCGTGGTCCGGCCCAACCCGATCGCCAGCACCAGGTAGGGCAGGGCGAGCAGCCCGAAGACCACGCCGTGCCCGGCAACCGTCGAGGCGAGGGCGTACCCGCCGTACACCGCGATGGTGACCAGTTCGGTGCCGAGTCCGGCCAACGACGTCACCGTGGCCCTGGCCGGTCCGGCGATGCTCTCCTGGAGGCGTACGTCGGCCACCAGGCTTGCCATCTGCAGGGCGCAGAACGCCGCCGCCACCAGTACGAAGCCCGCCGGCCGGCCGGTCAGCGCACCCAGGGCCAGGGTGATCGAGGCCGCCCCCACCACCACGGCGAACCACCGCGCCGGCAGCCGCTGCCCGAACGGGGTGAGCAGGCCGCCGAGCATCACCCCGGCCCAGACCAGCAACACCAGCAGCGGCACGTCGGCGGCCGGGGCGACCTCACCGGCCAGCAACGGCACGTACTCCTCCAGCCCGCCCCAGATGCCGAGCATCGCCGGCAGGATCAGCAGCGCCCGGCGTACCGTCCGGCTCTGCCGGGCCTCGGCCAACGCCCCGCGCAGGATCGCGAGCGGACCGGATGCCCCCGCCTCGACCACCGGCGCCGGGGCGAGCTGGACGAGATCCCCGGACGGCACTCGGGTCCCACCGCCCGACGCGACGACGCCCCCTCCCTCCGGGACGGGGTCGGCGGACGGGGCGGCGGGCGGTGCCGGTGCCCGGTGTTCCGGCAGTGCCAGCCCCACCGCCGCACAGAGCAGGCTGGCCAGCACGCTGGCGACCCCGACCGCGGGGTAACCGCCGACCGCGAAGACCGGACTGGCGACCGCGATCGCCAGCAGCGCGCCGAGCAGGCTCACGGTGCTGGCCCGTCCGATCACCCGGCCGTAGCGGTCGGCCAGACCGAGCCGGTCGAGTTCGTCGTAGAGCAGGGCCTCGGAGGCGCCGGACTGGAGGGCACCCCGCGCGCCCCAGAGCACGAAGCCGAGCGCGAAGACCCAGTAGGAGGGTGCCGCGACCCAGAGCCCGAAGCCGACCGCGCCGAGCAGCGGGCCACCGGCGAGCAGCAGACGCCGGGAGACGGCGTCGGCCCAGACCCCCGACGGGACCTCAAGGACGATCCCGGTCAGCGACCAGATGACGAAGAGCGAGGAGATCTGCGCGACCGAAAGCCCGGTGTCGGTGAACAGCAGCGCGTACACCGGGTAGAGCAGGACGAAGTCGTCCAGGAATGCGTACAGGTAGAAGGTGGTGATCAACCGCCGCGCACGAGCTGCCGGCGCGGACGACGAGGTGACGGGCATGAGGCCTTCCCACGGGGACGAATCGGACTCGGAATCGGGTCACGAACGTCCCGGGCGGGCCCCGGCAGCGCGGTCCGGGCCGGCCTCCGGCGGGGAATCAATGTCGGTGCGTCATGCCGGCAGTCTAAGCGGTCGGTGGGCTCGCCGGAGAACGGGACGGGGCGTCCCTCGGCGCGCTCACGCCGAGGGACGCCCCGTCCGACTGCCGGGAGCCGGGCTCGTTCTGCCCGGGAACCGGGCTCATTTCCGGGGGACGCCGGATCAGGCGCCCGCCGCCAGCCCCAGCCCCTCGGCGACCCGTCGCCCGTACGCCTCGTCGCACTGGTGCAGGTGCCGGACCATCTGCTCCTGGATGTGCTTGTCGCACTGGCCGAGCTGATTGATCATGTTTTTCACCAGGTCGTCCCGCTCCCACGCCGGCATGGTGCGGAACCGCTCGCCCGCCTGGGCGTAGTTGTTCTCCCGCTCGATCGGAGCCCGCATCACCTGCCCGGAGACGTGCGGCCGGTACTCCCGGTACGACCCGTCGGCCTCGGCCAGCCCCGCGGCGGAGGACGGCTCGTAGTTGATGTGCGGGTTGCCGCCCCGGTTGTCCACCCCGTACGCCATCTGCCCGCCATCCTGGTTGGTGTTGACCTGGACGTCCTGCCGGGGCGCGTTGACCGGCAACTGGAGGTAGTTCGGACCCACCCGGTACCGCTGGGTGTCGGAGTAGGAGAAGGTCCGACCGACCAGCATCTTGTCGTCGCTGAAGTCCAGCCCGTCGACCAGCACACCGGTGCCGAACGCGATCTGCTCGTTCTCGTTGTGGAAGTTGCTGACGTTGCGGTTCAGGGTCATCATCCCGACCGGGCGCAGCGGGAAGACGTCCTCCGGCCAGGTCTTGGTGTCGTCGAGCGGGTCGAAGTCCAGCTCCGGGTGCTCGTCGTCGCTCATGATCTGGACGTTCAGCTCCCACCTCGGGTACTCGCCGCGCTCGATCGCCTCGTAGAGGTCCTTGGACGCGTGCCCCAGCTCGGTCGCCTGGATGGCCGCGGCCTGCTCCTCGGTCAGCGACTCGATGCCCTGCTGCGACTTCCAGTGGTACTTGACCAGTACGCCCTCGCCGGCCGCGTTGACCATCCGGTAGGTGTTCACCCCGAAGCCGTCCTGGGTCCGGTAGTTGGCCGGGATGCCGCGCGGGCTGAACAGCCAGGTCAGCATGTGCATCGACTCGGGGGCGTTGGACATGAAGTCGAAGATCCGGTTCGGCTCCTGCCGGAAGGTGACGGGGTCCGGCTTCAGGGCGTGGATCACGTCCGGAAACTTGATCGCGTCCCGGATGAAGAAGACCGGCAGGTTGTTGCCGACCAGGTCCCAGTTGCCGTCGTCGGTGCGGAACTTGACCGCGAAGCCGCGCGGGTCGCGGGTCGCCTCGGAGGAGTCCCGGCCACCGATCACTGTGGAGAACCGGATCGAGACCGGGGTCTTCTTCCCCCTGCTCTGGAATAGCTTGGCCCGGGTGTACGTCGACGCCGGCTCGTCGCCGATCGTCCCGTACGCCTCGAACTCGCCGTGCGCGACGAAGCCGCGCGCGTGCACCACCCGCTCCGGGATGCGTTCCCGGTCGAAGTGGCTGATCTTCTCCAGAAAGTGGTAGTTCTCCAGCGTGGCCGGGCCGCGCGAGCCCACCGTCCGCTGCTGCTGGTTGTTGTGTACGGGGTGACCCTGTCGGGTCGTGAGCGTCGGCTTCTTCACCTGGGGATCGCTCATCGGTCTCCTCCTGTCCATGCTCTTCCTGGCAGTCGGGCAGTGCCGGGACGTGATCCTGATCCCGCTCGGAAAGCGGATGTTCCGCCCAGTCCAACGGAGGGCGACGACCTGCGACCCGATCACCGGGTGATCCACCGCGGCCGGGTGGAGTTCGTCGCCGAGCAGTGCCCGCCTCGGGCCGGGCCTGCCGGGTGCCGGTCGCCGGAACCGGCCGTACTGGCCGGTCATGGGCCGGTCGTGGCCGGTGCGGCTCCGCCCGGCACCAGACCAGCCAACCGCGTTTTCTGGAATGAGTCAAGTTATGTCGTACATCCCACTCCGGCCCCGCCGACCTCGCCGCGCCGGTCCCGAGGTGGCCGCGGCGGCCTGAGGACGTAGCTGACCGCCTCACCTCGTCGGGGCGGCGCGTCTCCCCGCACCAGTTGTTCCGGCCGATTTTCCCAATCGGACACCCTACGACCGGTTCCTTACGCTCCGCGCCGGTTCCCGTCAGCGGGCAGGAATGTGTGTGCCAGATCTGGATTGGCGATCAGGGTGCAGCGGGAATACCAGGAGACGAAGGAGGAACCATGTCGCCCATAGAAGTCGTCCTCATCGTCCTTGTGGTCCTCGTCGTCGCCGCAGCCGTACCGGCCATCTGGGTGGTAAGCCGCCGCCGCGCCCTGCGCAGCCGGTTCGGCCCGGAGTACGACCGGGTGGTCGCCGAGCGGCAGAGCCGGTCCGCAGCCGAGCACGAACTCCGGGAGCGGGAACGCCGGCACGCCGAGCTGACGCTCACTCCGCTCTCCGCCGACTCGCGCCGGCAGTACGCGGCCGACTGGGAGGAGATCCAGGCCCGGTTCGTCGACTCCCCCGCCGAGGCGGTGGGTGCGGCGGACGAACTGGTCACCCGGCTGATCGCCGAGCGCGGCTATCCGATCGGCGAGTACGACGACCAGCTCGCCCGCCTCTCCGTCGAGCACGCCCGCACCCTGACCCACTACCGGGACGCGCACGACATCCAACTGCGCAACGAGCGTGGCGAGGCCAGCACCGAGCAGCTCCGCCAGGCCGTCGTGCACTACCGCGCGCTCTTCGCCGACCTGCTCGGTGAGGACCCCGTACGCCAGTCCTCGGACGAGACCCGTCCGGACACCCCGCAGGACGTACCGAGCCGGTGAGGAGGCACCCTGCCATGCGTCAACAGGAACAGCAGATCGACAACGACGACGCCGACGTGACCCGCTCCGACGCCGACGTGACCCGCTCCGAGGACGGGGCACTGGACGACGACCGCTTCGCCGAGCGCTCGTCGACGGACCGCACCGGAGACCTCGACGGCGCCACCGGGAGCGCTGGCGACCGAGGTGACCTCGACGGCGTCACCGAAAGCACCGGTGACCGGGGTGACCTGGCCGACGCCGGCCGGGCCGGCAGCGACGGGCCGACCGGCGAGGCCGCCGGAAACACCGGCACGGTCTACGCCACCGCCGAAGCGGACGGCGCCGACGAGGCCCGGAGCGATGCCCGCCAGCGCTCCGACACACCGGAGTTCCACGAGCCGGCGCCGCTACCCACCGCCTTCGGTGCCAGCACCGTCGGCGGCGCGGTGGCCGCCTCGGCACTGGCCGGCAGTCACCGCGACCCGCGCAGCGAAGACACGATCCGCTCCGGGGACGGCCCGGCCGACGACCGGATCGACGGGGTCGGCGATGCCACCCGGGCCGGCGTACCGGCCGACGGCGACGAGCCGGATCGGCCGGTGGACCCATCCGGCCGGACCTTGCCGGAGGGCTCGGCGGTCGGGGTGGCGCATCCGGTGAACGGGGACGCGGCCAGCACGGGCGACACCGACGCGCTGGCCGGGGAGACCCGCTCGCCGACGCCGGCCGGCGACCGGAACGAGCCGGCCACAACGGACGACGAGTTCACTACGGACGACGCGACCGCCAGCGACGACGCGACCACCACGACGGATGGTGGCGGGACGGCGGACGGTGGGCTGCCGCCCGGTGCCGAGCCGGCCGAGCCGATCGTCGCGCTCCTCGACCAGGAGGCGGTGCAGGGCTTCCGGGACCGCTGGCGGGATGTGCAGCTCCGGTTCGTCGACGATCCGCCGGGCGCCACCGAGCAGGCCCACCGGCTGGTACGGGAGTCCGTGGAGGCGGTCACCGCCGCCCTGACCCGGCAGAGTGACGAACTCGGCGGCTGGCAGAACGAGGACGGCACCGACACCGAGCGGTTGCGGATGGTGGTCCGCCGGCACCGGGACTTCCTGGACCGCCTACTCGGCCGTCCGGCACCCGGTGCGGGCCGGTCGGCGTGGGCCGGTGGGTCGGGGCGGGCGCGGAGAGGCATGGCGCGGGTCGTCCGGGGTAGCCGAATCGGAGGACTAGTCGCATCCGGACAGGAGGGCAGCAAGCATGACGGAGCGCGATCCGACCCGCAACCGGCCGTTGGAGGAAAGCCCGGAGGTGGCTGCCGCGATCGAGGACGACGTCGCCGTACCGCAGCTCGCCGCCGACGGTGGCCGGGGTGCGGAGAATCCGGACTTCGTGGACCCGGAGGACGTTCCCGGCGACTTCCCGCCCACCGAGAACCTGCTCGGCGATGCGTACGGGCAGGGCGCGGGCGGTGCCGGTGAGACGCGTACCGGTGCCGAGCAGCCGTGGGACCCGGAGGACCTGGCGGTGGCGCAGGGCCGCGACCCGACGCCGGAGAACGTGCGGCGGGCCGGCGAGGAGCTGGACCGGGAGGGCACCGCGGCCACGGTGGAGAAGACGGTGCCCTGATCGGGGTACCACCGGAACGGAACCGGGGGCGGTCCCCGTCCGGTGCGTTGCCGCGCCGGACGGGGACCGCCCTGGTGGTGCTGCCCTGCTGGGCCAGTTGCTACCAGCCGATCAGAGCGCCGGGTAGGCGTTCTGCATCAGCTCGGTGAGCTGCGCCGGGAACCAGGCACCCGAGATCGGGGCACCGGAAAGCGCGCCGCTCATGTTGTTGTTGTTCCGCGGGTTGCCGCCGTAGGTCGGGTCGCACATCCGGTCGAAGCCCTTGCCCTCGTCGTTGTCGATCTGGGTGCTGGAGCCGTCCGACTCGCCCGGGGGCTTGATCCAGACGTACGCGTCGATCCCGGTCGCCGGGTTGGCCCGCGGCCGCTCACCCAGACCGGCACCGCTCTGGTTGCACCAGTTGCCGAGGTGGATCCGGCGGTCGATGCGGGAGCCGTCGACCTGCTCGTCGACGGTGCCCGAGGTGACCGGGCCGGTGGGCCGGGCCGAGCCGCCCCAACCGTTACGCGAGGTGTCGATCAGCATGCCGATGCTGCTGGAGAAGCCCTGCGAGATCAGCTCGGTCCGGAGGGCCTGGGCGAAGCGCTGCTCGTCCACGTACCGGTTGTAGTCGATCCACTTCGACAGCCGGTTCTGCTCGGTCACGTTGAGGTACGGCTCGACGGTGGCCGAGTAGTTGGCGGTGTTGGCGATGAAGCCGTGCACGTTGGCCACGGTGCTGCCCTCGGCGCGGGCGGCCTCGGCGAAGATCTGCGCGGAGGGCCGGAAGTTGTCGTCCCACCCGATCCAGCCGTGGTGGCCGGCGTCGATGTAGTTGTAGACGTTCGGGATCGCACCGAGCTTGGCCAGGGCGTAGCCGACACCCTTGACGTAGTTGCCGTTGGCCTTCATCGTGTTGCAGTTGTCGGTCGCGGTCTCCCGCGGCGCCACGTTGGTGACCAGGTTCGGCAGCGAGTCGATCTCGATGATCGCGATGATCCGCAGGTTCCGGTAGGCCGAATCCGACATGATCGCGGCGATCGGGTCGATGTACTCGGTCTTGTACTTGGGCAGCTCGTCCGCCGCGAGTTCACCGTTCGAGGCCAGCGCCGCGCAGTCCCGGCCCGGCAGGTTGTAGATGACGATCTGGATGTAGCCGGCGTTCTGCGCCAGCGCCTCGTCCAGGTGGTCCCGCAGGCCCATCGGGCCGTTGGAGCTGCTGTCCGGGGTGCCGGTGATCGCGGCGATCCGGTCGAGCCAGACACCGGTCGGGTTGTTGGAGATCCGGCTGCCGCCGGAGACGCTCTCCGCCTTGGCCTTCCACTCCGGGTTCACGTAGCCCTGGGCGCCGGCGTACGGG
Source organism: Plantactinospora sp. B6F1 (assembly GCF_040120695.1). NCBI lineage: Bacteria > Bacillati > Actinomycetota > Actinomycetes > Micromonosporales > Micromonosporaceae > Plantactinospora > Plantactinospora sp. B6F1. Next base: position 211,850 of record NZ_JBEEAC010000004.1, on the reverse strand, counting down.
TTGTCCACTCGGCCGGGGCCGGGGTTGCCGGTCGGTCCGGTGGTCGGCGGGGTGGTCGGCGGGTTGGTCGGGTTGCCGGTCGGTCCACTGGTCGGCGGCGTGGTCGGCGCGGTGCCGTTGCAGGTCGTCCCGTTGATGCTGAAGGACGTCGGTGCCGGGTTGCTGCCGCTCCAGGAACCGTTGAACCCGATGCCGGTGGACGCGCCGGTGGCCAGGTTGCCGTTCCAGGACATGTTCGTGGCCGTCACCTGGCTGCCGGACTGGGTCCAGTTCGCCGACCAGCCCTGGGTCACCCGCTGGCTGCTGTCCGGGAAGGTGAAGCGGAGGGTCCAGCCGTTGATCGCGTCACCGACGTTCCGGATGGTGATGTTGGCGCTGAAACCACCCTGCCACTGGTTGGCACTGTAGGTGACGCTGCACCCGGGGGCCGCCTGCGCCACCGACGCCGGGATGGTGACCAGACCGGCGGCGACCAAAGCGCTCGCACCGGCCACCGCGACGGCTTTCTGCCGAATGGACAATCTACTCCGTAAATTCATGCCACTGATCTCCTTGAGCCAGCCGGTCACGTCAGGCGGAACCGGCGCGGCGGTCACGCGGACGTCGCGTCAGGTGTGGATTACGTCCGTGGTACGCCATGGGGGACTGCGGTATGCCCGACCCGGACGGGCGCAACTGGTGGTGGTGCCGGCCGCGGTCAGCGGCCGTGGTGCGACGACGCCGTCCGGTGAACCGGTTGCCCTCGACGCCTGCTGCGCGGTGTGGCTCCCCCGGCACAGTGGATGAATTCTTGCATGGGAGCGCTTCCACCACAACACCCCGATACTGATGGCTGACGATTCCCTGCTCGCGCCGGCCGCCGGCAGGGACCGCCACGACCTGCGGCGGCGCGGCCAGAGCCGGGCACAGTGGACCACCTCGGACCGGAGCCTACCGCGCGAACCCGGCCCGGTTGCGGTACGGAAACCCCATGTCCGGGACCGGTCGCTCGACATCGAACGAAGATCAGGTTCCTCGATGTGTCCACGTTGGAGCGAGCCCTCGGCGGAGGGCGTCCGGGGCTCACCGGACCGGGCGGGCACGAACCGGACGACCGCCCCCGATCCCCCGGATCGGCTCGATCACGGCGCAACCAGCCGCGCGGCGCCCGTTCGGGCCGCCGGACGCCTTCTCCACCCGTTCGTGGAAAAGACGAGAAAATCCGATGAAAGCTCGCGAATTCGCTAATCTCGGTCATGGCTCGTCTGCCGACGAGCTGAGGCAAGAGGGAAGGATGACGAAAGTCATGTCCAAGAAGTTCCTCGGCAAGATGATCGCAGGAGCCGCCCTCGGCGGCGCCTCCCTACTCGCTTTCTCCCCTGCGGCCGCCCTGGCGGACGGCGGCTACCACCCGGAGGGGTACCACAACGACAGCTCCGGGAAGGTCTTCGCGAAGCCGCACGCGGCGAAGCCCGGGCAGAAGGTCGAACTCATCGAGGTCTGCCCCGACGCGCAGAAGCACGCCTGGTTGTGGTCGAAGGTCACCGGGAAGGTGGACCTGGCCCACGAGAAGCACCGGGACGACCACAGGACCGACACGAAGCCCGAGTACCCCGGCGGCGCGGAGAAGGGTTCCGGGGAGTACGGCGGCAAGGAGAACGGTGGCGGGGACGCCTACCAGGACGGGGAGGACTACAGCGGCGGGGAGGACTACAAGAAGGAGAGTGAGTACCAGGAGTACCTCCGGTACAAGGAGTACCAGGAGTACCAGGAGTACCGCCGCTACAAGGAAAAGAAGCACGGGGCGGCCCCGGCGGAGAACGGGGCGCCCCGGGCCGAATCCGCTCCGTCGACCGCCGAGCAGGCACCGGCGGCACCCGGTCCGTCGGCCGACGGGGTGCCGGCACCGGCCCCCTCGGCGAGTGGTCAGCCCCAGCAGCAGCCCGCCGAGGGTCAGCAGCCACCGGGCGGCACCGGCGGGATGGCGCTGGACGACGGTGGGCACGGCTGGACGGAGAGCGGGAAGGCCGAGGACTCCAGGCACGGCTGGGAACGGGCCGGGCAGAGCAAGGACGGCTGGGAAGCCGAGCAGAGCAAGGACGGCTGGGAAGCCGAGGAAGAGGCCAAGTCGGACTGGCACGGCGGCGCCGAGGAGAAGAAGGCCGGCCACGAGTACCGGGCCAGCGTCACGATCCCCTGGGACGCCAAGCCGGGGTCGTACGACCTCAAGGGCTCCTGCGGCGAGGGCAAGCTGATCATCCTGCCGAAGGGCTGGGTCGACGGGGGTGACGGCGGGCCGACCTCCGGAAACAGCGACAACCTCGCGGTCGCCGGGGTCGGGATGCTCGGGTTGGCCGGACTCGGCGGACTGGTGCTGATGCGGCAGCGCCGTACCGATGAGTCAGCCGTCTGACACGACGGCGAGCGGTGCCGGCGGCCGGCACGGGAGACCGTGGCGTGCCGCCGGCACCGTACTCGTCGCCCTGCTGGCCCTGCTGGGGGCCGGCCTGATCGGGGCCGCCCTGAACACGCCGGATCCGACCTCGCCGCCGCAGCCGAGCGCCGGTGCCGCCCCGGACCACCCGGACCGGGCGGCCCGCGACGCGGCGGCCGGGACGGACCTTCGGACCGCACCGGCATCCCCGGCGGCTCCGGAGAACGGGGGTGACGCCTCGCCCGCGCCCGTGACCACACGGGTGCTGACCAGGTCGGAACCGATCAAGGTCACGATTCCGAAGATCGGCGTGGACGCGACCGTCATGCCCGTGGGGCTCACCCCGACCGGCATGGTGCAGGTGCCACCGCTGGCCAAGGCGGAGCTGGCCGGCTGGTACGCACCTGGTCCAAGTCCGGGCGAGGCCGGCAATGCCGTGATCGTCGGCCACGTCGACTCGCAGAAGGTCGGACCGGCCGTCTTCTTCCGGCTCGGCGCCCTGCTGCCCGGGGACCGCGTCGAGGTGATCCGCAGGGACGGCAGTCTGGCCACCTTCGTGGTGGACGGCGTGAAGTCGTACCCGAAGACCGCCTTTCCCACCGACCTCGTCTACGGCCCGACCGACGAGCCGGGGTTGCGCCTGGTGACCTGCGGCGGGGACTTCGACGAGTTGGCCGGCTCCTATCCGGACAACATCATCGCCTTCGCCCGGCTCGCCGGGTAGCGGCGACGGCGCCCGGCACGGGCCAGGGGGACAGCGGCGTACCGCTGTCCCCCTCTGTGCGTTGGGCGAACCGGTCGGCGAACCGGACACCACAGATGCGAGGCCCCCTCTACCACCCAGAAGCGAGCTTTCCGAAAGAACACGCGTAATCACGACATCCGCTCACAAACTGGTTAGCGTCGGTCCTGGCTCGGCTGGTCGCCGAGCAACCAACGGGGAAGGAGTGACTACGAGTCATGAGTAGGAAGTTGCTGGGGAAGGTGTTGGCCGGCGCCGGTATCGGTGCGGCGTCTCTGCTGATCTGCGCGCCCGGGACCGCTCTGGCGGACGACGCCCCGAACGGGTGGGAGCGCGAGGGGCACATCCACACCGTGCCGAAGGGGGTGAAGCCGGGCCACAAATTCAAGATCATCCTGAAGTGCGACCACCCGGTGGAGCGGGCCTGGGTCTCGTCGAAGGTCACCGGCAAGCTCTGGCTCAAGCCCTTAGCGGAGGACGGTGTCCGAGTACCGGAGCGGCCCCGCCCACCCGCGGACGGCGACCAGCCGGACGGCGACGGCCAGCCGCCGCTCCCGCCGGAGGACGGACAGCCGGGACTGCCGCAGGGCAGCCAGCCCGGGGACGACACGTCGCCGACCGACGGGGGTCAGCCGCAACCGCCGCCCGCCGACGCGAACGCGGAGAGCGACGACGAGCAGGGCGACGGCGGCCAGGGCGGCCAGGCCGCGTACGGCGACGAGGCCGTCTACTGGGCCTGGGCCAAGGTGCCGCACAAGACCAAGCCTGGGCACTACCGGGCCTGGGGGGCGTGCGACGCCACGGGCAACATCGTGGTGCTGCCCCGGGGCCCCGTAGCCGGTGGTGACGGCGGTGCCACCAGCACCGACCAGGGTCGGACGGCAGCCGGGGCCGGCCTGCTGGGAGCGGCCGCGCTCGGTGGCTTCCTGATGATCCGCCGGCGTCGTACCGATGGTTCAGCGGCCTGACGGCTCGACCAGGCGCACCGGCGGCCGGCACGGGCAACCGTGGCGTGCCGCCGGCGTCGTCCTGGTCGTCCTGCTCGCACTCGGCGGAACCGCCCTGCTCACCGCCGGTCTGCGGCCGGCGCCCGCGCAGCCGCCGCAGCCGGCCGAGACCGAGGCCGGCGAGGCACCGCCGCAGCCGGAGTGGAGACCGGAGGCACCGCCGTCGTCGTCGCCGGCCCCGGGCAGCCCGTACGGCCAGCCGGGCGGCCGGGCCGACGTGCCGGCCCAGCCGGTGGAGCTGCCGCGCTCGGAGCCGGTCAGGATCACCATTCCGAAGATCAAGGTGAACGCGAAGATCATCTCGCTCGGGGTGAACGACGACGGGACCGTGCAGGTGCCGCCGCTCAAGCAGGCCCAGCTGGCCGGCTGGTACAACGCCGGGGCCAGCCCCGGCGAGGTGGGCAACGCGGTGGTGGTCGGGCACGTCGACTCGGCCGCGATGGGGCCGGCGGTCTTCTTCCGGCTCGGCGCTCTGAAGCGCGGCGACCGGATCGAGGTCACCCGCAAGGACGGCAAGGTCGTCCGGTTCACGGTGGACGCGGTGAAGTCGTACCCGAAGACGTCGTTCCCGTCCGAACTGGTCTACGGGCCGGCGGACACGGCGCGGCTCCAGGTGGTGACCTGCGGTGGCACCTTCGACCGCAAGAAACGCAGCTACCGCAACAACGTGATCGTCTCCGCGACCCGGATCCCCTGAGTCGGGACCCGGGTCGCGGCGGCGGCCGGTGCGGCGGCCCGCCGGGCCAGCGGAGCAGGACCCGGCACGCCGCCGCCGCGCGGTGCTCGCGGCCGGCCGCGCAGGTCGGTCAGCCGGCCGCGGAGGTCCGGACGAGGGTACGGATCTGCCGCAGCAGTACGGAGAGCGCGGCCAGGTCGGCCCGGGACTCGTCGAACTCCCCCATCGCCTTGCGGGTACGACCGATCGAGATCGAATTCGACCGCTCCCACTCCTGCACCCGCTCGTCCGGCGACAGGTCGGCGGAGGTCCCGCCGAGCACCTCGGCGGTGAGTGCGGCCAGCGCGGCGTAGAGGTCGTAGCGCAGGGCCATCCGGGCCAGCGTCTGCCAGCGGTCCTCCCGAGGCAGCAGCGAGATCTTCGACAGCAGCGAGTCGACCCGGAACCGGTCGGAGAGCACGAAGTAGACCGCCGCCACCTCGCCGACGTCCCGCCCGGTCACCCTCGCCGTCTCCACCACGTCGAGCAGGCCGAAGCTGTACATCAGCCGGGTGGCACGCTCGGCCAGGTCCCGGGGCAGCCCGCGCTCGACGCTCGTCGCGACGTGCGCCTCCAACGCCTCGCGCTCGCTGCCGTAGAACAGGGTGCCGAGTTCGGGCAGGAGCCGGGAGACCCCGTCGCGCAGCCGGGCCGTCTCGGCCGGCACGTCGATAGGTGACCGGCGGTTGGTCACCAGCCACCGGACGGCCCGGTCGAGCAGCCGCCGGGTGTCCAGGTAGACCGAGGTCTGCACCTCGGTCGGCACCCGGTTGTCCAGCGCCTCGATGTCGGCCCAGACCTGCCGCAGCCCGAACACCTCGCGGACCACCACGTACGCCCGGATCACGTCGGCCGGGGTCGCGCCGGTCTCCTCCACCACCCGGTAGATGAACGAGATGCCACCCCGGTTCACCACCTCGTTGACCAGTACGGTGGTGACGATGTCCCGGTGCAGCCGGTGTTCCGGCATCCGGTCGGCGTACCGCTCGCGCAGCGGGGTCGGGAAGTAGCCGGTGAGTACCTCGCCGGTCCACTCCTCGTCCGGCACCCGGTCGGCGAGGATCTCCCGCTCCAGCACGATCTTGGCGTACGCCAGCAGCACCGCGAACTCCGGCGCCGTCAGCCCGATGTCGGTGCGGCCGGCCAGCTCCTCGTCCGGCGGCAGCGCCTCCAACGCCCGGTTGAGGTGCCCGGCCCGTTCCAGATCCGAGATCATCCGTCGGTGCACCGGCAGCAGCGACGGCGCCTGGGCCAGCGCGCTGCCGATCGCCCGGGCCTGGTCGTAGTTGTCCCGGAGCACCAGCTGGGCGATCTCGTCGGTCATCCCGGCCAGCAGCGCGTCCCGGTCCGGCACGCTCAGCTCGCCGTCGGCCACCGCCGAACCGAGCAGGATCTTGATGTTGACCTCGTGGTCCGAGGTGTTCACCCCGGCCGCGTTGTCGATGAAGTCGGTGAAGATCCGGCCACCGGCCAGGGCGTACTCGATCCGGCCGACCTGGGTGAAGCCCAGGTTGCCGCCCTCGCCGACCACCCGGGTGCGCAGGTCCCGGCCGTCCACCCGGATCGCGTCGTTGGACTTGTCCCCGACCTGCGCGTTCGACTCCGACGACGCCTTGACGTAGGTGCCGATCCCGCCGTTCCAGAACAGGTCGACCGGGGCGCAGAGGATCGCCTTCATCAGCTCCTGCGGTGACATCGACTCGACGCCGTCGCCGAGGCCGAGCACCGCGCGGACCTGCGGGCTGATCGGAATCGACTTCGCGGTCCGCGGGTAGACCCCGCCACCGGCGCTGATCAGCTCCGCGTTGTAGTCCGCCCAGGAGGAGCGGGGCGTGTCGAAGAGCCGGCGACGCTCCACATAGGAGGCGGCCGGGTCGGGGTCCGGGTCCAGGAAGACGTGCCGGTGGTCGAAGGCGGCCACCAGCTTGATGTGCTGGGAGAGCAGCATCCCGTTGCCGAAGACGTCCCCGGACATGTCGCCGACACCGACCACGGTGAAGTCCTGGGTCTGGGTGTCGATCCCCATGTCCCGGAAGTGCCGCTTCACCGACTCCCAGGCACCCCGGGCGGTAATCCCCATCTTCTTGTGGTCGTAGCCGGCGGAGCCGCCGGAGGCGAACGCGTCGGCCAGCCAGAAGCCGTTGCGTACCGAGATCTCGTTGGCGATGTCGGAGAAGCTGGCGGTGCCCTTGTCCGCCGCCACCACCAGGTAGGGGTCGTCGCCGTCGTGCCGGACCACGTCGGCCGGCGGCACGACCTGCCCGCCGACCAGATTGTCGGTCACGTCCAGCATGGCCGAGATGAACCCCTGGTAGCAGGCGACCGCCTCGTCCCGGTCACCGGGCTTCTGCTTGAGCACGAAGCCGCCCTTCGCGCCCACCGGCACGATCACGGCGTTCTTCACCATCTGCGCCTTGACCAGGCCGAGCACCTCGGTCCGGAAGTCCTCCCGCCGGTCCGACCAGCGCAGACCGCCCCGGGCCACCGGCCCGAACCGCAGGTGTACGCCCTCGAAGCGCGGCGAGTAGACGAAGATCTCGTACTTCGGCCGGGGCTCCGGCAGGTCCGGCACCATCTGCGGGTCGAGCTTGAACGCCACGTACGGCTTGGGCCGCCCGTCGGTGCGCCGCTGGTAGAAGCTGGTCCGCAGGGTCGCCTGGATCAGTGTCAGGTACGACCGCAGGATCCGGTCCTGGTCCAGGCTGCTCACCTCGTCGAGCTGCTGGTTTATCGAGGTGAGCAGCTCCTTGCTCCGCAGGCTGCGCTCCTCGGAGCCGAGCCCCAGCGTCGGCGAGAACCGCACCTCGAAGAGCTCCACCAGCAGCGCGGCGATCTGCGGGTACGCGATGAAGGTGGCCTCCATGTAGTCCTGCGAGAAGACCGTGCCGGCCTGCCGCAGGTACTTCGCGTACGCCCGCAGCACTACCACCTGCCGCCAGGTGAGCCCGCCGCGCAGCACCAGTTCGTTGAAGCCGTCGACCTCGGCCTCGCCCCGCCAGGTGGCGGAGAACGCATTCTCCACGTGTGGCCGTACCTCGGCCAGCTCCCGGGCACCGTCCGGCAGCTCCAGGCCGAAGTCGTACAGGTATATCCGGCCGTCGATCCGGTCCACCTCGTACGGGTGCTCGTCGACCACCCGTACGCCGAGGGAGTGCAGCACCGGAAGGACGGCGGAGAGCACCATCGGCTCGCCGTACCGGTAGACCTTGAACCGGACGTCCTCGACCGCGGTGGCCGGGGTCGTCCCGCCCGGCCGGACCGGCTGCTGCTTGCGGAACATGTGCATCTCGAGCTGGCCGGGCTCTTCCAGCAGCTCCAGCTTGGCGAGGTCCTTCATCGCCTCGTACGGGGTGTGCCCGTCCTTGTAGCCCTCCGGGAACGCGTCGGCGTACCGGGTGAAGAGCCACTTGGCCTGCTCGTCGCCGAGCTTGCGCTCCAGCACCAGCCGGTAGTCGTCGTCCCAGAGCCGGGTCGCGTCGGCGAGTTCCTCGGCGAGCAGGTCCGCGTCCACCTCGCCGGGCGGGCTGGCCGGATCGGTCCGGACTATGAAGTGCACCCGGGCCAGCATCGACTCGGTGACCCGCGTGGTGTAGTCGACCCCGATCCCGTTCAGCTCGCGAAGCAGGATCTCCTGCATCCGCAGCCGGTTCTGCGTGGTGAACCGGTCCCGGGGCAGGTAGATCAGGCAGGAGATGAACCGGCCGTACCCGTCGCGGCGCAGGAAGACCCGCAGCTGCCGACGGCCCGCCATCCGCAGCACCCCGACGACGGCGTGGTAGAGGTCGTCGGTCTTGATCTGGAAGAGCTCGTCCCGGGGATAGGTCTCCAGGATCTGCAACAGGTCCTTGCCGGAGTGGCTGCGCGGGCTGAGCCCGGACCGGTCCAGCACCTCGGCGACCTTGCGCCGGATCACCGGCAGCTCGCGGACGCTGGTCCGGTACGCGGCCGTGGCGAGCAGGCCGAGGAAGCGGCGCTCCCCCACCACCTCGCCGCGCTCGTCAAAGACCTTGAAGCCGATGTAGTCCAGATAGGCCGACCGGTGCACCGTGGCCCGGGAGTTCGCCTTGGTGATGATCAGCAGGCGTTTCTCCCGCACCTTCTGGTGTGCCTCGGGGGTCATCGAGCTCAGTGCCCGGGGCGTGGTCGAGTCCTGACGCAGGATGCCCAGCCCGGTGCCGAGGATCGCCTCCAGCGCCGGGCTCTGCCTGTCTTCGGTCTCGGTCAGCCGGTACTCCCGGTAGCCGAGGAAGGTGAAGTGATCGTGCGCCAGCCAGCGGAGCAGTTCCACCGAGTCGGTGATGTCCTTCTCCGGTACGGGTGGGCGGTTCTCCGAGGTCCGTGCGGCGGCCAGCTCGTCGGCGAGCGAGAGCGCGCGCTGGCGCATCTTGGGCCAGTCCTCCACCGCCTCCCGCACGTCGGTGAGGACCCGCTGCAACTCGGCGCGCAACCGGTCCCGGTCGGCGGCGCCGCGTACCGGGTCGATCTCGATCCGCATCCAGCTCTCGACGATGTCGCCGTCGATCGCGTCGTCCGGCTCGACGTCGGCGGCGACCTCGGTCAACCTGCCGAGCGGCTCGCGCCGGACCACCACCAACGGGTGGACCAGCATGTGCACGTCGAGGTGGTGCCCGGTCAGCAGCGCCGTGGTGGAATCCACCAGGAACGGCATGTCGTCGGTGACTATCTCGATGACGGTTCGCTGCTGGTCCTCGTCGGGCTCGTGGATCCGCAGCTTGAGTTCGCCCGGCACGCGCTGCTGGGCCAGCTCCCGGTGCGCCTTGGCGGCGGCGAGCATCTCCGCCGGGGTGAAGCCGATCAGCTCCTCGTCCGGGGCGAACCGCCAGAACCGGTCGACGAGCGTCGCCGCGTCGTGGTCGTCACCGGCCAGCGCCACCGCCTGGGCCACCAGCCGCTCGGCGTTGGGTACCGACTCGTCCAGATCCGCGTCCTCGACGTCGTCGGCGAGGGCCTCCGGGGGCAGTCCGAGATCGTAGAGGGTGTCGATACTGGCTCCTGGTACGCCGGTCGCGCCGGTGGTGAGTCGAGAGCCCACCCCGTCGTCGTCGATCGCCGCGTCATAGCTGTCGCCTCGGCTGGCATCCGCCGGCCGAAGAACGGGTTCCGGTGTGATAGCCGGACGCCGGTCCATCGTGCCACTCCCCTCGACCCACCACGCCGTGGGTCACTCTCCGCCCAGACTAGGCCCTACCGATAAGCCCCTCTGCCGGTGGACCGGCGGCCGGATGGGAGTACCCACGCACGCTCAGCCTTCACCCGATCCGCCTCGCGGAGCCGCGCCCCGCCCGCACACCGGGCAGCCCACCCGCTCTGACCTGCATAGGAGCGCGTCGAGGCGGTCAGAAGCGGACGTGGTCGGGCTCTCGCGCGCCGCACCGGGGCAACTCCGAGTAGGCATTGCGTACTACCGTCAGGCTGCCGCCGGACCGACCCCCGGCGGTGCGCCGACCTGGAAGGTAACCGCGGCATGCGCTCTCGCAAACCCCTCCAACGCCCCCTTTTCCGGCAAACCACCCGCAAAGGGGCGGTAGCCGCGCTGACCAGCGTGCTGCTCGCCGCGGGAGCCCTGGCCGGCTGCTCGGACTCCGACGGCCCCGACCGCACGGTCGACGCCTTCCTGGCCGGTTGGCTGAGTGGCGACCTGAACGAGGTCGGATTCCGCAACCCGGCGGGCGAGCGGGTAGCGGCCAACGAGGTGACCGAGGAGATCAAGCAGCTCTCCGGTGAGCTGGCCAGGACGCCACCGAAGCTCCGCCGGGAGGGCGAGACGAAGATCACCGAAGACACCGCGACCGCGACGGTACGGGTGGACTGGACACTGCCCGGGGACACCCACTGGACGTACCCGTCGGAGATCCATCTCAAGCGTGGCGGCGACGACGCGTGGCAGGTGATCTGGGAACCGAAGGTCGTCGAGCCGCGCCTCACCCGTGGGGACGAGTTGGCGGTACGCCGGCTTCCCGCGAAACGGGCGGCGGTCACCGACGGGGCCGGCAAGCCCATCGTGGCGCCCCGGCCGGTGGTACTGGTCGGCGTGCAGCCCGGCGAGGTCACCGACGTCCCCGGACTGGTGCGAAAGCTCGACGCGGCGTTCAGGGCGATCCGACCGCCGATCGTCCCACCGGTCGACCTGACCGACCTGCCCGGCCGGATGCGGGAGGCGAAGCCGGACGCCTTCGTCGACGTCGTGACGCTGCGCCGGGATGCGTACCTCCAGATCAAACCGCGCATCTACCACCTGCCGGGGACGAAGTTCCGCGAGGACACCCGGGATCTCGCTCCGACCAGGGATTTCGCCCGGGCCCTACTCGGCTCGGTCGACCCGGTGCAGGCCGACGACATGACGGCCAACCCGGGCCTCTTCACCGAAGGTGACCTGGTCGGGCACGGTGGCCTCCAGGGCCGCTACGACAAGCAGTTGCGCGGCGGGGTCGGGCTGAGCGTCATCATCGCCAGCAAGCGCCCGGACGGTTCGGTCACCCCGACCGGCACCGAGGTGTTCCGGCACGAGCCGCAGGCCGGCGTTGCGGTGAAGACCACCCTCGACGTGGCGACGCAGAACGCCGCCGACGACGCGGTACGCGGGTCCCGGCAGCGGAGCGCCCTGGTCGCGGTACGGATCAGCGACGGCGCGGTACTGGCCGTGGCGAACGGCGCCAGCGCCGAGAACCTCGCCTTCACCGCCCAGGTCCCGCCGGGCTCGACCTTCAAGATGGTCAGCGCGCTCGGCCTGCTCGACGCCGGGGCGGTCACCCTGGACGGGCCGGTCGCGTGTCCGAAGACGTTCACCGTGGACGGGCGCTCGTTCAAGAACTCCGACAACTTCGCCCTCGGCACGGTCCCGTTCCGGACCGACTTCGCGAAGTCCTGCAACACTGCGTTCGCCGCGCTGGCTCCGAAGCTGGGACCGGACGGGCTGGCCAACGCCGGCCGGAGCCTGGGCCTGGAGGCCGACTGGAAGCTCGGGATCGACGCGTTCACCGGGAAGGTGTCGGCCGGCGGCTCGGCGGCCGAACGGGCGGCCGCCTCGTTCGGCCAGGGCACCACGGTGGTCAGTCCGGTGGCGATGGCGGCGGCGACCGCCGGGGTCGCCCGTGGCCAGTGGCAACAGCCGAAGCTGGTGCTGGAGCCGGCGCCCGGTGAGGCCGCCCCACCCGGCCCGCAACTGAAGGCCGGCTCGGTCGAGCCGCTCCGCACGATGATGCGGGAGGTGGTCACCAAGGGGACCGGCAGCGCGCTGGCCGACGTGCCGGGCGACCCGGTGTACGGCAAGACCGGCACCGCCGAGTACGACAACAACCCGGCGCACACCCACGCCTGGTTCGTGGGCTGGCAGGGGGACATCGCGTTCGCGGTCTTCGTCGAGAAGGGCGGATCGAGTACGGCCACCGCCGTGCCGATCGCCGAGAGGTTCCTCCGCGGCCTCCGCTGAGTGCGGCCGGGCGGCCCGGATACGCGTCGGCCGGGGCGGTCGACGGGGAGTTCTCCCCGGACCGCCCCGGCCACCGGGGTGCGGGTCGCCTCAGCGGGCGAGCGCCTGGCCCTGCTTGTCGGTGAACTTGCCGACCGCGATCATGATCAGGTCGATCAGGGTCCAGATGCCGAACGCGCCGAACGTCAGGAGCATCAGGATGCCGGTGCCGACCTTGCCGACGTAGAACCGGTGCACGCCGATGGTGCCGAGGAAGAGGCAGAGCAGCAGCGCGGCGATCCAGGACTTCTGCCCGACGGCCGGACCGGCGGCGGTTGTGGACATGATTTGTTCCTTTCAGGACATTCTCAGGAAGTGCACAGCGTCCGCGCAGGCTACCGGAATCCGACCCACCCCGCTATCCCGGTCTACTGTCTGATCAGCCGAAAGTCACCGGCGCGGCAGACTGGCCACGAACATCGCGATGAGTTGCTCGTAGGTCTGGTCCAGGTCCTCCGGGAGCCCGAAGCCGCCGCTGGCCTCCAGCGAGGAGAACCCGTGCGCGATGGCCCGGCCGCACCGGGTGGCGTGGATCGCCGCCGAGTCGGTCAGCCCGTACCCGCGCAGCGTGGCGAGGAAGACCTGCAACATCCGGGTGCCGGCCTCGGCCATCGCCGGCTCGTGCAGCGGATCGGGCGGCATCGCCGCATACCGGGCCGGGTGTTCCCGGACGTAGTCGCGGTAAGTAGGCAGCAGCGCCGCATCGACCACGGCCGCCGTCCAAGTGGCCGATCGACAGTGCAGGCGGCCACCCAGAGTCATCGTCTAGTATGATTTACTTGATCTATCTAGCGCACTAGGCTAGCCTCATGAAGCGGGTTGACCTCATCAAGAAGATCGGCGCAGCGGCAGCCCATGCAGGCAAGGAATTCGCTCTGCTTCGGGAAGGTGGGAGCCACTCGATCTTTCGATGCGGTAGCCAGAATATCGTCATACCCCGGCACAGGGAGATCAACGAACACACCGCACGAGGCATCATGAGAGACCTCGACAACCAACTCGGGGAGGACTGGTGGAAGTGACTACCTACTCCGTGGTCTGCCAGCGGATCGGCAACTGGTGGGCCATCAGCGTGCCTGAGCTAAGAGGCCTACACACCCAGGCCCGCCGACTCGACCAAGTCGCTCCGATGGCTCAAGAGGCGATTGCGTTGCTGCTGGACATCGACCCGGCCGCTGTGAACGTCGAGGTACATCCAGAGCTTCCCGGTACAGTCACGCAGGCCCTGAGTGCCCGGCAAGCCGCCCGGGACGCTGACAAGAAGGCCGAGCAAGCGACCGCAACGGCCGTACGAGCCCTCTTGCGCGACGGCTACACCGTGCGGGATGCGGGCGCGCTTCTCGGACTGTCGCCCCAACGCATCTCGCAGATCGCATCGCGGCACACCACCGCACCCACGTCAACTGCTGCGTAGGGCCGCGTACACCGCACATCCCTGCTCCGATGATCCGCGAACGGCCGGCTGCCCATCTCCCGCAGGGCTGGACGAATCGACCAGTTCACGGGCACTCCGGGCGGCCGAAAGTCACCGGCGCGGCAGACTGGCCACGAACATCGCGATGAGTTGCTCGTAGGTCTGGTCCAGGTCCTCCGGGAGCCCGAAGCCGCCGCTGGCCTCCAGCGAGGAGAACCCGTGCGCGATGGCCCGGCCGCACCGGGTGGCGTGGATCGCCGCCGAGTCGGTCAGCCCGTACCCGCGCAGCGTGGCGAGGAAGACCTGCAACATCCGGGTGCCGGCCTCGGCCATCGCCGGCTCGTGCAGCGGATCGGGCGGCATCGCCGCATACCGGGCCGGGTGTTCCCGGACGTAGTCGCGGTAAGTACGCAGCAGCGCCGCCACCGCCTCGTCGCCACTGCGGCCCAGTACGGCCGCCACGGACCGGTCGGTCAGCTCGGTGATTACCCGGACGCCCACCAGGGTGCGCAGCTCGGCGAGGCCGGCGACGTGCTTGTAGAGCGAGGGCGGGGCGACCCCGGTGCGTGCGGCCACGGCCGCCAGGGTGAGGGCTTCGACGCCCTGCTCGTCGATGACGGCGAGCGCCGCGTCGACCACGGCCGAGGTCGAGAGCCCAGCCCTAGCCACCGCACCGCCCGCAGGATGCTCCTCGTCGACCCGAGTGTTCGCTAGTCACAATAGCCAAAAAGCTAGTAACGCTAGCCCGCTCTGTCAACCTGGTTGTCGCCGGAGCCACGGTATCTTGAGGTCGGTAGCCGGTCACGATTCAGGAGGCGTGCATGACTGTCGAGATGGTCGCGCCGGCCTGGATGCATGAGCAGGTCACGGCCGAGCAATACGCGACGTGGACAGAAGAGCAATGTGCGGGTATCGAGATCGTGGACGGGATGGTCCTCGTGAGTCCGAGCGCCTCCAAGCGGCACAACCGGCTGGCCAGGCTCCTGGCGAACGCCCTGGATGTTGCCGCGGGGCCGGATTGGAACGCTGACACCGACTTCGATGTCCGGCTCCAGGACGTGCCACTGAACAACCGCCGTCCTGACGTGACGGTCTACCGGGCGGAGACCATCGACGTCACTCCGACACGGCCCGAGCATGTGCTTCTTGTGGTCGAGGTGGTCTCTCCCGGGTCGGAGACGACCGACCGGATCGTCAAGGCTAATCAGTACGCGAGGGCTGGCATCCAGTTCTATTGGCGCGTTGAGCAGGCTGCCACTGGGGCGCCTCTCGTTTACACGTACCTTCTCGACCCGGCGACCGGACGCTACCGCGATGGCGAAATCTTTACCGGCGTCGTGAAGTTGACCGCACCCTTCTTCGTCGAGGTCGATCTCGGCCAGATCTGACTTCTGTCCCACCCCGCGTGGCGACGGGAGCTACGCATGGGCATCGTCGCCTTAGCGGTGGCTCGATCCGGACTGCGATAGCTATTCGTCCCGACCACTGTCCAGGCGCTCACGACGCCGCGCTGCGTACTCCCTGACTTCAGCGGCGGACCAGATCCGGCCGACGGTCAGCGTGTCCAGAGGCGCCGGGAAGTCTGGCCTGTCCACCAAGACCGCAGCGCGTTGGCGACTGACCCCGAGGTAGTCGGCCACTTCTGCGAGCGCCATGACGTGCATTCGGCGCACCATCCGTCTGGAGGGGTTGACAGCTTGCCTACCCAGGGGTTGACTAGTTGCCAATAGCGGTCGGAAGTGCTGAGCATGCCCGGTCGAGATACGACGAAACGTCGTCCGACCGGGCCGGCGATGGATCGCCCTCACTGGTCGCTATTGAGCGGTCACCTCCGTTGCCGTACCGCCAAGCTGGGCTGCGGTGGTGGGGATGGGGTGGTCCGGTCGGGCCCGAGACGGCCGGCCACCCCTTCCACACGAGATCTCCGGAAGAGAACCATCAGGCAGAAGGGACGTAGCGACGTGCGGCAACTCCTTCGGCGCATCCTGGCACGATCACGTACACCCGACCGGATGCCACCGGCCGGCGGCGTCTACCGCTCCGCGTCGTACCGGCCGATGTGGCCCTCGGAGGTGCGGAGCCGGCGGTTCGCGGTCACCCGGCGCGGGCTGGACCCGGCGGAGGTCTCCGCGTTCCTCGACCGGGTGGCCGACGAACTCGGCGGCGTCTACGCCGAACTGGACCGCAGCCGGGCGGAGACGGCCCGGATCAAGGACGCGCTGCGTCGCTGGCAGTCGAGCCAGGCGCCGAGCATGCGCGAGTTGGCCCGCCGATGACCGTGCGGGTGAGCCGGTTCGTGATCCACCTGCCCATCGTCACGACCGACCTGTCCCGGGCGCGTGTCCTGGCCCGGACCGCCGCTCGGGCGCTGGCCTTCCTCTGTGTCGACGTGCAGGAGACCACGGTGTCGGAGGCGGCGACGCCGGACGTACACCATCGGGTCTTCTGTGATCGGCTCTTGCCCGACGGCCGGCGCTGTGGGCTACGGGCCGACCATGAGATTCCGTGCACCCGGCGGGTGCGACGGCGGTCGATATGACCGTGCTCACCTGCCCCGAGTGTGCCGGGTTGACCTTCACCGTCGCCGCCTGCCGGTGTACCCGGGGCGGTGACCGGTTCGTCGTGGACGAGCGGCGATCGGGTGGCGAGGCGTACCGGGACTGCCTGCTCTGCCGGGGTGACGGCATGGTGGCCGAGCCTTGCCTCCGGTGTGACCAGCGCGGGAAACTCCGCGCACAGCTCGTGCTCACCGTTGTCAACGCCGACACCGGCGCGGTCGCTTCGGCGAGCGTCACCGCCGGAGCGCTCGCCCCACGACCAACCGCCGGAGCATCGCCGCCCCGCCGCCCGACCTCGACCGCCGGCTCGCCGACCTCTGCCGCCTCGCCGACCAACTCCTGCTCGATCTGGTGGTCGAGGCGCGGGATTCCGGGTACGGCCGGCTGGACTGGGACATCCGCTACGAGACTCCCGGCGCCGCCGTGCCGACGACCCATCGGGTACGCGGCGACGACCTGCCCTCCGCAGTCGCCGCCGCCACCGTCGCCGACGCCTTCGACGGGTTCGAGGCACACGGCCGCGCCGCCCCCGCGCACTACCTACGGGCAGGTGCGGCGCCACCCGAACTCCCCGAGCCCGTCGACCTCGACCAGGTGGAACGGCGGATGCTCCGGGACTGCGCGGGCCGACCCGGCGCACAGGCGATCTGGCGCGACGGCCGCTGGTGGCACACCTCGCTGCGGCCTGGTCCGGCCGTCGAGACCCTGCACGAGGAACCGACCGGCCAGGTGCGCCGGCGGGTCACGACCCCGCTGGTACGCGGCTGGGAACCACCCGCGCCGGACTGGCTCGGCGAGCCGATCCCGTTCCACGACTGCCCCGACTGCGATCCGGCTGGCGGCCCGGCCCGCCGACGCACCGCCGCTGACCGAGCTGATCGGGATCGCCCTCGGCCTGCACCTGGCCATCGCGATCACTGTCCAGGACCACCGGTGCAACGCCGACAACCCGCTGCGGGTACACGGGGAAGGCTGGCATGTCGAGATCGTCGCCGCCGACCCGGCCGCCCCGCTCACCCGCCGGCCGCTGCACCGGAGCCTGCCGGCGGCGGTCGCGGACTGCGTGACGTACCTCGAAGTCGCGCTCGCCGCGACGGTGCCGGCCGACCCGCGCCAGCCGACCCCGGTGCCGCAGACGCCCCGACCACGCCCGGTCGACGACCCGGCCCGGCTGATCGCGCGGCTCGGCCAGCGCCACCCGGGCACGCCCGTGACGGTACGCCTGGACCGAACCGGCTGCACGATCCACCTGCACGAGTACGGCGCGACCCGGATGCTGGCCAAGGCTGCCACCCTGCGCCACGCGGTCGCCGCACTCTGAGGATGCCCGGAGTGGGCGGCGGAGCGCGTGGCCCGCCGCCCACTCCCCTGCGGTCGTCTACTCGACCCCGCGGTGCAGGCGGGGGTTATGGTGCCGCAGTTCGAACGCGCGGGTGGTGGTCTGGGTCAAGGTGTTACCCGCCTTGTCCCATGCCTTGAGTTTCAGGCTCACCGCGCCGGTGCCGCCCTTGGGCGCGTACACCGCCCTGACCTCGAACTCGCCGTTGCGGTTCTTCTTGACCTGCGCGGATCGCCAGGTCTTCCCGTCGTCCTGGCTGTACCACAACCGCAACCCGGCGATCTCCGGCGACTTCGCCCGGGACGGCGCGTGGTAGGCGTGCACGGTGAACCGGTGCGCTCCCGGAGCCTTGACCGTGTTGTCCAACCCGAGCTGGTCACCCAGGTCGTAGCTGGCGTACACCAACGGCTCCGGACGGCAGGCGGGATCCCCGCTGGTGAGAGCGGACGGGCAGTACAGGCCGTTCGGCGGCTCCTCCTTGGTTACGCTGCCCTGGGAGCGGAACGTCCATTCCGTCCGGGTGCGCAACGCGGGATCGTGCAGGGTCAGCCGGTACTTCCCGGGTTCGGCTGGCAGCGTGAACGACGGGACGTCCCGGTCGGTCTTCAGCGGTATCTCCCGGTCCCCCTGGTAGAGGTGGGTCAGGCCGGGCGCGAAGTACTGGATCTGGTACTCCCGCCCGCCGAAGGTGCGATGGAAGACGGGGTAGAACTCGTCACCCTCCCGGCACATCGCGCACATGCCGAAGTTCGGGTGCTGCAGTTGCGGACTCTCCGGCTCCATCCGCGCGATCGCCGCAGGGTAGGTGAGCGATCCCGGCACCCCGGCGGCCCCGTTCCACACTTCGCGGGTCCGGACCGGCCTGTCGTGGAGGTCCGCCTTGAAGAAGGAACGATCGGTGTTGTGGGTGTCGTACACCAGACTCTGGTGGATGACCTGGTCGGAAAGCGGCCCCACGTAGCGGGTGCGGGTGGCCGGTCCGATCACCGGAGGCGGGTACACCGAATGGATCAGGAACATGTTGGCCGTGAACGCCCTCCATTGCGTGGTGAAGGCGGTGGGACCGGTGGCGTGGTACTCGGTGTCCACCGTGGCCACGCGCCGGTCGGTCAGATCGTAGGTCAACGAGTCGGACACCCGGCCGATCTCGATCGGCGTTGCCTCGTAGAGGTAGGAGGACTCCGGTGTGCCGGTGACCTCGATCTCGACCCTGTGCCGGCTGAGCCGCTCGCGCAGGGCCCGTGCCTCACCCGGTGCGATCGACACGTAGGGGATGCCGATGTCGCGGTCGCTGTCCTCCGGCGTGAGCCGGACCCCCATCGGAACGTGCGGCCCGCCGGCGCAGGTGGGTCCGTTGACCTCGTGGGAGGGCCAGGCCAGCACGCCGGCCGCGCCAGCGTCCCGGAGGTGGTGCAAGCGGTCGATACCGACGTCGCACGTGCTGTTCACCTCAAGCAGCGCGAGTGTGCCGGTCAGGTCGCGCCCGGCGAAGTCCTCGGGTCGCCCCAGCCCGGCGTCGACCAGCCGCAGGGTCTGCGTCCCGGTGAACAGTTCCCCGGTGAAACCACCGTTGAACGTGGTTCCCTCGTGCGGCCACATCATCGGGTGCAGTCTCAGCTTGGCTGCGCCCTTGACCCGCAGGGTGACCTCGGGCGCGGCCAGTGACATCATCGCGTACACCTGCAGTTCCCCCACCTTCACCGGCGGGGTCGGTGTGGCCCAGAACTGGTACGAGTACATCGCGTTCGAGTAGGCGCCGACCCGCAACCCGCCGGCCAGCGTCCGTTGCCAGCCCATCGTGATGGTGTCCCCGCTGGCGGGCACCTCGGCCGGCCGGGACGTGCGGAACGTGAACCTCTGCAGATCCCTGGCATCCAGGGTGACCTCGGTGTCGCCGGTCACCTTCACCTCGGGAGCGAGCAGGTACCCGATGTTCTGCCGACGGGCCTCGTCGATCCACTCGGTCGCCGTGGCGACGTGAATCGCTCCCTCCGGCACGAGCGTCTCGAACACGCCGGTGGAGACCCAGCGGCCCAGGACGCCGAAGTTGCCCAGTTCGTTGGTCACGTCGATCGCCTCGACGTACTCCGTCATCGTCGGTCGGCCGTCGCGGTCCAGGACCTTGACCGTCAACCTGTGCAGGGGCGGCTGGTGGCGGAACCCGACCGGCGTGCTCAGGCGGACCCCGGCCGTCTGGTTGGTGGCTACCACCGCACCGGTGTACCTGCCGTGGGCCAGGCCGGTGGAGTTCAGGGTGACCGTGGCCGTGGCGGCGCCACCGGCCGGGACGGTCAGCTGACGGTCGACGGTCAGCGTGCCGTCCGGTGCCGCGTCGCCACCGATCCGCCGCAGGTTGGTGGTCAGGGTGAGGGTCAGGTCGGTGTCACCGGTGTTGCGATAGGTGATCTGCCGGTCGATCGGCCCGGACTCGTGGGGGACGATCCGGAAGTCCGCGCTCGCCGTGGTGGCGACGACGGTCTGCTCGACCGCGCGGGCGATGTCCACCCGCCCGGCACCCCGCTCGTAGACCGAGTGCCCGACGTCGGCGCTGGTGCTCATCAACGCGGCCTTGAGCTGGGCCGGTGTCCAGTCGGGGTGTTGCTGGACCAGGATCGCCGCAGCTCCGGCGACGTGTGGGGTGGCCATGGACGTACCGTTGGCGGTTATGTAGTGATCGTCCACCGGTACGCCGCCACCGCCCATGTCGGTGCCGGCCGACCGGGCAGCGGTGATCGCCACACCCGGCGCGGCGATGTCCGGCTTGAGCGCTCCGTCGGCCCGGGGTCCGCGGCTGGAGAAGTTGGCAAGCTGGTCGGACTTGTCGACCGCGGCCACGGTCAACGCCGCGTCCGCGATACCTGGCGCGCCGATCTTGACCTCGCGCGGGCCGTCGTTGCCTGCGGCGATCACGAAGAGCGCGCCGGTGGACTCGGTGAGCTCGTCGACTGCCTGGGCCGACGGGTCGTCGGCGGTCGGCGTGCCGCCCAGACTCATGCTGATGATGTCCGCGCCGTTGTTCGCGGCCCACTCCATGCCCTCGATCACCGACGACATGAAGCCCTGACCCGCGTCGTTGAGGACCTTTCCGATCATCAGGTCGGTGCCGGGAGCCACCCCCTCGTACCGGCCGCCCGACGCGGCGCCGGACCCGGCGACGGTGGACGCCACATGGGTGCCGTGCCCGTTGCCGTCGTGCGTGGTCGTGTTCCCGAACAGGTCGAACCCCTTGGCGGCGACCACTTTGCCGGCCAGGTCCGGGTGGTTCTTGTCGTACCCGCTGTCCAGGACCGCCACGGTGACCCCGGTGCCGTCCAGACCGAGCCCCCAGGCTTCCGGAGCGCCGATCATTCCGACGCTCTCGTCCAGGCTCACCGTCACCTTGCGGTCCAACCACAGCTTGCCGATCCCGGTCGACAGCCCCTTGGTCCGGTTAGCCGGGCCGGCCGTCGTCGGCCGGATCGCCGTCCAGAAGCCGGACGCCTCGCCCTTGGACACCTTGAGGCCGGCCGCGTGGATACTGGACAGTTCGAACCCGGGCTCGCTGGCCGGCAGCGCCGCAGCCGACGCCGACAGCGACCGTGCGGCCTGGCCCTGCGGGTACTGCGCGATCAACGGCAGGCTGTCGATGTCCCCGTCGGTGTACCCCTGCTCGGCCAGGTAGGTCAGGTTGAACAGATCCCGGTCCACCATCCCCGACTGCACCGCCGGCTGGGCGTCGTCCGGGAACAGGAAGAATGCGTCCTCGTCGCCCGTGCCGTGGAACACCGGTATGCGCCCGTCCGGGCGGGGCGCCGGGTCGACCTTGACGGAGAACGCGCCCGGCCCCGTACCGGCGCTGGTGAGCGTGACCTTGTCACCGGTGATCAGGGTGATCGTCTTCGGTCTCGGATCGACGCCGTCCAGTCTGACGACCGCCGGCTGCCCGCCGCCCTCTCCGACCGCCGAGGCCGCATCGGGCGGGTCAGCGAACGCGGCCGGACCAGGCAGCAGAGCGATAGCCACGGCGGCGACCGTGAGAGCCGCGAGTGGCGCTCTTCGTAATGCACTTCTCGGGTGGTACATGGAACCTCCATACCGGGGGGATCGCACGGCCTACACGGGCACGTATCCGCCACCTGTCTCGCGGTCGGCCGGCTCGGGCTCCTCGGACGCCGGATCGGAGCCGCCATCGGGGGGAACCGCGGGCGGTTCAGATACGGTTGGCACTTCGGAAGCGTCCGTATCGGGGCGCTTGCCTGGTGAGTCGGTCATCGGTCGATCTCCGCGAGGCGTCGGGGACGACCCGAGTCTGGACCGACCGGCACGATGCTGTGACCCGACGGATGACGCAATCAATGACGTAAAGCTGCGACCGGCTACTCATTTGACCGGCGCGTTGTCCCCGTCCGCACCGAACAGCCGGACCGCCAGTTCGGTCCGGGACGACACCCGGAGTTTGCGCATGGCCGAGTACAACTGGGTGGAGACGGTCCGGGGTGATCGGTGCAGTTCGAGACCGATCTCGCGGTTTGTCCTGCCGGTGACGACCAGCCGTACGACGTCCAGCTCGCGTGGGGAGAGCTGGTCGCCATAGCCGCGCCGCCGGTTCGGTCGGATGCTCACCCCGTGCTCGCGCAACCGCCGGACCACCCGGTTGGCGTCTCCGGAAGCACCCAGCGTGGAGAGCCCTTCGGCGACCCGTCGCAGCAGGTCCAGGCCGTCGGCCTCGCGGCCGGAGGCGAGCAGGCACCCGGCTCGGCGTTCCTCGGCCAACAGGGCGTCGTACGGGCGGGGCATCTCCCGCCAGGCGGCGGCGACCCGCGCGTACCAGCGGTCGGCACCGGTCAGGTCCCCGTGATGCTCGGCCAGAGCCGCCCGGCACCACCCAAGCGCCGTTCGAGGCGCCGGCATGTCCCGGCCGCGCAGCCCCCGATCCAACCAGGCCACCAGGTCTGCCGCGTCCGCTTCGCGGCCGGCACTCAGCAGCGCGGCCACCCGGATCGGGACCAGTTCGGTCGCCCACAGCCACAGACGCTTGCTGCGCAGCACGGCGACGGGTTGCTCGGTGATTCGTATCGCCTGGTCGACGCTCCCTCGTTCCAGTAGGCACCGGCCGAGATTCGCTGCGGTCTCGATGGCCAGCCAGGGTCCTGAGTGCCGCTCAGCCAGAATCGATTCGAACGCCTCGGCGGCCCGCGCGTCCGCGCCGGTGACCCGCGCCATCAGTCCGGCGACCAGCCTCGCCTCCACCCGACCCGGTCGTAGTGCGTCGTCGTCGGCGTCGATCGATCGGGCCCGTTCGGCCAGCCCTTTCCAACGCCCGGTGAACCAGTCGATGTGGCAGCCTGTCGAGCCGATCATGTCGTGGATTCCCGGATCCTGGACGCGGTCGGCCAACGCCTTGGCGGTGGACAGGTACTCGGTGGCCCGGTCGTACCAGCCCCAGCACATCGCCGCGTCCGCCATGTTCACCCTCGCCGACGCCAGAGCGTGCCGCTCCGCCGCGGTCGTCGCGCTGTCGGGCAGGTCACCGGCCGCCACCCAGCCCTCGTCCAACCCGAGCCGGAGCAGCGCGCTGACCTGGTTCGCCTGGTACGCCACCCGGCCGGCCCGATCGGCGGGCCCGGGAAGCTCGGTGGCACGGCGCAACCACCGCAGGTGCTCGGCAACCGACGCGGAAGCGTCGATGGGGATGCCCAGGCCGAGCATCGCCCGGCTGGCGGTCACCGCGTCATCGTCCAGGTCCGGGATGACCCGCAGCATCTCGGCCCGGCCCTCCTCGTTGCGTCCGGCGAGTATCAGCAACCGGGCCAACGAAAACCGGACCCTGGCCCGCTGACCGGGTGAAAGATCCAGACGGTCCAGCATCGACCGCAGCGCCTCGGTCAGTTCCGCGTATCGGCCCGGTCGGCGCAGGCTGGTCACCTCGATGGTGTTGACCAGCCGCAGCACGGATCGGTCCGGCCGGTCGGCAGCGGCCAGCAGGTCCCGCAGCGGCGCCACCGCGGAGGTGTGGTCGCCGGCCTCCAGCGCCCGCAGCGCGGCCAGCTCGGCGTACCGGTACCACTCGTTCACTTCACCGGCGGCGCGGAAGTGGTGTGCGAGCCGGGCCACCGACTGGCCCGGGAGCGCTTCGAGTAGCCGACCGGCGCGCAGGTGCAGCTCCCGACGCCGGCTCGCCGGGATCGTGTCGTAGATCGCGGTCGCCGCCAGCGCGTGCCGTGGGCCGATCGTGTCACGCTCGACGACGAGCAGCCCGGACTCCACGGCCTCCGCCACCCGGTGTCCGGCGTCGGGCAGGTTGGCCACGGCCAGCAACGTGGTCTCGTCGACCGGGTCACCCAGCACCGCGGCGGCCCGTAGGAGTTCACCGACCTCCGGCGGCAGTCGGCTGACCCGTTCCAGCACGGCGTCGCGGACCGTGGGCGGCACCTCGATCAGGTCCAGCTCTCGGCGCATCCACCGGCCGTCCTGGTCGATCAGGTCGGCACGGTCGTACAGCAGGCCGACGAGTTGTTCGATGACGAACGGGATCCCCCCGGTCCGCTGACACACCAGCTCGGTGAACTCTCCGGAGACGCGTTGCCCACCGAGCATCGACGACACGAGTGCGCCCGTCCCGGCAGCGTCCAGCCGGGACAGGCTCAGCCGGGTGAACGTGGCACCGGCCGGTGCCCGGGATGCCAGCCTGGGCAGCAGCGATTCGGCGGGCACGTCCTCGGGCCGGTAGGTGACCACCAGGCTCATCGGCCGGGCCGGCTGGGTGGCCAGGAAGAGCAGGAACTCGATCGTGGCCTCGTCCGCCCAGTGCGCGTCCTCGGCCACCAGGACCGTCACACCCAGCCTGTCGAGCACCTCGGCGAGCGCCCGGAACAACCGGTGCCGGGACGCCCGCGCGTCCTCAAGCGGTTCGGGA
The DNA here is from genome assembly GCF_040120695.1 of Plantactinospora sp. B6F1. Taxonomy (NCBI): domain Bacteria; kingdom Bacillati; phylum Actinomycetota; class Actinomycetes; order Micromonosporales; family Micromonosporaceae; genus Plantactinospora; species Plantactinospora sp. B6F1. Next base: position 187,278 of record NZ_JBEEAC010000004.1, on the reverse strand, counting down.
ACGGGAGGCAGGTCGTCGGCCCACTCCGGGAACAGTGGCCGCAGGGTCCCGGCCAGCGCGGAGAGCCGCAGCCCGGCGACATGGTCGGTGGCCTGGCGGATCGCGTCGACGACCGGTCCCAGGGTGAACGGCACCCGGAACGGCGGACACACCAGGGTCAGGCAGCGGTGCCGCTGGCCTTCGGGCGAGGCGAGCAGTTCGCGGACCAGCCGGCTCTTGCCGATCCCGGCCTCACCCTCGACCAGCAGGACCGCCGGTGGGCGCGCGAGTGCCCGTACGGACGCAGTCAGCTCTGCGTCCCGGCCGACGATCCCGTGATCGAAGTGCACAGTCCGTGATCATTCCCGAGCCAACGCTCCTGGTCAACGCCGCGATATTGCCGGAACGACCACCCTCCGACCGGACGTTCGGGTGCGACGAGGTTCAGGCGATCTCCGCCGAGCCCGGCTCGGAGTTCCGGGTCTGCGCCGCCGTCGACGCCCCATGCTCGCCGTCGGTGGCGCGGACGGGCTGCGCAGCATCGTCGACCGGTTCCTCGGCCGGCGCTGGCGGGGTGCGACGGAGTCGCCCCGGTCCGGCCGAGACGGGTGGGCCGACCGGCTCCGACCAGTGGGCGGCCAGCTCGGGCACCCGGACCTGGGCACCGTTGGCCGCCGGCTCGTCCGCCCCACCGATCGGCGGCTCCGACGACTGCCGGGCCTGTTCCGTCGAGGGCCGAGTCGGTGCCGACGGCTGCCGGGCCGGTGCCGACGGCATGGCGGGCGGGACCGTTCGAGGCCCCGGGACCGTCGGGCCGCTCTCCGGGTCGACCGGCCGGCTCGGGGGCAACCGGGGCGGGACCGCCTCGGGGGCGGAGACCGGGGCCAGGCCCGCGACCAGGGTGTCGACGATCTCGGCCGCGTAGACCCCGTCCGGGTCGTAGTCCGGGTCGAAGACGGTGACCTCCACCCCGAGGCAGTGCGGGGTGTCGACCAACCCGGCCAGCAGCAGCTCCAGCTCGGCGAAGGCGATCCCGCCCGGGTCGGGCGCGTCCACCGCCGGCATCACCGCCGGGTCGAGCACGTCGACGTCGATGTGCACCCAGTAGCCGGCGCAGTCGGTCAACTGGTCGTGCGCCCACTGGGCGGTCCGGGCCGCCCCCTCGACCCGCAGCTCCGGCACCGGCCGGGTGACGATGCCGGCCGCCTGGAGGTCGAGCCGGTACTCGTCGTGGGCGCGGATACCGAGCACCACCACGTCGATGTCCCGGAAGTACGGCCGGCGACCCTCGATCGCCGCCAGGTCGGCCTGGCCCCGCCCGGTGACCAGGGCCAGGTCCTCACCGGCCGCCGCGCCGACGTAGGAGGCGTTGCCGGGGTGCCGGAAGTCGGAGTGGCCGTCGACGAAGACCAGCCCGATCCGTCCGCCGACCGCCTCGCCGAGCCGGTGCATGGCGAGCGCCGAGCCGAGCAGGATCGAGCAGTCCCCGCCGAGCACCAGCGGGAACTCACCCTGGTCGATGATGCCGCCGATCCGCTCGGCCAGCTCCATCGAGTAGTGCGCGATCGAGCCGGCGTGGCACACCCCGTCCCCGGGACGCCAGTCGCCCGGGTCGTACCGGGGCGGGGTGAGGCAGCCGGCGTCCCGGGCCGCGAGCCGGGCGATCAGGTCGTGGTCACGCAGCGCGCCCGGCGCCTTGGTGCAGCCCGGCACCGAGGTGGGAGTCGGCGGACGCAGGCCCAGGTTGGACGGGGCGTCCAGGACGGCGATCCGGCGCATACTGTGCTCCCGTCCGGTATCGCGGCTGCCAGGCCGGCATGCGCGCTGCTCGTACTGCCTATTGTCTAGAAGAGCGCACGCGAAAGGGCCCTCCGGGCGCTGGCCACCGCAGGATCGTCCGGACCGGCGATGGTGAACAGGGACACCAGGTGCTGCCGGGCCGCCTCCCGGTCATCGCCGGCCGTCCGACGGACCAGTTCGACCAGCCGGGCGTACGCCTGCTCGGCCTGACCGCTGAGCACCTCGATGTCGGCGGCGAGCAGCTGCGCCGGTACGTCGTCGGGGCTCGCCTCGGCCGCGGCCAGCGCCGCCGCCGGATCCGCCCCGCTGACCCGGCGGGCCAGCGCGACGTGCGCCAGGCCGGCCTCGGCCGCCGTGTCCGCCGGCGCGTCCGAAAGGATCTTCTTGTACGCCCGCTCCGCCGCGTCCAGGTCACCGCTGATCAGTGCCTCGTCCGCCTCGCTGAGCCGGGGGTCCTCCGGCGCCTCCACCGAGACCCCACCGGCCTTGAGCACGGCGTCGATCCACTGCCGCAACTGTGCCTCGGGCACCACTCCGGCGAAGGCGTCGACCGGCTGGCCGCCCACCACCGCGTAGACCATCGGGATGCTCTGGATCCGGAACATCTGCGCGAGCCGGGGGTTGGCGTCGACGTCGACCTTGGCCAGAATCCAGGCGCCGCCGCCCTCGACGGCCAACCGTTCCAGCACCGGGGAGAGCTGCTTGCAGGGCTCGCACCACTCGGCCCAGAAGTCGACCACCACCGGGGTGGTGAGGGAGCGTTCCAGCACCTCGGACTGGAACGTGGCTTCGGTGACGTCGATCACCGCGACTCCGCCCCCGCCCCCGGGAGGTGCGCTCGGCGGCATCCCGCCGGGGACGCCGGGACCGGCCGACGGGGTCGCTGGCGCCGCCGGCTTCGCGGGGGTCTGTGCGGCGCGCAGTGCGCCGAGGTCGACCGCGCCGCGGGTGAAGATCGACGAGGTGATCCGTGGGTCGCTCATGGTTCCCTAGTCTCGCACGCGACGTCGCGAACCCCGACCAACCGCCGGTGCCCGACAGTTGCCGGCCCCGCGAGTCGGCCCGCGATCAGAAGCCGGCCCGCGATCAGAAGTCGGCCCGCGATCAGAACCGGGCCGGCTCGCGGTAGACGCCCCACTCGGCGCGGAGCGCGTCGCAGATCTCCCCGAGGGTGGCCTCGGCGCGTACGGCGGCCAGCATCGGCGGGATCAGGTTCTCGCCGGTCCGGGCGACCTCGACCATCCGGGCCAGCGCCTCGGTGACCGCCGCCGCGTCCCGGCCGGCCTTGCGGTCGGCGAGCACCCGCCGCTGCTCCACCTCCACCTCGTGCGAGACGCGCAGGATCTCCAACTCCTTGGCGACCGTGCCGGTGTGGCAGTTGACTCCGACGATCTTCTTGTCGCCCTTCTCCAGTGCCTGCTGGTAGGCGAAGGCCGCCTCGGCGATCTGGCCGGTGAACCAGCCGTCCTCGATGCCGCGCAGGATGCCGGAGGTCATCGGGCCGATCTGGTGCGGGCCGTCACCGCCGAGCTGCCGGATCCGGGCGAAGATCTCCTCCGCCTCCGCCTCGATCCTGTCGGTCAGCGCCTCGACGTACCAGGAGCCGCCGAGCGGGTCGGCCACGTTGGTGACCCCGGTCTCCTCCATCAGCACCTGCTGGGTGCGCAGCGCGATCTCCGCGGACGAGTCGCTGGGCAGCGCCAGGGTCTCGTCCAGCGCGTTGGTGTGCAGCGAGTTGGTACCGCCGAGCACCGCGGCCAGCGCCTCGACGGCGGTCCGCACCACGTTGTTGACCGGCTGCTGCGCGGTCAGCGAGACACCGGCGGTCTGGGTGTGGAAGCGCAGCCAGAGGGCCCGCTCGTCGGTGGCGCCGTACACCTCGCGCAGCCAGCGGGCCCAGATCCGGCGGGCGGCCCGGAACTTGGCGATCTCCTCGAAGAAGTCGACGTGCGAGTCGAAGAAGAAGCTCAGCCCCGGCGCGAAGCGGTTGACGTCCAGTCCCCGGGAAAGGCCCAGCTCCACATAGCCGAACCCGTCCGCCAGGGTGTACGCCAGCTCCTGCGCGGCGGTCGAGCCGGCCTCCCGGATGTGGTAGCCGGAGACCGACAGCGGCTTGTAGCGGGGGATCTCCCCGGCGCAGTACTCCATCAGGTCGCCGATCAGTCGCAGGTGCGGCTCGGGGTCGAAGAGCCACTCCTTCTGCGCGATGTACTCCTTGAAGATGTCGGTCTGCAGGGTGCCGTCCAGGGTGGAGAGGTCGGCGCCCTGCCGCTCGGCGGCGACCAGGTACATGCAGAAGACCGGCACCGCCGGCCCGGAGATGGTCATCGAGGTGGTGACGGCGGCCAGGTCGATGCCGTCGAAGAGCACCTCCATGTCGGCGGCCGAGTCGATGGCGACGCCGCAGTGCCCGACCTCGCCGAGCGCCTGCGGGTCGTCGGAGTCCCGGCCCATCAGGGTCGGCATGTCGAAGGCGACGGAGAGCCCGCCACCGCCCGCGCCGAGGATCATCCGGTAGCGCTCGTTGGTCTGCCGGGCGTTGCCGAAGCCGGCGAACTGCCGGATCGTCCAGGTCCGTCCCCGGTAGCCGGTCGGATACAACCCCCGGGTGTACGGATACTCGCCCGGCCAGCCGATCCGGGCGAACCGGGGGTCGGCGCTCCCCTCCGGCGGGCCGTAGACCGGGTCGACGGGCATCCCGGAGAGGGTGGTGAAGTCCGCCTCCCGCTTGCGTGCCGCGTCGTACCGGGCCTGCCAGCGGGCTCGACCGGCGGCGATCTCCTCGGCGTTCATCGGTGGGGGCCTCCTCGCGCTCCTCGACTGAGCCCGAGTGTAGAGGGGACCCTGAACGATCGCTAAGGTAGCCCGCGATCAAGGCCGGAATGTCCCGCGATCAAGGGACCTTCCGGCACCGGGGCGGGTGCCTACCGGGCGGAAGATCCCTGATCACGGTGATCGCGGCCGGGGCGGACGTCCACCGGCCAGATTAGGCCCCGGGGGCCGGCGGGCTGTTCAGTTCGATGTCGTCGACCTTGACGTTCACCTCGGCGACCGTCAGGCCGTACTTCTCCACCGCCTCGATGACCTTGGCCCGGACCGCCTCGGTCACCTCCTGTACGACGTGCCCGGCCTCGATCACCAGCACGATCCTGATGGTCGCGCTGGTCCCCTTCACCTCGGCCGAGACGCCCCGCCCGGCGTCACCCACCTCGTCCAGACCGACCCTGTCCAGCACGCTGTTGAAGAACCGGGCGACATCGCCACCGAGATCGGCGACACCGGGCACCGAGCGGGCCGCCGTACCGGCGATCTTCTCGACGACCTCTTCGGACACTTCGGTGCCACCCCTCGGCGCCGCCGCCGGTGCGGTCACCGGAGCCTGGCCGGAATCGTTCTGAAGCTCGGTCATTCTCTCTCCCCTGGTCTCGACGGCCTGCACGGCGCCGTCGGCGTTGACGGAGCCTATCCGCCGCCGGCGAACCGACGACGGAACTGACACATTCTCGGCTCTGTCGAGTCCGGCCGGGAGGCCCGGAGGGGTGGCGCGGCGCACGGAAGGTACCGGACCCGCGGGGTTCAGCCGGTGACTCGGCCGAGCTGATCGAGCAGTTCGCCGGCTGCCGCGTACGGGTCGAGTGCGCCGTCGGCCACCCGGTCGGCGAGCGCCGCCAGCGACGTACCCGCGCGGAGCGAGCCGATCCGGTCCCGGAGGGTGCCGAGCGCGATCGCCTCGACCTCGGCGGCGGCCCGGGCCTGGCGGCGACGGCGCAGCTCGCCGTGCTCGACCAGCCAGCCGCGGTGCTTCTCCACCGCCGTGACCACGTCGTCGATCCCCTCGCCCCGGGCCGCCACCGCGCGCACCACGCGCGGTCGCCACTGACCGGGGCCACGCTCGCCCAGCGCGATCATGCCGTTGATGTCCCGCACGGTGGCGTCGGCACCGTCCCGGTCGGCCTTGTTCACCACGAAGACGTCGGCGATCTCCAGGATGCCGGCCTTGACCGCCTGGATCGCGTCACCCATCCCCGGCGCCAGCAGCACCAGGGTGGTGTCGGCCAGCGAGGCGACGTCGACCTCGGCCTGGCCGACCCCGACGGTCTCCACCAGTACGACGTCGCAGCCGGCCCCCTCCAGCACCCGGACCGCCTGCGGGGTGGCCGCCGCCAGCCCGCCCAGGTGTCCCCGGCTGGACATGGACCGGATGTAGACGCCGGGGTCGGTGGCGTGGTCCTGCATCCGGACCCGGTCGCCGAGGATCGCCCCGCCGGTGAACGGGCTGGACGGGTCCACCGCGAGCACCCCGACCCGGTGGTCCCGGGCCCGCAGCGCCCGGACCAGCTCGTTGGTGGTGGTCGACTTCCCCACCCCGGGCGAACCGGTCAGCCCGATCACCTGGGCCCGCCCGGTGTGTGGCGCGAGCGCCGCCGCGACCTGCGGCAGCAGTTCGTCACCGGACTCGACCAGGGTGATCAGCCGGGCCACCGCCCGGGCATCGCCCCGGCGGGCCCGGTCGACCAACATCGGCACGTCCCGGCTGCGCCGCACGGACCGGTTGGCGGCCGACGCCGCGGTCACTCCCGCCCGCCGGCCTGTCCCGGCACGTGCACGATCAGCGCATCGCCCTGGCCACCGCCGCCGCAGAGCGCGGCCGCGCCGGTACCGCCACCCCGGCGGCGCAGTTCCATCGCCAGGGTGAGCACCAGCCGGGCCCCGGACATCCCGATCGGGTGGCCCAGCGCGATGGCGCCGCCGTTGACGTTGACGATCTCGTCCGAGACGCCGAGATCCCGGATCGACTTGATGCCCACCTGCGCGAACGCCTCGTTGATTTCGATCAGGTCGAGGTCGCCGACGCCGAGCCCCGCCTTGCGCAGCGCGTGCTCGATGGCGTTCGCCGGCTGCGAGTGCAGCGAGTTGTCCGGGCCGGCCACGTTGCCGTGCGGGCCGATCTCGGCCAGCCAGGTCAGCCCCAGTTCCTCCGCCTTGGCCCTGCTCATCACCACCACCGCGCAGGCACCGTCGGAGATCGGCGAGGAGCTACCCGCGGTGATCGTCCCGTCCGGGGTGAACGCCGGGCGCAACCGGGCCAGCGACTCGGCGGTGGTGTCCGGGCGTACGCCCTCGTCCTCGTCGATCACCAGCGGGTCGCCCTTGCGCTGCGGCACCGACACCGGAACGATCTCCTCGGCGAAGGCGCCGTTCTTCTGCGCCGCGGCGGCCCGCTGGTGGCTGGCGGCGGCGAAGGCGTCCTGGTCGGCCCGGCTGATCCCGTGCCGTGCGTTGTGCCGCTCGGTGGACTCGCCCATCGCGCAGCAGTCCCACGGGTCGGTGAGCCCGTCCAGCGCCATGTGGTCCTTCACGGTCACGTCGCCGTACTTGTAGCCGGCCCGCTGACCGAGCAGCAGGTGCGGGGCGTTGGTCATCGACTCCATGCCGCCGGCCACCACGATGTCGAACTCGCCCGCCCGGATGAGCTGGTCGGCCAGGGCGATCGCGTCCAGGCCGGAGAGGCAGACCTTGTTGATGGTCAGCGCCGGTACGGACATCGGCACGCCCGCCTCCACCGCCGCCTGCCGGGCCGGGATCTGTCCGGCGCCGGCCTGGAGCACCTGCCCCATGATCACGTACTGCACCTGGTCGGCGGAGACCCCGGAACGTTCCAGGGCGGCCCGGATGGCGATGCCACCGAGCCTGGTCGCCGAGAAGTCCTTGAGGTTGCCGAGCAGCCGACCCATCGGGGTACGGGCGCCGTTGACGATCACGGATGCCATGGGAACTGTCGCCTCCGGGGGACCTGGCGGAGCGCCTTAACGTCGGTTAGGTCAGACTAGCCTGGTGGACGACGACAACCGGGACACCCCCGCTGCCGACTATCTCACAGGCATCGGCCTGCTCGGCATCGATCACGTCGGGGTGGCGGTGGCCGACCTCGACACCGCGATCGAGTTCTACCAGCGGGTCTTCGGGATGCGCTGCGTGCACACCGAGACCAACCCCGAGCAGGGGGTCCGGGAGGCGATGCTCCAGGTCGGCCCGGCGCCGGACGGCGGCTGCGTGCAACTGCTGGCGCCGCTGACCCCGGACTCCACGATCGCCAAGTTCCTGGACCGCAGCGGGCCGGGCGTGCAGCAGGTCGCGTACCGGGTTGCCGACGTCGACGCCGCCTGCGCGGCCCTGCGCGACCGGGGTGTACGGGTGCTCTACGAGACGCCGAAACGCGGTACCGCCGGCTCCCGGGTCAACTTCGTGCACCCCCGCGACGCCGGCGGCGTACTGGTGGAACTCGTCGAACCCGCGTAGGGAAGGGTCCACCTCTTATCGTTTCCGGTTGTAGCCGGGGCCCTCCCTGACACGTCAGGCCGGCACGCTGTCGTACGACTCGACCAGCTCGGGCGGCATCGGCGCCAGGTCGGTGGCCCGACGGAAGTCGCCGAGGGTGGTACCGGTGCACTCCGAGTCGACGTTGCGGGCGCCGGCCCGGGTCCGGACGTCACCCAGGTTGACCGCCCGGAAGTCGATGGAGAACCTGGTCCGGCCGGAGGTGTTCGGCACGGTCGTGTGCAACTGGGCACCGGAGAAGACCAGCACCCCGCCGGGCGGTGTGATCACCCGCAGGTCGGGCTCCCGCTCCAGCTCCTGCTCCAACTCCGGCTGCCGGCGGGTCTCGGCGTGCACCTGGGCGGCGGCGGCGCTCCTGCCGTGTGCCACCCACTGCGCGTAGTTGTAGTCCCGGGAACTGTTCCGGACTCCGGTGTCGAAGTATCTCGGGTGGAAGGCCATCACGTTCGTCTCGGTCAGCTCGTACACCGGAATCCAGAAGTTGAGCTGGCACATCGGCGCGGAGAACCAGGTGTCCCGGTGCGGCTCGAACTGCAGCGTCAGCCCGGCGTTCAGGTATTCGCTGGTCATCGAGCGCAGCCGGGGTACGTCGAAGTAGGTCCGCGCCGGGTCGGCACCGAGGTCCGTCAGGAGTCCCCGGACCAGGTCGGCGCTGCGCGGGTGGTTGATGAAGCCGGGTTTCAGCTCGGCCAGCACCGAGACGTAGTCCGGGGCGGCCAGGTGGTGCTGCGCCTCCGGCGGGAAGTGCGGCGCGAACGCGGTCTCGGTCATCTGCCGGGCGAACGCGACCAGCGCCATCGAGTGCGGCGTCGGCGAGTAGACGAACAAATCCCCGGCGAAGAGCCGTTCCCGGCGCTCGTCGTCGGAGATCGGCGAGTCGAAGTGCAGCACCGTCACGGCGGCCTCCTGCGGTAGCTCCCGGTAGGTCCGGCGCCCGGCGGGTCACGCCGGGTCGCGCAGCGGTCACGGTAGGCCGCCGGACGGCGGCCCGGAATGCGCCGTCCGGTCGGGCCGGGACCGGTGTCGACAATCCGACTTCACCTCGGGTACCCGGGCGGAACGCCGGGTGTGCTGCCCGCCGGCACATAGAGTCGGGCGATGCCGCCCGCGCATCCCGCCGCGCCCGTCGCCACCCCGGCGAGCCCGGCGCCGCGCACCGGGTCGTCCACCACCCCGGCGAGCCCGGCGCCGCGCACCGGGTCGTCCGCCACCCCGGCCGGGTCCGGTCCCGCCGGGGTACGCCCGTTCCGGTTCACCGCCGCGATGCCCGGACTGGACCGGCCGGCGGCGCGGTGGCGCGACGAGATCCGCCGGATCGAGGACCTAGGCTTCCACTCCGTCTCGGTCTCCGACCACTTCACCGGCGGCTGGGCGATGGATCCGCTGGTGACGATGACGGTGGCCGCCGAGGCGACCAGCCGGCTCCGGGTGCTGGGCATGGTCTTCTGCAACGACTTCCGGCATCCGGTACTCCTGCACAAGGCGCTGGCCAACCTCGACGTCTTCTCCGGCGGCCGGGTGGAGATCGGCCTCGGCGCCGGGTGGCTGCGCGACGACCACGACGCCGCCGGGCTGCCGTTCGACCCCCCGGCGGTACGGGTCGCCCGGCTGGCCGAGTCCGTCGAGATCCTGCTCCGGCTCTTCGGCGACGAGCCGGTCGACTTCACCGGCCGGCACTACCGGATCACCGGGCTGCTCGGGCTGCCGGAGCCGGTGCAGCGTCCGCATCCCCCGCTACTGGTCGGCGGCGGCAGCCGGCAAATCCTCGAACTGGCCGGCCGGTGCGCCGACATCGTCGGGATCAACCCGCGGCTCGCCCCGGACGTCGACCCGCTGGCCGCGGTCGCCGAGATGAGTCCGGAGCGCTTCGCCCGGAAGGTGGCCTGGGCCAGGAACGCGGCGACGGCGGCCGGGCGGGATCCGGCCGGTCTGGAGTTCCAGTCCCGGATGTTCGACGTACGGGTGGTGCACCGGGGTGTCGAGCACCGCGCCTCCTCCAGCCACGCCCGGCTCGTCGACCCGGCCGCGCTGGCCGGCTCGCCGTCGGTGCTGCACGGCAGCGTGGACGAGTGCGTCGACAAGCTCCTCGCGCTCCGCGACCGGTACGGGGTCAGTTATCTGCACCTCGGCGGCAATCTCGACGCCGCCGCCCCGATCGTCGCCCGGCTGGCTGGACGGTGACCACCCGGCCGATGGCAGGACGGCTACCCCCGGCCGACGGCACGACGGCTACCCCGGCCGACGGCACGACGACCACCCCGGAGCCCGTCCGCCCGAGGGGTTTCGGAACCGGCATCGACGGCACTCGTCCGGAGGTCCTCCGAGCACAGTAGATCCGGCAAAGAGAATCGCCGTACGGCGGGTTGAGTTGACCTTGTGAACTGGGCGCGATAGTACGGCTCGGCCCTTGCGAAGCACCCCGGTAAGTCTGCAAGTATGTCCCAATGCCCCAGCAGCAGTCCTCCCCTCTCGCGTTCTTCGACAACGCGAACTCGCAGCCAGACTTCACGGTTGCCCTGCGCGGCTACGACCGTGAGCAGGTCAACAGCCACCTGGGCCGGTTGAACGCCGCTCTGAACCAGTCCGAGCAGGCCCGTGCCGAGGCCGAGCAGCGGATGAACGACGCACAGCGCCGACTCCGCCAGGCCGAGCAGCGGCTCGCGTCGGTCGAGCAGAAGCTCACCGACACCAACAAGCAGCTCGAGGAGAACAACCGCCCCACCCTCTCCGGCCTGGGCACCCGGGTAGAGCAGATCCTGCGCCTCGCCGAGGAGCAGGCGAACGACCACCGCGGCGAGGCCAAGCGCGAGTCGGAGGGCATCCTCTCGGCCGCCCGGCTGGAGGCCCGGGAGATCACCGACAAGGCCCGCGCCGAGGCCGCCGCGATGAAGGCCTCCGCCGAGCGGGAGGCGGGCAGCGTCCGCACCGCCGCCGAGCGGGAGGCCGCCGAGGTCCGGGTGCAGGCCCGCCGGGAGGCGGACACCCTGCGCGCCGACGCCGAGCGGGAGACCAAGCAGCTCCGCACGGTGACCGCGCACGAGGTGGCCGAGCTGAAGTCCACCGTCGAGCGGGAGGTCGCCACCCTCCGGGCGACCGCCGAGCGGGAGATCACCCAGCAGCGCGCCAAGGCGGCCCGGGAGGCCGAGGAAAAGCGCGCCGAGGCGACCAAGCTGCTCACCGACGCCCGGGACAAGCGCGACAAGGACCTCCAGGCGCTGGAACTCCAGCTCGCCGAGCGCCGCGAGAAGGCCGAGCGCGAGGAGTCCGAGCGGCACGCCGCCCAGGTCGCCCAGACCCAGAAGCTGGTCGCCGAGGCCGAGCAGCGGGCCCGGGCCGCGCAGGACCGCGCCAAGGAGATCGAGCAGCGTGCCGAGGCCCGCCGGGTGGAGTCGGAGCGGAACGCCGCCGAGACCATCGACAAGGCGAAGGCGCTCGCCGACAAGACCCTCAACGAGGCCCGTGCCGAGGCACACCGCCTGCTCACCGAGGCACGCACCGAGGCCGACCTGACCACGCAGGCGGCCCGCCGCGAGGTCGAGGACCTCACCCGGCAGAAGGACGCCGTCACCTCGCAGCTCGGGCAGATGCTCTCCGGCCTGGCCGGCATCGTGCCGGGCGTCGGTGGGGCAGCCGCCAAGCCGGAGGCGGCGCCGACGACGCCGGCGGCGGCCACCGCCGAGAAGGCCGAGTCGGAGGAGCGGGTTCCCGCCGAAGCCACGAGCTGACCCCGAGGGCGGATCGCGGGTCGGACTGCGGGGCAGCAGCACGGCCGGGGCCGTACCGGAATTTCCGGTACGGCCCCGAGTGGTGCGCGGCGTACGGGTCGACAGATCGGCCAATGTCATGACCGGTGAGCTTCGTCCCATCAGCCCCGCCGGGTATCGCCGCAGAACCGGCCACCTCGTGTGAGGATGGGAGCATGTCGCACGGCGAGGAACTGTTTGCCCTGAACGGAGACGTGGCTACGGAGCCGAGCTTCGAGCCGGCCTTTCGGGGCTACGACAAGGGGCAGGTGGACCGGTACGTCGCTCGCGCCGAGAACGACATCGCCACCCTGGCCGCCCAGCGTGAGCACGCGTACACCCAGATCCACAACCTGGCCGGCCAGGTCGAGGTGCTGCAACGCGACCTCGCGGCGGTACGCCGGCAGGTCGGCATGGTCGACCGGGCGTCATTCCGGCACCTCGGTCCGGTGGTCGAACAGATCCTGGCGCTCGCCGAGGAGCAGGCCGAGATCATCCACCGGGACACCCTCCAGGAGATCGAGGCCCGCCGGGCCGAGGCGGAACAGGTGCTCGAGGACGCCCGAGCGCAGGCCGCCGACGCGCTGCGCGACTTCGAACTCGCGCTCGCCGCCCGCCGCGCCGAGGAGGAGAAGGTCAACACGGCCCGCCGGGCGGAGGCGGACGCCGCCGTCACCGCCGCCGCCGAGGAGGCCACCCGGCTCCGCGAGGCCGCGCAGGCCGCCTTCGAGAAGGCCAAGCAGGAGGGTTCCGAGCTGCGCAACCGGGCCGCCGAGGAGGCGAACCGGCTGCGCGAGGCGAGCCAGGCGGCGCACGCCAAGGCCGTACAGGAGGCGAAGGAGCTCCGGGACACCGCCGAGCAGGAGGCGAACCGGCTCACCGAGCTGACCAACCAGCAGGCCCGGGAGCTGACCGAGCGGACCGAGCGGGAGAGCCAGCAGGTCGTCGAGCGGGCCCGCCAGGAGTCGGCGCGGCTGCGGCACGCGGCCCAGCACGAGGCCAACCGGCTGCGTGACGCCGCGCAGCAGGAGGCGACCCGGCTGCGCGAGGCCGGACAGGCGGCGCACCTCCAGGCCCAGCAGGAGGCGCAGCGGCTGACCGACGCGGCGAGCCAGGAGGCCGACCGCATGATCGAGATCGCCAAGCAGGAGGCCACCCGGCTGCGCGAGGCCGGCCAGGGGCTGCACGCGAAGGCCAAGCACGAGGCCACCCAGCTCCGCGAGGCCGGGCAGGCGGCGCACGCCAAGGCCCAGCAGGAGGCGACCCGGATCAACGAGGAGACCGCCGAGTACGTCCGCAAGTCCCGGGCCGACGTCGAGGACTACGCCCAGAAGGTGCGGGCGGAGACGCAGCAGGAGCTGGGCGCCTGGCGGTCGGGCGTCGAGCAGGAGGTGAACCGGCGCCGCACCACCGCAGAGACGGAGATCGCCGCCCTGCGGAGCGCGGCCGAGCAGGAACTCGCCGCCGGCCGGGCCGCGCTGGAGGAGGAACTCGCCGCCTACCGGACCGGGGCCGATCGCGAGTTCGAGCAGCGCAGGTCGGAGCTGGAACAGCAGTTCCAGGAACGGCAGGCCGAGCTGGAGCAGCAGGTGGAGCAGCGGCGCTCGGAGCTGGAGGAGTCGTACGAGACCCGCCGGGCGGAGATCGAGGGCGGCGTCGACCGGGTCCGCCAGGAGGCCGACGAGTACGCCGAACGGGTGCGCCGGGAGGCCGACGAGCACGCCGTGGAGGTCCGGCGGGAGGCCGAGGAGCGCCTCGCCGAGTTGCAGCGGCAGGCCGACGAGCAGGCCGCCACGTCCCGGCGCCAGTTCGAGGAGTACATGGCGACCGCCCAGCAGCACCTGGCCACCACGCAGCAGCACCTGGCCGGTACCCAGCAGGAGGCGGCAGCCGGCCGGCAGCAGCTGGCCGAGGTGATGCAGGAGCTCGCCGAGGCACAGCAGGCGCTCGCCGACATCCGCCAGGAGACCGTCGCCTCCCGCCAGGAGTCCGACCGGATCCAGCGACAGCTCGCCGCCGCCCGGGACCAGCTCGCCGGTGAGCGGGACCGGCTGACCGGCACGGAGCAGTCGGCCCAGCAGGCCGAGCAGCAGCTGGCGCTGGCCGAGGCGGACATGCAGCAGATCGTCGAGGCCGCCGCCGAGCAGGTCGCCGCCGACCAGCAGGCCGGATCGGCGGACGGCGGGAAGTCCGCGAACCGGGTGAGCGAGCCGGTGACCGCCGGAGCCGACGGCAGCGGCATCGACGGGGAGCCGACCGTCGCCGCGGTGCCCGGCACCGGTGGCCGGGAGCCGATGCCGACCCGGATCACCAGCACCGGCGACTCCGGCAAGCGCAGCGGCAAGCCGAAGGTCGAGGACCAGGGCACCAAGTCGAACAAGGTCACCGTCGACTCGGAGTAGCCGCCCTCGGAGTAGCGACACCCAGGCCGGCCGGCCGCGTCACGGGCGTTGCCCGGAGCCGTTAACCTTCGCCCAGACGAGGCGTCGGGGGAGGTCAGGGGTGAGCAGCGAACAGCCATCGGTGCAGGACGAGCGGCGCGACGGCGACGCCCAGGGGAACGTGCCTCGGCCGGCCGGGCCGGTCGACGCCTCTGCCGGAACCGAAGAGGACCCGGCGCCTGCCCGCGCCGGCGCCGACCCTGATTCCGGCACCGGCCCGAATCCCGACCCCGGCCCGGATGTCGGTTCTGTCCCTGATCCCGGCAGCGGCCACGATTCCGCTTCCGGCACGGCGGGGCCCTCGGCCGCCGGTGGCCGGTTCGGTCGGCCCGGTCAGCCCCTGCGGCTCAGCCCGTTCCTGGTCGGACTCACCGGCGGGCTGGGCGTGCTGCTCGCGTACACGATCTTCCTCGCGGTCCGCAACGCGGGCTCGGTGCTGGTGCTGGTCTTCATCGCGCTCTTCCTGGCGATCGGCCTGCACCCGGCGGTGGTCCGGCTGCGGTCCTGGGGACTGCCCCGTGGCCTCGCCGTGGCGGCGGTGACCCTGACCCTGCTCGCGATCATCACCGGTGCGGTGTACGCGCTGGTCCCGCCGATCGTCAGCCAGACCGGCGAGCTGATCGGGCAGGTGCCCGACTACATCACCCAGCTGCGCCGCAACGGCACCGTCAACGATTTGATCGAGCAGTACGACCTGGCAGGCAAGATCGAATCGGCGGTTACCACCGAGAACCTCACCCGGGCCCTGGGCGGGGTCTTCGGGGCCGCCGGGTTCATCTTCGGCGCGGTCTTCAACGTCGTCGCCGTGATCGTGCTGACCATCTATTTCATGGCCACCTTCGATCGGCTCCGCGCCCTCGGCTACGGCCTGGTCCCGGCGAGCCGGCGGGACCGGGTACGGCTGATCGGCGACGAGATCCTCGCCAAGGTCGGCGCGTACATGGTGGGTGCGCTGGCGATCGCCCTGCTGGCCGGGGTGAGCACGTTTGTCTTCGCCGTCATCGTCGGCCTGGCGTACCCGTTCGCGCTTGCCGTGGTGGTGGCGATCTGCGACCTCATCCCGCAGATCGGCGCGACCATCGGCGCGGTGGTGGCCAGCCTGGTCGGCTTCGCCACCGACGTGCCGACCGGGATCACCTGCGTGGTCTTCTTCCTGGTCTACCAGCAACTGGAGAACTACCTCGTCTACCCCCGGGTGATGCGCCGCTCGGTGCAGGTCAACGACCTGGCGGCGATCGTCGCGGCGCTGCTCGGGGTGGCCCTGTTCGGGGTGATCGGCGCCCTGGTGGCGATCCCCGCGGTGGCCGCCATCCAACTGCTGCTCCGCGAGGTGGTGCTCCCCCGGCAGCAACACCGCTGATCCCGGCCGCCGCACCCGATCCGGGGTTGGCTCTCCGGGATACTCGACCGAAGCGTGGCCAACTCACCAGGGCACGCCGTCCCAGCGGCCCCGGTTGGCCGGGCCGCGTCGGAAGCAGTGACGGTGCTGGGCCTGCCAGCGCCGTAGCGTCGCCCGGAGCCGGTCCGCCTCGCCCCGGGCCGCGCCGATCGCGCGATACAGCTCGTCGCGTTCGGCGGCGAAGGCGCGCAGCAGCGCGTACACGTCCTGGGGTGGATCCGGCGGCGGCCGGTCGTCCGGTCCGGGATGGTCAGCCATCGCAGTTGCGGTCCCGGTCGGTGGGCTCGACCGTCAGCCGGGCCGGACCGGCGGTCAGGGCGACGTCGACCGCCTCGGCCCGGAACGCCGTCCGGCCGCAACGGGTGAGGCGTTCGTCGCCGAGCAGGTCCACCAGCAGCAGGGTCTGGAGGACGGTCAGTCGGACCGGGTCGGCCACTGGCGGGGGCGCCTCGCCGAGCGCGGCTCGGATCAGCTCGGCAACGACCTCGGGCGGCACTTCCCCAGTCCCGCCGCTGTAGCGGCTGTGCATCCGGGCGGCGAGCCGCCGTACCGTCCGGCGGTCCCGGCCGGGGGTCAGCCGCCGATCGACGGCGACGACCACGGCTGCGGCCAGCGCGTCGGCGTAGCCGTCGAGGACCTGCGCCCGGCGGTACAGGTCGAGGCGGTCGGCGTACCAGATGGGATTGCCCTGGGTGAGCAGGAGCATGCTCCGCAGGCAGTCGTCGAAGAAGGCGGCGTCGGTGTGCGGGCGGAACAGCCGCAGCCCGCCGGAGGCCCAGTAGCCGCGCCCCGCGTGCCAGGCGATCCGGCGCCGCAACGGCACCCGCAGGTGCGCCGGGACCGGCGGGTCATGCGGCCGGTGACCGGCCGCGCCCACCAGCCGACCCGCCAGCCGGGCGCCGAGGCCGACGCTGTCGGGTGGATACCAGGTCGCCTGCGCGAGGGCGACGGCCCGCGCGGTCCGGTCGGGCTTCGGGTCCAGCCCGGAAACCCTGATCGCGTACCCGGAGAGGGCTACGCTGCCCTGCTGCATCCGCGCGGTCAGCTCATCGAGGACCCCGGCTCCCCGCCGGAGGTCCGTCAGCGCGGCGGCCGACAGGGCTCCGCGCGTCGGTTCGGCGGTGCAGGTGTCGATCCGTTGCCGCAGCTCTATCAGGCCGGCGGTGCTGACGCGTACCCCGTCGGCAGCCGCGCCGAGGGCGGTGACCACTTCTTTGGCGAGGCCGGTCGGCACCGCCCGGGGCATCTGGCGCAGCTCAGTCGCCCCGCAGGCCAGCCACTGCTGGGCCCGGTCGGTCAACTCCAGGGCGGCGGTCCAGTGCCGCAGCGCCCGCGCCGGCAGCGGATGGGTCGATCCGGCCGTCACCGCCCGCGCCCGGCTGAGGTTCAGAACCAGCCGGGAGTACGCCTGCCGCAGCTCCTCGATGCCGTACTCGACCGACCGGGCCGCCTCGCGTACCGCCCGCGCCCGCTGCTCCGCCTCGTCCTCGTGCACGTCCCCGATCGACGTCATCCGGCCCACCTCATGCAGTTGTCCCTTTCTGCCAGTCGTTGTGCAGCTGCGGCTGGGCGATATCAGTCGCCAGGCGTCTTTGAGCCCTTCCACCTCTGGCGAGCCCACCACCGTGTCCCCGATAGCGGCACGGCCAGTATCCCCGTGCAGGTGCACCGGGTCAACCTTAACCGGGTGTACCTTGCAGTAGGTGCACATGCGCCCGGTTCACGTTCATAGCCTGTACACATGGACCTGGTGGCGCTGGCGGAGATCCAGGAGATGCTGGGCGGCGTCTCCCGCACCCGGGCCACCGAGGTCACGAACTACAAGACCTTCCCGGCGCCAGTCGCCGTCGTCGCATCCGGTCGTGTACGGGTCTGGAGCCGCACAGAGGTCGCCGCGTGGATCAGGGAGTACCGGCCACACCAACGCGACGACGCCGACGAGACGTAGTCACGTCAGGCGGCACCTCGCCAGCGCCAGTTCGTAGCCAACTGATCACTAAGCGCCTCGACGTGGTCGATGTCCACCGATAGCTGATCACCCTGAGCCGTTGACGCCCGCCCGTGGCGCGTCCGGCGCACCTGGTTCCTGGGGAGGATGATCCAGTGTCGAGCATCGGTGAGATCAAAGCCGGCCTCGCTCGGAGCAGAGGCGAGGCCGAGAAGGCGCTCGCGCAGCTCAATAGCGTCAACGCCGAGATCGACAAGACCATCACCGCGCTCCAGGCTCTCGCCGCCGGCACGCAGCAGCCCGCCGTCTTGGGCGCCATCAGCAAGCTCGGTGCAGCCAAGCAGAAGTTCGGCGAGGGCGCCGGTCTCATCCGAGCCGCCATCGATCAGACCGAGAAGTACAGCGCCGCCATCTAACCTCGAAGCCCTGGAAGGCCCCATGCCCACCGTCATCGTGCCCGTCGGCCTCAACCTCGGCCCGTCCTTCCGATACGTCACTCCACCAGACCCGAAACCGGAGTTCTGGGAAGTCCGTCTCGGCAACGACTCTGAAGAACTGACTGACGAGGAGTTCCAGGTATGGGGACGAGCCTTCCTGGACCCCGAACGCCACGCCCGGCTGGAAGTCAACCGCGACAGCCTGCAACTGGATGTACTGCTCGCCGGCAACGGCCCTGTCAACCCTGGTCCCGTCGTCGATGGCTCATCGACCGAGGTCTCCTCATCGAGTACGACCCGGAGAGAGATCTTGAGAAGCCCTTCCGGCGAATCACGCTCCACCCCCTCGCTGAAGGCATGGGCAACACCCCCGACGAACCCGACCGCCGACTCATCGGCCACAACGGACAGGCTCTCGTCAAGGTCAACTACACGGTCTACAACTTGTGGGCATATTCATCGACCGTCGGATCACTCTGGGAAGCCTGCGTCATCGCCACGCAGTTCGCGGACGAGCAGCGCGCCAGCGGAGAGGACATCGATCCGATGACCAGTGGTGAACTGGCGCTTGACACGGCCAAGGTCATTCCCATGCTCGTTGCCTCCGGCTGCGCGTTCCTCCAACCGGCACGATAATCAATGTTCGGACTAAGCAAACAAGGCCGAGGACGAACGAAGGACGCACGGGTCCCTGGCGCTCGGGAGAAGGCGGCCGGAGCGCTCACCGCAGCAGCGGGTGCGTTGCGGGATACTGCCCTGGAGAGTGCGCGGGACGGGATCAAGAACCTGAGTGAGAGAGTCGGCAAGCTGGCCGGGGCCGGGATAGCCGTCGCGGCCACTGCTGCCGCCGACGCCGTCGGCCACCGCCCCGCTCCTCTGATCGCGGTCGGCGCCGCCTACGCCGGTATGAAGCTCGGCGGACTCGTCGGCCGCGCCATGAACACCGGACTCGACCGGTTCACCGCCGGGCACGGTACCAGCCCGATCGGTACAGCGCTGGCGGAACTAGCCACGGCGCTACAGACGCTCGAACAGGTGGACCGGGGCATCGCAGCGGTCATCGATTTCGTGAACCAAGCCCAGACTCACGTCCAGAAGGTCAGCCGAGGTCAGGGCAACAACCTGCTCAATGAGCCTTTTCCAACCTGATCTGGCAGCACAGGGGCGGTGTGCGTAGCCCGGTGATCGATGAGGGCGAGGCTCCAGGTAAGACAGCAAATCTGTGACCCGATGCCCCGACCGGGAGCCTCGCCTGTGCTGTCTTACCCGTCCACGATCTCGTTGTCCAGCCGGACCTTGAACCACCTGGCCGACCGCATCCGTAGCCACCGCAACCAGCGCCGATCCAGGTGGCGGCGCCTCGACGCGGGACGGCAGGCACTGCTCGCCCTGGCTCACCTGCGTAACGGTGATACCTACACCCGCCTCGCTGCCGGGTTCGCCGTGGGCGTGAGCACCGCATGGCGATACGTGCAGGAAGCGATAGCCCTTCTCGCGGCGGCCGCAGATGACCTGGCCACCGCCATGGACCGGATCCGCCGACTGGCGTACGCGATCCTGGACGGCACCCTGATCCCGATTGACCGGGTCGCCGACCAGAAGCCGTACTACTCCGGGAAACACAAGCACCACGGCATGAACGTGCAGGTCATCGCCGATGCCGCCGGCCGCCTCATCTGGGCTTCGCCGGCGCTACCCGGCTCAGTCCATGACCTGACCGCAGCCCGAACCCACGGCATCATCGACGCGCTGAGCAACGCGAACGCGATGACCTTCGCCGACAAGGGCTACCAGGGCGCCCACGGCAGCGTGCGCACCCCGTTCAAGCGGCGCCGCTTCCGGCCAAATCTGTCACGCAGGCAGAAGGCCGTGAACCGGGCTCACGCGAGGATCCGCGCCCGCGGCGAACGCGCGATCGCCACCCCTCAAGACCTGGAAGATCCTGATCAAGCTGCGCTGCTGCCCACACCGAGCCACCGCGATCGTCCAAGCCATCCTCGTCCTGTACCACGTCGAAGCCAACCGCTACGCACGATGAAAGTGGCTGTCAGTAGTACGTCGGCTGCCGCTCTTCCGGGTCCGCATGCACCACGTCGAGGTTCCTGTCCGCGACGAGGCGGTCGATAACCCCACGGTCGGCTCCGATGCCGGCCCAATGAGGGTCGACGTCGCTGGCGAAACACCACGCATGATCCGCCGGCCAGACGAATGCCGGCGCTGAGTAAACTTCGGAGTCGAACAAGTCGCTCCACCCCATCAAGTCGTCCAGGGTACCGGTGAACAGGACGTATCGCCGGTGCGGAAGGTCCAGCATGGGTCCGCCAGTCAGTGCAGGATTCCGGAACGTCGCGCCACCCTCCCACACGCAGACATAGCAGTCGCGCGTGGAGGAGCTGTAGTCGGCGAGGGCCTCCAACGCTGTTCGGGCCATGTCGATCTCAGTGGATCGGCGAGATGGCAGCCGCACGTCCGACTCGCGCATATCCGGAAGGACCGGATCGGGCAGGTAGCGAAGGCGTGCGTACGCGGGGAACGAGGCCGGCCCGAACGTGATCAACCGCGTCGGGCCGACATCGGTCGCATACAGCCACGCCGCAGCAGAGAGCTCGTCAGTGGGCTGCAGTGTCATCGTCGGAATAATAGACCGCTAGTTGTAGTGGCCATGAGCGTCTTTGACGGCGTGTCGGCTTGATCCATGGAGAGACCCCCGGCGAGGTGTGAGGTGCTGACGCCCATACCTACCGGAGGCCTCTATGGCCCACCGTAAACGCTACGGCTAGTTCACTACGCAGTAGACCTCGGCCTGCCTGTAGGGTTGGTTGCTGTCGTCGATCTCGCCGATGACGTCGACGTCCTCGTGATTGCGCCACGAGATGAATTGGCTGGTCGAGTGACAGACATGCCGAGCGTTGGACCTGTTCCCAGCCCCGCCGCCGGCCGTCACCGTCACCGTGCTCGAACACGACTTCCGCCGCCAGGTGCCGTCGGTGTACCACTCGTACAAGCAGTTGTAGACGTTAGCCGTGTTGTTGGTGCACGTTCCCTTGACGTAGGTTCCATGACCCGAGACGTCAGGCGCCGTGTAGTGCGGATTGTCAGCTCCGTTGCCCGGTGTGCAGCCAAGGAGCAGGGCACTGCCTGCTACCAGGTCGACGTCCTGCCCCCGCATCGACAGGACGTTGCCCTCCTCGTCGAGGTACGTGCCCCCCGCACCGGCGGGCGCCAGCCCTGGCCGAGCCGCGGCCCGCGACGGGTCCGATGCCGGTGGAGAGGCTACGGCGCTCGCTCCGGTCGACAGCAAGGCGACGGCCAGGGCGATAGCCAAGCTCGATGCACGCATACTCCTGATCAAGGTCATTCCTCCCGTGGTGACAATGACGTGACGAGCACCGAACGTAACGTGAGAAGCACTTTGAGTCAATCGGTCGATGTATCTAAAGATAGAGATTGCCGAATGTATCGCTCAACTCGCTCAAGTTGTCTTGATCAGCCTTTTCCTTCTGCGGTCGGCTTCGACGTGGTGCAGGACGAGGATGGCTTGCACGATCGCGGTGGCGCGGCGTGGGCAGCAGCGCAGCTTGGTCAGGATTTTCCAGGTCTTGAGCGTGGCGATGGCTCTTTCGCCGCGGGCGCGGATCTTCGCGTGGACCTGGTGGATCGCCTTCTGCCGGCGTGACAGCCTCGGTCGGCAGCGTCGTCGCTTGAACGGGGTGCGCACGCTGCCGCGGGCGCCCTGGTAGCCCTTGTCCGCGAAGGTCATCACGTCGGCGCTGGTCAAGGCGTCGATGATGCCTCGGGTGCGGGCGGCGGTCAGGCCACGTGTCGAACCGGGCAGCGCGGCCGAGGCCCAGACGACACGCCCAACCGCGTCCGCGACGACCTGCACGTTCACGCCGTGGCGTTCTTGCTTGCCGGAGTAGTACGGCCTCTGGTCGGCGACCCGGTCGATCGGGATCAGCGTGCCGTCCAGGATCGCATAGGCCAGGTGCCGGATGCGCTGCATTGCAGTGTGCAGGTCGTCGGCGGTAGCGCTCAGCAGGGCGATCGCTTCTTGAAGAGCCCACGCGGTCGCGATCCCGATCTGGAAGCCGGCGGCGAGGCGGGTGTAGGCGTCGCCGTTGCGCACGTGGGTCAGGGCGAGCAGTGCCTGGCGGCCCGGGGTCAGTCGCCTCCACCGGGAGTTGCGCTGCTGGCGGTGGCCGCAGATTCGTTCGGCGAGGTGGTTCAGGGTCCGGTTGGACAACGGAATCGTGGCAGGGTGGGACAGCATGGCGAGGCTCCTGGTCGGGGCATCGGGTTGTGGTCGATTTGCTGTCCTACCTGGAGCCTCGCCCTCATCGATCAACGCCCCTCCCGACCGCGCCGACCTGCAAGATCAGGTTGGAAAAGGCTCAATGGCGCCGTCAAGGCGTATCGGCAGGCGCCCGCGCGTTTTGAAGAGGGTGTGGGCGAGATTGAGCAGGCGCAAGAGCTTGTGGGCAAGCACCTGGTGGCGGTGGCGACGGCCGGAGGATGAGGCTGAGTAATCAGTAGTACTCGCGGATGTACCCGAGCGCGCGCTCGTACACGTCGTTGTCGCGGATTTTGAACTTGGTCCAGAGCGTCCTGTGGAGTTGCTGCTGGACCAGGCGGTCGCCCTCACGGGTGTCCTGCCAGCCTGCGTCTCGCCGTTGACGAACAGCACCCTGCCCTTGCGGTCGAGCCATGCTTACTGTCATCTCCTGTGCAGCCGTCGACGGTGGTCTGACCTCGCGGGATGCTGAGCCACCGGGATACGGGGGGCGGTCGCCCGGCCCGTCGGGAGATCACATTCCGGAGGTACCGAGACTCTACCCGTAACCGGCAGGGCGGCCAGACACGCGGAGCGATCATCCGCGACCTTCTGTCCGTAATCCGTCTGAATCGAGAATAGTAACCTCTTCGCCACAGCTTGTAGTATTCATTCATGGCCAGTGGATCGAAGAGATCGGAACTACACCCCCTCTGAGCTGGGAAGGTGTCCGATCGCGCGATTGCGTCGACCCGGGGGGAGTCGGCGCGGACCGGCCGAATGGCGGTGGGCGCCTCGTCGCGCACGAGCGATGGCCCCCGCCCGTGTGCAACGCGCCCGTGGGGGGTAACCGTGACCGACAGTAACGCCGGACCTCCGATCGAGCCAGCGAGTCTCGTCCGCGATCCGCACCGCAGGCGGCGCCGCGCCACCATCGTCGGAACCTTCGGTGTCACGGCCGCACTCCTCGCCGCCAGCGGCTATCTCCTGCTCAACGTTGCGGGGCAGCCGGTCCGGGCCACGCCGATGGTGCTCGACCAGCCCGCGAGCGTCCTCTACGGACAGACGGTCAACCGCCCGATCGAGGTGGCGGCCGACAACATCACGATCCGGCGGGTGAAGGTGCGCACCGGCGGCGCCGCCGCCATCGTGATCCGGTCCGGGGTGCTCGGCACCCTGATCGAGGACACCGAGATCCGGTGCGCCTCTGCCAGGACCGACGGTGTGGTGCCGGGCGGATACTCGGCGCTACGCGTCCGGGTCAAGGGCTGCCGCGAGGCGTTCCGGCATACCGACGACAACCCGGCCACCATCGTCGAGTCGTCGCAGGACGGCAAGCCCTACCGCGCCCCGGTGCCGAGCAGCCCGACCGCGCCGATCCCGCCACCGGACCCGGACTCCCGGGCGATGGCGGAGCGGCCGCCGTACGCGCCGGCCAGCGCGCCGCCCACCCCGATCACGTACTGGCCCGGGCCGGGCAACACCGGGGTGCCCGCCGGGACGGCACTGCGCAGCTCCGGCGCGCTCAGCCTGCGCAAGGCTGGTCAGGTGGTGACCGGCCTGAACATCGTCGGCTGCGTCACCGTCGCCGCCGCCAACGTCAAGATTCTGAAGTCCAGGATCACCTGCAACAGCCCCACGTACTCGATCCGGACCCTGGCCGGGACGACGAACCTGCTGATCGAGGACGTCGAGATCAACGGCATGGCGACGAACTCGGCCTCGATCTGTTGCGCCGACTACACGCTACGCCGGGGGAACGTCTACAACATGATCGACGGACCCCGGCTGGCCAGCAACACCCGGATCTTCGACTCGTACCTGCACAGCCTGGCCCGGGTCGCCGGCTCGCACAACGACATCCTGCAGAGCACCGGCGGCAACAACATCATCGTCCGGCACAACACGCTGCTGTCGTACAACCCGGTGACCCGGGACCCGTTCAACTCCTGCCTCACCATCGGCTCGGAGACCGCCCCGTCGCTGACGAACCTGACCTTCGAGGACAACTACTGCAACGGCGGCAACTACTCGATCGGGATCAGTCCCCGGCTGGTCGGCTCCAACATCCTGTTCCGGAACAACAAGTACGGCCGCGACTACCGCTACGGGGTGGTCTCCGGCTGGAACCGCCCCGGAGTCACCTGGGAACGCCCCACCAACGTCTACTTCGACAACGGTCAGCCGGTGGTCTGACCCGTTAGCAAGGGCCCTCGCATCTACCGAAAACGATAGGAAGGGGCCCTTCCTCACCTGGGTTGGTACGGGGTGAGCACGGCCGGCTCACGGAGTCGCTTACGACCGATCCGGCGCAGTGTGCCGAGGGTGGAGCGGAGCTTCTCGACAGTCGACAGGTGCCGCCACCAGATCCCGGCCATCGGCAGGTTGCGCAGCCGGGGCGTCATCAGGCCGGCGGCCCGGAGCGTGCCGATCCGCCCCCAGACCGCGCCCCGGGCCCGGAGCAGGTTCGGCTGCGAGGCGGGCAGGATGTCGACGGTCACCGGGGTCAGCACCAGCGCCCCGGCGGCGATGGCGGCCTCGACCAGTCGTACGCCGCGCTCGGTGCGGGCCAGCACCAGGGACTGGCCCGGGTCGTCGCCGGTCGGCCTGTACCACGGGTCGCCGACCGCCACGTCGGCGAACTCGCCGGTGTGGTCGGCGCAGAGGTAGCAGCGCCACTGCCGGTGCTTCTGCAGGATGTCGCCCCAGGACTCGGCGTAGCTCAGCTCGCGCCGCTCGTCCGGCGGGTCGTCGGTGAGCCGGGCCCGGGCCGAACCGGGCCACCCCGCCCCCCGGTAGTGCACCGACGCCAGCCGGGTCGGGTCGGTCACCCCGAGCCGGTCCAGCATCTCCAGCGTGCCCCTGGTGGTCGGGGTGCCGGCGCAGAAGATCGCGATGGTCAGCCCGAGCCTGCGGTCCAACTCGGGCCGGACCTGCCGGGCCATCCGGACCGCAGCCACGTCGCAGGGCTTGCCGACGAAGACGCACGGCGCCTCGGCCGACTCGACCAGGTCCAGCCGGTCGCAGGGGCTGGCCGGGGCGTACCGGGAGCCGGCGTTGGCGAGCAGTTCGGCGGGGGTACGGGACAGCCTGGTCTCGTTCAGATAGGGCACGTCGGCCCGGGCGCCGATGTGCAGCACCCCGGCCATCCCCTCGCCGGTCAGGCAGTGTCCGGCCAGCGCGGTCGCCACCCCGCCGCTGGAGCCGGCGTACCGGATCGCCGGATCGGCGGCGTACCCTTCCCAGATCGCCCGGACCGGCCCCCAGGCCGGACGCAGCTCGGGGATCTCGCCCGGCACCGACCGGCTGCTGTCGTGCGCCAACCGCACCCCCGGGCAGCAGTCCAGCGCCGCCGCCGCGCCGCTGGCCGCTGCCCCGACCGGCGTGATCGGTAACGGGCGCCGGCCGTGGTCGAGCACGTCGACCATCCGCACCTCGTCCGGAGCCAGGTAGGCGCAGACCCCGCACCCGGTGCAGAGCCTGCCGGACGCGACGTCGTGCACCGTGCGGGGCCGGGGCATCAGCGCACCCCCGCCGGGGCTCGACGATCCCGCTCGGCCCGGGCCAGCGCGACGAACTCGTCCATCTGGGCGGACGCCCGGGCGACCGCCGCCGGGGTGCGTACCGCCAGCTCGGCGGCGGTCTCGGCCCGGGTGGTCCAGGAGGCCCAGAGCGCGTCGAGCAGTGCGTCGTCGGGCAGCCGCCGGGCGTCGGCGACGTGCTGGCGCTGCCCGACGCTGGCGAAGACACCCCCCGCCTTGTCGCTGTACGCCAGCACCGCCGCCGGCACCCCCGAGGAGAGTGCCGCGATCGTCGAGTGCATCCGCATCCCGCAGAACCAACTGGTGTGCGCGATCACCCACTTGCTCTGGTGCGGGTCCAGGCCGGACGGGGCGAGCGCCACCCGGTCGCCGTACCGGGGGGCGAGCGCGGCGTAGAGCCGCTCGCTGGCCACCCGGTCGTCGTCGGACCCGTTCGGGGTCAGCACGTGCGGGACGATGATCACCCGGGTGTCCGACTGGTCCAGCAGCCGCTCGCAGAGCCGGTTGGCAACCCGTGAGGTGTCCCCGGCGAGCCCGAACCGGACCCGGCCCTCCGGCCGGGACATCAGCCCGCTCACGTTGATCCCGGCCACCGGCCCCGGGTCCGCCTCGAACCATCCGGCCAACCGCTGGTACGCCGGTTCGTCCGGCACCCTCGGCTCCAGCCCGAAGGCCACGTCCACGCCCTCCCGGTGCCGCCGCGGGTCCAGGTCCGGGCCGAGCAGGTCGGCCAGGGCGGCGAAGCTCTCCGGATCCCGGGCCCAGGCCGTCCGCGCGCCCCGGACCAGTGCCGCCGCCTCGGCCCGCAGCCGCGCCGACCGGAACGGCCCGTACGTCTGCGGCAGCAGCACCAGCGGGCGGCGCCGCAGCAGGGCCAACCGCTTCGGCCAGGCCACGGTGCGGAACCGGTGCTCGCCGTAGATGTCGCTGAAGCTGTCCCCGCCGCTGACGTCGAGCACCACGTCGGCGGCGTCGATCCGGGCCAGCCCGGCGTTGCCGAGCCCGCCCAACGCCGCGCTGATCCGCATGTTGAGGTAGGACTCCGGCCGGTGGTAGCGGCGCGAGTGCCGGGCACCGGCCAGTGAGATCGGCACCGACCGGCCGGCCACGAAGGTGTGCCCGGCGCGCTGCCCCCACCCGTCGTCGAAGACGGTGACGTCGGCGCCCGGCTCCCGGGCCAGCAGCCCGCTCAGGGTGGCCGCCCGCAGCGCCCCGACCCCCAGGTTCAGGTGTGCGCCGGGCACCCCGAACAGGCAGGCCGACACGGCTCTGGTCCGGGCACCCGCCCCGGTCGTCTCGGTCAGCTCGGTCACTGCTCGATCACCGCCTTCTCGCACCGGTACGCCTCGGCGTACCGGGACCGGCACTCCATCCCCCGCAGCCGGGCCAGTCCGAGGAACACCTCGTCGTCCCACCAGTCCCGGCCCTTCTGCGACGGATAGCTCGCGTGCAGGAGCTCCACCTTGCGGCGCACCCGCTCCTGCGTCAGTGGCAGGTAGACGTTGCGCCGGCCCAGGTCGCCGTCCCACTTGGGGATCTCGTAGTACAACACCGTGGCGTCCCGAAACGACGTGGGCACCAGGGCGGCGAGTGTGTGGTGATCCTGGTGCGCGTCGTCCGGGCCGGGCGCCAGCACCAGGTCGGCGTCCAGGGTCGCGGCGGCGGCGTTCACGATCTCCTTCGCCTCGCCCCACCGGGCCGGCACCCGGCCGTCCGGCAGGTCGTGCAGGGCGAAACTGAGCCGGGCGCCGGGCAGGAAGGCGGCGGCCGCCGCCCGCGCCTCCGCCTGCCGGGCGGGGGTGCCGGTGAGCAGCACGTAGTGCACCCGGAGCCCGGGTACGTCGCCGAGGGCGAGCAGCAGCCCGCCGGCGCCGATCTCGATGTCGTCCGGGTGTGCCCCGAGCAGCACCACCGAGCGGGCCGCGGAGAGGCGCAACGGCATCATCAACCGGTCAGTCCCAGACCCGGGCGCTGCCGGCGACACCGGCGAGCACCGGCTCCAGGGTCGCCGGCCGGCGGCCCTGGTTGCGGTTGGCGTCCCAGAGCATCCAGGGGCAGCGGGCCGACTGGTAGAGCTGCTCCAGCTCGGCCCGGTCCTTGAAGGTGTCGGCGGCCCGCCAGAACCCGGTGTAGCGCTGGGCGATCAGCCGCCGCTCCGGCAGCAGCCGGTCGAAGCCGTGCGGCACCAGGTCCTCCCCCTCGCGGAGCACGTCGAAGATCTCCCGGCGCAGGATGAAGTAGCCGCCGTTCTCCCACTGCATCAGCTCGCGGATCGGGCGTACCCGGGTGACCTGGTCGCCGGGGGCGATGTCGATGACGTGGTGGGTCGACTGCACCGGTACGGCGAGCAGGCTGGCCACCGCGTCGGAGTGCCGGAACCGGTCGACCATCTCCGGCAGCGGCGCGTCGGTCAGGGTGTCCGCGTAGTTGGCCAGGAACATCGGCTCGTCCTCGACGTACCTGCGGACCCGCATCAGCCGCTCGCCGATGCAGGTCCCGAGGCCGGTGTCGATGAAGGTGATGTTCCAGTCGGTGATGTCGGCCGAGTGCAGCCGTACGTCCCGGCCGTCCATGGAGAGGCTGAAGTCGTTGGAGAGCGTCTCGTCGTACCGCAGGAAGTACTCCTTGACGGCGGCGGCGCCGTAGCCGAGGCAGAGGATGAAGTCGGTGTGCCCGAAGTGGGCGTAGTAGCGCATCACGTGCCAGAGCAGCGGGCGGTCCCCGATCATCGCCATCGGCTTCGGTGCCGAGGCGGCGTCCTCGCGCATCCGCATCCCCAGGCCGCCGCAGAAGAGGACGACCCGCATCACAGCACCTCCAGGGCGGGAATCGGGAAGACGAGCCGGCCACCCCAGTGGCGTACGTAGGCGAGCTGCGCGGAGATCTCGGTGCGCAGATTCCAGGGCAGCACGAGTACGTAGTCGGGACGGTCCTCGGCGATCCGCTCCGGCGGGTGGATCGGGATGTGCGTGCCGGGCAGGAACTTCCCCTGCTTGTGCGGGCTGCGGTCCACGGTGTACTCCAGCAGGTCGGCGCGGATGCCGCAGTGGTTGAGCAGGGTGTTGCCCTTGCCCGGTGCCCCGTAGCCGACCACCCGCAGCCCCTGTGCCCGGACGGTGAGCAGGAAGTCGAGCAGTTCCCGCTTGATGTCGAAGACGGCGTCGGCGAAGCCGAGGTGCCCGGCGACGGTGTGCAGGCCGGCCTCGGTCTCGGCGTCCAGCACCGACTTGACGTTGCCGGACGGCTCCCCCGCCGCCGCGGCCGGTCGGGCGTGCACCCGCAGCGAGCCGCCGTGCGACGACAACTCGTCCACGTCGATCACGATCAGGCCGGCGGTGGCCAGCGCGCGCATCGCGGTACGCAGCGTGAGGTACTGATAGTGCTCGTGGTAGATGGTGTCGTACTGCCGGCGCTCGATCAGCCGCAGCAGGTGCGGGACCTCGCAGGTGACCAGCCCGGTCGGCTTGACCAGCGCGGCCAGCCCGGCGGTGAAGCCGATCAGGTCGGGCACGTGCGCGTAGACGTTGTTGGCGGCGACCAGGTCGGCCCGGCCGTAGCGCTCCGCCAGCTCGACGCCGGTTTCGGCACCCAGGAACCGCACCTCGGTCCGGACTCCCCGCTGCCGGGCCACCTCGGCGACGTTGCCGGCCGGTTCCACCCCGAGCACCGGTACGCCCCGGGCGACGAAGTGCTGGAGCAGATATCCGTCGTTGCTCGCCACCTCGGTCACCAGGCTCTCCGGCCCGAGCCCGAGCGTCTCGGTCATCGTGTCGGCGTACCGCTTGGCGTGTGCCACCCAGGAGTCGGAGTACGACGAGAAATAGGCATAGTCGGAGAAGATTTCCTCTCCGGATACGTACGCCGGAAGTTGCACGAGCAGACACTTCGAACAGATTCGGACGTGGAGTGGGTAGAAGATCTCGGCCGAATCGAGCCTATCCGCGCTGAGATAACTCTCGCAGAGCGGCGACATGCCCAGGTCGACAAACGTTTCGGTCAATACCGCCGCACACAGCCGACATTTGGCATCGGTCATGCCCACCCACCCCGATATGATCGCAAATACCGGCGCGGCGCCCGCCCGCCTGCGCGCCACGCTAACCAGCACTCCGGCGCGGCGGGAGCGGTTGAGTAAAAAGTCCGACAATAGCCGGGTCGGCCAGGGGGGCACCCATAAACTCGCCTTCTCATCCGGGCGACGACGGGAGCTTTGCCGTGCGTGTTCTCGTGACCGGCCACCATGGTTACCTCGGCGGCGTACTCACCCCGATGCTGAGCGCCGCCGGGCACGACGTGACCGGCCTGGACACCGACTACTACTCCGACTGCCTGCTCGGCCCGGCACCGGCGGCCGTACCCTCCCTCGCGATGGACCTGCGGGACGTCCGGCCGGAGCATCTCGCCGGTTTCGACGCGGTCTGCCACCTCGCCGCGCTCTGCAACGACCCGATCGGCAACCTCGACCCCGAACTGACCTACGAGATCAACCATCGGGCCACGGTGCGGCTGGCCGGGGCGGCCAGGGCGGCCGGGGTGACCCGCTTCCTCTTCTCCTCCTCGTGCAGCCTCTACGGTGCGGGCACCGACGACCGGCCGCTGGACGAGACCGCGGCCTTCGCCCCGGTCACCCCGTACGGCGCGTCGAAGGTCCGGGCCGAGCGGGACCTCGCGGCCCTCGCCGACGACGACTTCTCCCCGGTGTTCCTGCGCAACGCCACCGCGTACGGCTTCGCCCCCCGGCTCCGCGGCGACCTGGTGGTCAACGACCTCACCGCGCACGCCCTGCTCACCGGCGAGGTACGGCTGCTCTCCGACGGCTCGGCCTGGCGGCCGCTGGTGCACGCCGAGGACATCTGCGCGGCCTTCCTGGCCCTGCTGGAGGCGGACCGGGCGGTGGTGCACGGCCGGGCCTACAACATCGGGGTCAGCGCCGAGAACTACCTGATCCGGGACGTCGCCGAACTCGTCGCCGAGGTGGTGCCGGGATCGCGGGTGACCTTCGCCGGGGGCGCCTCGGCGGACACCCGCAACTACCGGGTCAGCTGTGACCTGGTCGCGGCCGAGGTGCCCGGGTTCCGCCCCCGCTGGACGGTGCGCAAGGGGATCGAGGAGCTGGTCGAGGCGTACCAGCGGTACGGGCTAACCATCGGGGCGTTCCGGGGCGAGCGGCACCAGCGGCTGCACCGGATCCGGGCGCTCACCGGGGCCGGCCGGCTCGACGCCGAGCTGCGCTGGAGAACGCCGTGACCGCTGCCGGCGGCTCCGGCGGCAGGCAGTTGGTGCACCGGTGCACGGCCTGCGGCCGGCACGACCTGGTGCCCTTCGCCGACCTGGGCGAGATCCCGGTCTACTGCGGGGTGCACTGGGCCAGCCGGGCGGAGGCGCTGGCCAGCCCGCTCGGCCGGATGTGGCTGGGCTACTGCCCGGACTGCGGGTACGTCCGCAACCTCGCCTTCGACCCGGCCGTTCTGGTCTATGACACCACCATGGACACCAACCTGCACCACTCGCCCGCCTTCGGCGTCTTCTCGGCGGAACTGGTCACGCACCTCGCCGGGCGGTTCCCGCTGCGCGGCGGCACGGTGCTGGACGTCGGCTGCGGGCAGGGCGAGTTCCTGCGCGAGCTGTGCCAGGTGGCCGGTTGCCGGGGCATCGGCTACGACGCGATGTACGCCGGCCCGCCCGGCCCGGACCCGTCCGGCGCGACCCTCGTGCGGGGTCACGCCCCACTCGACGGCGACACCCCCGCGTTCGACCTGGTCACCTCCCGGCACTGGTTCGAGCACCTGGACGACCCGTACGCCTTCCTGGTCCGGCTCCGCGAGCTGGCCGGTGACCGGCCGGTCCACGGCTACCTGGAGGTGCCGGACGCCGGCTACGACCTGGGCACCGCCGGCTGGGAGGTGATCTACCCACACGTCTCCTACTTCGACGGGTACTCACTCTGCCGGATCGTCGAGCGGGCCGGCTGGCGGGTGGTCGCCACCGGGCGGCTCTTCTCCGGCATGTTCCGGTACGTCGAGATCTCGGTGAACGCCACAGCGCCGGTGACCGGTACGGCGCTGCCCGGAACCGAGTCGCCGGGAGTGGCCGACCGGGACCGGCAGCTCGCCTCGATCGCCGGTTTCGCCGACCGACACGCAGCCGTTCGGGAGCACTGGCGGGGCACCATCGACCGGCTGGCCTCTGCCGGTGACCGACCGGTGCTCTGGGGAGCCGGCTCGCGCGGGGTGCAGTTCCTCCACCTGGCCGACCCGGATCGCCGGCTCGCCGCCGTGGTGGACGTCAACCCGCGGAAGTGGGGCCGCTACCTGCCGGTGACCGGGCACCAGGTGCGGGATCCGGCCACCCTCGCCGGCTCCGGCACCCGCTCGGTGATCATCACCAACCCGGCCTACCGGGACGAGATCGACGCCGCGCTACGCCGGCTCGGCGTGCACGCCGAGCTGCTGGTCGCCTGAGCGGAGGAGACGATGGAGCCAGCACCGCGGGTGAGTCTGGGCGTACCCCTCTACAACGCGGAGCGCTACCTCGAAGGCTGCCTCGACGCCCTGCTCGCCCAGGACTACCCCGACTTCGAGATCATCATCAGCGACAACGCCTCCACCGACCGGACCTGGGAGATCTGCCAGCGTTACGCCGCGCGGGACCCCCGGATCCGGCTCTACCGCAACCCGCGCAACTTCGGCGGGCACGTCAACTACGCCCGGGTGGTCGAGTTGGCCCGGGGTGAGCTGTTCAAGTGGGTGGCGTACGACGACGTCTGCCTGCCGGCGTACCTGCGCACCTGCGTGGCGGCGCTGGACGCGGCCGGGCCGCACGCCGTACTCGCCTATCCGCGCACCGTACTGATCGACGAGGCCGGCGAGGTCATCGGCCCGTACGCCGACCGGCTGGACCTGCGCGACCGGCGGGCGTGGCGCCGGGTGGCCCGGGTGGCGAAGAACATCAACCTCTGTCACGCGCACTTCGGGGTGTTCCGGATGTCGGCGCTGCGCCGGACCGGCATGATCCGCCCGTTCCTCTCCTCCGACTACACGCTGATCGCCGAGGTGGCCCGGCTCGGCGAGATCCACGAGGTGGCCGAGCCGCTCTTCCTGCGCCGGATGCACGGCGCCTCCACCCGGCAGGCCAAGGACGCCACCCCGGACTCGGCACTGGCCTGGTATGCCCAGAGCGGCAGGCGGGTCCGGGCGCCGAGGCTGCGGATGCTCGCCGAGACGCTGCGGACCCTCTCCACCGGTTCCGAGCCGCTCGGCACCCGGCTCAGTTCGGCGGTGGCGTTCCTGGCCACCTGGTGGGCCCGCCGGGTCCGGGTCCGACTCGGCCTGCTGCGCCGCCGGATCACGGTCTGGCTGGGTCGGCTGATCCGGCGGCGTGCCAGCACGGCGAAGGGAAGCGCCTAGGGTGCCCGCGGTCCAGCCCGCCCGGACGGCTCCGGAGCAGCCAGCACGCATCCCGGCAACCGACTCGGGTCCGCCGTCGACGGGCGGCGGTGGCCGGCTGCGCTCGGCGATCGGCTGGTCGTACGTGCTCACCGCCGGCCGGATCGGCTCGTCGATCCTGGTCACCTTCCTGCTGGCCCGGCTGCTCGGCCCGAGCGAGTTCGGCCTGGTGGCGATGGCCACCGTCTACATCACGGTGGCGCAGACGCTGATCCAGCAGGGGCTGGTCTCCGCGATCGTGCAGCGGGACAGACTCACGCCGGAGCACCTGGACGGCGCGTTCGTGGTGCTGATACTGGCCGGGGTGGTGATCGGTGGGCTCGCCGCCGTCGTCAGTCCACTGTGGGCGCTGGCCAACCGGGCTCCGGAGCTGACCGCGATCTGCGTCGCACTCTCCCCGCTGGTGCTGTTGCAGGGGCTGTCGATCGTGCCCGAGGCGGTGTTGCGCCGGGAACTGCGGTTCCGGGCGGTCGCCATCCGTACCCTGCTCGCCTCGCTGCTCAGCGGCGCCGCCGGGGTGGTGCTGGCGCTGGCCGGCGCGGGCATCTGGGCCCTGGTGGCGCAGCAGTTGGTGAACGCGGCGGTCGGCCTGGTGGTCCTCTGGTGGGTCTGCCCGTGGCGGCCGAGCCGCCGGCCCCGGCTGGCCGGCATCCGGGACCTGCTGGTCTTCTCCGCCCACTCGGCCAACGCCGGGCTGGGCCTGATGCTCAGCTCCAAGGCCGACGTCCTCTTCACCGGGCTGTTCTTCGGGCCGGTGGCGACCGGGATCTACCGGTTGGCGGCCCGGCTGCCGGACATGCTAGTCGACGTCACGGTCCGGTCGCTCCAGCAGGTGGCGCTGCCGTCACTGTCCCGGCTACAGCGGGACCGGGCGGCGCTGGCCGCGCAGCTCAACCAGCTCCAGCACCTCGGTGCGCTGGCCGGGCTGCCGGTGCTCGGCATACTCGCGGCGGCGGCGCATCCGCTGGTCACGCTCCTGGGTCCGCAGTGGGCCGGCACCGAGGTGCCGCTGCGGCTACTCTGCCTCTTCGGCGCCGTCAACGTGTACGGGGTACTGCTCGGCCCGGCACTCCAGGCGATCGGCCAGCCGGGCAAGCTCGCCGCGATCCTCTGGACCCGGGGCGTGCTCGGGGTGGCGACGCTGGCCGCCGTCGGCACCCTCTTCACCGGGTACGACGACGTGGCCGAGGCGACGGCGGTGGCGCTGGCCGGGGTCGGCATGCAGGTCCTGGTGACCGCCCTGGCGGTCTGGGTCACCGTGCGCCGGGCCGCCGGGGCGTCGATCGTGGCCTTCCTCGCGCCGACGGTGCCGGCGATCCTGGCCGCGGTGGCCGCCGCGCTGGTGCCGCTGGCGGCGGCCCGGACCGGTCTGGACGCCGGGCCGGTCGTCGAGCTGCTGGTGCTGGGCGGGGCGGCCGGGCTGGTCTCCGGGGTACTGCTCTGGGCCACCGACGCCCGGCTACGCCGACTCGTGCTGGCCCGACTCCCCCGCCGCCGGGCCGCCGGAAGCGGCGCCACCGGCACCGGCGCCGGATCCTGAGCACCGTCGGACAGCAGGCTGCTCGCGCCAGCTCTGCGCGAACGCCGCCAGCACGGCTCGACGCTCGGACTCGGGCAGGACTCCGGCGAACGGTGAGTTCTGCCGCAACTCGACATCGTCAGGGCGAGTCGAGGTCAAGACCGTCAAGACTGACTCCACCCCGGCGTCGAGGACTGCGCTCCAGCGTTCGAGCCACTTCGCCGCCATCCCGTCCGGGTGTACCGAACGTAGCCGTTCGAGGTTCGCCGCCGCCTTCGCCAACACTCCGTCGGGGTCGCTGACCAGACGTCCCGCGACCGCG
The DNA here is from genome assembly GCF_040120695.1 of Plantactinospora sp. B6F1. Taxonomy (NCBI): domain Bacteria; kingdom Bacillati; phylum Actinomycetota; class Actinomycetes; order Micromonosporales; family Micromonosporaceae; genus Plantactinospora; species Plantactinospora sp. B6F1. The sequence continues at coordinate 152,094 of NZ_JBEEAC010000004.1, read as the reverse complement.
CGGTGCAGCCACAGCGCCTTGAGTTGATCACGGGTCAACCGGTCCCCGCCCGGTCTGCCACGAGCCGTCGGTTCGCCGATCGCGATCAGGCCGGTGGCGTAGGGCGAAAGAATACGACAGGCATTTGCGCGCACGGCAGCATCATCCTTTCGCCGAGGATTATTGATCAGCGCGGCGACCCAGCCGGGAACTGTTTGGACGGTCACCTCTCGAAGGCCATCTTGTAGCGTGTGACGCGTGGATGGCAAGCGAACTCTCGGGAGAAGCCGCCCATCGTCTATTGACTTACCTATGGTCAACAGATAGACGTTTCATCGGAGGCGGCAGGATGTTGCAGAATCGAACGCGGGAGTGATCAAATGACCGAGGACATGGGTTCGACCGTGCCACGCCGCCAGCTCGGCCGAACGCTCAAGCAGCTCCGCACCGAGGCCGGGGTGACCCTTGACGCGGCGGCCGAGGCGCTGGAGTGCAGCCGGCAGAAGGTCTGGCGGATCGAGAGTGGGCTCGGCGTGGTCCGCTCGCTCGACGTCCAGGCGATGTGCGCGCTCTACGACGTGCGGCCGGACCTGGTCACCGCGCTGGTCGGGCTGGCCAGCCAGACCAAGGCCAAGGGCTGGTGGCACGCGTACGGCGACGCCATCCCCGAGTGGTTCGAGCTGTACGTCGGCCTCGAAGCGGTCGCCTCCCGACTCCGGTTCTTCTATGACGCGATGGTGCCGGGCATGCTCCAGACCAGGGACTACGCACTGGCGGTCTACCAGCACCGGTCAACAATGAGCGATGAGGAGCGAGACAGGCTGGTCGAGGTTCGGCTGCAACGACAGTCGCTACTGACCCGACGGTTGCCGTCTGCGCCCGGGCTCGAACTGATCATTCACGAGGCGGCTTTGCTGCGGATCGTGGGCAGCCGCGAGACGATGGCTGGCCAGCTTCGCCATCTGCTGGACGTAGGTGCTCGACCCAACGTCTCGATCCGGGTGCTACCGCTGGCAGCCGGGCTGCACTACGGCGCCGTCGCCGGCACGTTCGTCATGCTCAACTTCCCACCCGGCAACCGGAACACTCCGGAGCCGCCCATCGTCTATTGCGAGTCGCTGACCGGGGCGCTCTATCTCGACCGGCCAAGCGAACTGGCAGCCTACGAATCCGTCTGGGCCGGGCTGACCGCACTCGCCTTGGATGAGGGACAATCGAGGCACATGATCGAGAAAATCGTTGGGGAGGTCCATCATGGTTGACGTGACCGGCGCCCAGTGGCGCAAGAGCACTCGCAGTGGGGACAACGGTGGCGAATGCGTCGAGGTCGCCGACAACCTGGCCGACGTCGTCGCCGTACGCGATACCAAGGACCGGACCGGGCCAGTCCTCGCCTTCGCGCCGTACGCCTGGTCCGCCTTCGTCGCCGGAGTCAAGACCGCCAGCATCGCCCGCTGACCGACCCCTCCAGCCGGTGGCACCCTTCGCCCACCCCCGACGTCGTGGCAGGACTGACGTCACCGTCGGAGTCGACTACGGCGCCTACACCGCGTTACACGACACCCGACGGAGCTCCGAGCAGGGAACTCGGGCCGTCCCCGGGACCGAGGCCGGTGGGGTGAAGATGATCGCCCTGCCGTTCGCCAGCACCAGTTGGTTCACCGAGTACTGGGCCGCGTCGGTGCCGGTGGGGTTCTCGATGCCGATGGTTGCCGAGTTGCCCAGCTCCCGTCCGGCGTTCAACGCGGTGTAGTTGAAGACGATCTGGCCCCATTCGGAGAGCACCACCTGGAAGCTGATCCGGGCGGAAGGCGCGCCGGAGAGTCCCACGTCCTTCCACTCGACCACGAACTGCCGGTCCGGCGCGGCGCCCGACACGGCGGTCCGGACCCGGGACTCCGGGTGCATCACCAGGTCGTCCCAGAACGGGTAGAGCGCGGCGTTCGGTGTCGTGGCGTGCGGCAGCGCCCGGTTCGCCGGCCAGGAGCCGCGTGGATCCACGAAGGACAGTATGCCGTTGACGTCCACCCACGCCCTGGAGTGGTGCTGCCCGTAGTACGGGAACGGGAACGGCAGCGCCACGGACGCGGTGTCGTTGTCCCCGGCCAACGGCAGCTCGCCGGGGCCGGCCGGCAGGTACGCCCGGCCGGGCTGCGTCGTACACGTGTAGCCGAAGCCGTCCGCGCAGCTACCCGGTGCGCCGTCGTAGCTGGCGGTGTAGCTCGCCGTGGTGGCGGCCGGCGCCGTGATCACGTGGGTCGCGGCGCCCCCGTCCGCCCAGCTCTGGAAGGTGTACGTCGCCGGCCCGAGCCGCTGCGGTCCGGGCGCGCTGACCGTGTTGGTCGAGCCGACGATCACCTGTACGGCGTTCGGGGTGGTGAGGCTCCGCCCGTTGAGGTTGACCCGCAGCCCGGCGGGGCGGGTGGCGAGCTTGAGCTGCACGGTCCTCGGGTCCAGCCGCAGCGTGGTGCTGCCGGTCAGCCCACCGCTGTCGGTGGCGGTCAGCGTCAGCTCCAAATAGGACGGGTACTCGTGGTCCGGGGCGAGGAACGTGCCGGTGGCCACCCCGGTCACCTCGCGGACCGGATGGCTGTGGCAGTTCTCCGGCGTGCTGCAGTGCATGTTGACAAGCGTCCAACGCAGCGCCGAGGCCGGCAGCCGGCCCTGCTGCGGATCGGTGGCCCCGCCGCTGAACGTGACCGTCTGGCCGGTCGCCCAGCGCAGCGCCGCGGTCGGTTGGTCGATCACCGGCACCGGGGCGCTGGTGCCGACCCTGACCTGTACCGTCGCGGTGTCGCTGAGCCCGGCGAAGTCGACCACCCGCAGCCGGGCGGTGTAGGTGCCGACCGAGGGGTACCGGTGGGTCACGTTCAGCCCGGTCGCGTCCACGGTGCCGTCGCCGGTGAAGTCCCACTGGTATTCCAGGATGTCGCCCGGGTCCGGGTCGGTCGAACCGACGGCGTCGAAGGAAACCGTCAGCGGGGCCCGTCCGCTGGTCGGGGTCGCCTCGGCGACGGCGTGCGGCGGCCGGTTGCCGGTGCTGTGGTGGAACCGGCGCACGGTGCCGCCGAGCAGGTCGACGTAGTAGAGGTCGTTCTCCGGGCCGATCCGCAGGTCCACCACGCCGGGCGCGATCGCGAACGGCACGATCCGGCCCGGGTCGGGCAGCCCGTCGGCGCCGCTCCGCATCGCCCAGACGCAGCCCCGGGAGTAGTCGGCGAAGAAGAGCGCCCCGGCGTACGCCGCCGGGTAGCCGCCGCCGCTGGTCGGGTAGAAGGCCACTCCGGCCGGGGAGGAGCCGCCGGTCCGGCAGCCGTCGCCGACCGCGACCTGCTGGCTGTGCTGGTAGGTGTAGTAGGGCGGGATGACCATGCCGGCGGGCTGGGTGTAGAGGGTCTCGCAGAGCGACAGGTTCGCCGCGTTGTAGCCACCCTGCGGGGCGTTTCCCTCGTAGCACGGCCAGCCGTAGTTGCGGACCGGCCCGACCGCCGGGTCGACCACCCGGTTGAGCTCCTCCCAGGTACGCCAGCCGACGTCGCCGAGCCAGATCTCGTTGCTGCCCGGCCGGAACGTCCAGCGGTACGGGTTGCGCAGCCCGTACGCGACGATGCGCCGGTTGTTCGGGTCGCTGCTCGCCGCCAGTGGGTTGTCCGGCAGCGCCGCCCCGGTGGAGGGCGAGATCCGGATCAGCGTGCCGGAGAGCCCCGTCGGGTCGGCCGGGGTACGGATGTCCTGGGAGCGCAGGGCACCGCCCTCGGCGCCCGGGGGCGTCATCGCGGCACCGGCCGGGCCGGGCGGGTCGCCGCACGGGTTCGACGGGGTACCCGCCTGCCCGTAGTCGGTGAAGGTCGCCGACGCCCCGTCGCCGCCGGCCACGTAGAGCGCGCCGTCCGGGCCGAACGCGAGGTCGCCGATCGAGTGGCTCTCGATCTGGTGGCACCAGTCGTGCAGCAGCACCTGCTCGGCGCCGGTCGACACGTCACCGCTGGCCCGGAGCCGGGAGACCCGGGCGCTTGCCCGGCAGGTCCCGATCACCCGGCAGGTGTCGTGGTAGGTCGGTGCGCTGCCGCCGGCCACGCCGTCGTAGGTGTAGCTGAGGTAGACGTACGGGTCGGTGGGGAAGTTGGGAGCCAGGGCCAGGCCGATCAGGCCGAGGTCCTCGTAGTCGTAGACCTTTGGGCGCAGATCGGCGAAGACGGTGGCGGTGTTGTCCGCCAGGCTGTCGAAGACCTTGACGATGCCGCTCTTCTCCGCGACGAAGACCCGGCCGTCCGGCGCGAAGACCAGCTTGGTGGGGCGGGTCAGGCCGGTGTAGACCACCTGCTGGGTGAAGCCGGCCGGGAGCGCCGCCGCGGGTGCGGGTCCGGACGGAGGCAGCCCGACCACGACCGGTACACCCAGCCCGAGTGCCAGGCTCAGTGCCCAGAATCGCCGTACCGCACGGGACATGGCGGCCCTCCCTCCACGGCGCCGCCGAAGGGATCGACGACCGCGCGCTCCAGGATCACCCTCCGTAGCGGGATCGACTGTCGCGAGCTTGACCAGGGCGGCTAGCCGACTGAACGTTCCTTAACGGTCGATCGGCTTCCCTGGTCAGCCGTTTGCACGGCGGCTACCCGTAATAGCGGCCCGGAATCGGCGAGCGGCGGCGCTCGCCCCTGACGGCTGCCGGCGGTTGCGTTCCGTCCGGGCGGAAGACCACGGAGGTGTCGTTCGTCAGGACCGGCTGGTTAACCGAGTACGACAGCGCGACCGTACCGGTCCCGTTCTCGATGCCGACCGTCGCCGAGTCGCCCCGCTCCCGCCCGCTGGTGTTCAGGTCCCGGTAGTTGAAGACGATCTCACCGTCCTCCGCGATCACCACCTCGAAGCTGATCCGGGCCGAGGTGGAGCCGTACATGCCGCTGTTGCGCCACTCCACCACGAACCGGCGGTCCGGCGCGGTACCCGTCACCGCGGTCCGGACGCTGGAGTCCGCCCGGACCCACAGGTCGTCCCAGAACGGGTAGAGCGCCGCGTTCGGCGCCGCGGCCGCCGGCAGCGCCGTGTTGGTCGGCTGCGACCCGCCCGGGTCGGTGAAGGAGACGAACCCGTTTCCGGAGACCCATGCGGTGCTGTGCCGCTGCCCGAAGAACGGCACCGGGAACGGCAGCGCCACCTGGGTCACCGTGTCGTCGCCGGCCAGCGACAACACGGTGGTCTCCGCCGCGCGCCAGGGCCGGCCGGTCTCGGTGCGGCAGGTGTAACCGGGTACGGCGCCGCAGCCGACCGCACCGGCGTACGTCGCCGTGTAGGTGGCCGCCGTCGCCGGCGCGGTCACGACGTGGGTCGCCGCCCCGTCGTCGGACCAGCCGGTGAAGGAGTACGCCGTGCCACCGGCCGTCTGCGGGCTCGGCGCGCTGATCGTGTTGGTCGAGCCGACGATCACGGTACGGGTGAACGGGGCCATCCCGGTGATCGCGCCGACCGTCAGCTGGAGCCCGGGCGGGTTGCTGGCGACGGTGAGGTCGACGGTCCGGGGATCGAGCCGGCGTACCACCGTGTTCGACAGGCCCTGCCCGTCGGTGGCGGTCAACTCCAGCTCCAGGTAGGACGGGTACTCGTGATCCGGCGCGACGAAGGAGCCGGACGCCACCCCGGCCCACTCCTGGAGGTGGTGGGTGTGGCAGTTGCCGACCGACTCGCAGTGCTCCATCCGCAGCCGCCAGTGCAGCGCGGAGGCCGGCAGGGTGCCCTGCTGCGGGTCGGTGCCCCGACCGGCGAAGCTCAGTGTGTCGCCGACCTGCCAGGTGGTGCCGACCGTCGGGCTGTCCAGCAGGGCGGTCGGGGCGGCGTTGCCGGGCTGGATCTCCACGGTGCTGCTCGCCGAGGCGCCGAGGGTGTCGGTGACGGTCAGCGTCGCGGTGTGGCTGCCGGCGGTCGGATAGCGGAAGGTGGCGGTCGGTGTGGTGGCGTCGACCGTACCGTCGCTGGTGAAGTCCCACCGGTAGCTGAGCCGGCCGGCGTCGGCCGGGTCCGGGTCGGTCGAGGCGGTGCCGTCGAAGGTCACGTCGAGCGGGGTGGGGCCGCTGGTCGGGGTCGCGTGGATCACCGCGGTCGGCGGCTGGTTGCCCGGGAAGTACCGGATCCGGCGTACGGTGCCGCCGGTCAGGTCGGCGTAGTAGAGCTCACCGCCCGGGCCGATCGCCAGGTCGGCCGGGCCGGCGGCGGCCTGGCCGAACGCCTGGATGTTGGTCGGGTCGGGCAGCCCGCCGGGAGTGCTCGGGCGCATCGCCCAGATGCAGCCGCGCGAGTAGTCGGCGAAGAAGAGCGCCCCCGCGTACGCCGCCGGGTAGCTGCCGCCGCTGCCCGGATAGAACGCGAGCCCGGAGACGGCGTCCCCGCCGGAACCGCAGTTCTCCCCCGGCACCACTGCCGAGGCGTGGTTGTAGGTGTAGTACGGCGCGGTCTGCCCGGCCCCGCTGTACAGCGTCTCGCAGAGGTTCAGGTTGGCATTGTCGTAGCTGGCCATCCGGGCGGCGCCCTCGTAGCAGGGCCACCCGAAGTTGGTGACCCGCGCCGTCGGGTCGACGATCCGGTCGATCTCCTCCCAGGTACGCCAGCCGACGTCGCCGAGCCAGATCTCGTTGGTACCCGGGCGGATGGTGAACCGGAACGGGTTACGGGTGCCGTGCCCGACGATCCGCCGGGTGTTCGGGTCGGCGGCGCCGATCGCCGGGTTGCCCGGCGCCGCCGCACCGGTCGCCGGGTCGAGCCGCAGCACCGCGCCGTCCAGGCCGGTCGGGTCGGCGCCGCTGCGGACGTCCTGGGCACGCAGCGCCCCGCCCTCGGCGGTCGGCGGCCGCATGGTGCCGCCGGGCGGATCGCCGCACGGGTTGGCCGGGTTGCCCAACTGGCCGTAGTCGGTGGCGCTGAAACTGGCCCCGTCGCCGGCCGTGGCATAGAGCATGCCGTCGGCACCGAACCGCAGGTCCCCGACGGAGTGGCTGGGGTACTGCTGGCACCAGTCGGAAATCAGCACCTGCTCGGCACCGGTCATCACGTCGCCGCTGGCCCGCAGCCGGGAGAGCCGACCGGTGACCACGCAGCGGCCGTCGTTGGCATCGCCGCAGGTGTCGTTCCACACCGGAGCGGTCTGTCCGGGGGGCGCGTCGTAGGTGTAGAGCACGTAGACCCACGGGTTCGCCGGGAAGTCGGCCGGCATGGCCAGTCCGAGCAGGCCGCGGTCCCACTGGTTGTGCACGTTGGTGGAGAGGTCGGCGAAGACGGTCGGGGTGGTGTCGGCGAGGTCCGCGTAGACCTTGATCCGGCCGCCCTTCTCGGCGACGAAGATCCGCCCGTCCGGGGCGAACTCGATGTTCGTCGGCTGGAGCAGCCCGCTGAACACCACCTGCTCCTGGAACCCGGTCGGCAGCGTCACCGCCGCCGCCGCGGTTCCGCGCAGCGGCGTCAGGACGCTCGCCAGCAGTGCCAATACCAGTCCCAGGCGCAAGCCCTGCCGCAACCGCATGACGCAACGTCCTCCCCACCCGGCGAGCGACAGTTCCGACCGACTCTGAACCGCGCTCACCTTTGCCGGCACAGAGTAGTTTCCGGCGCCACACCCGCCACCCGGCTGCGTCTAATCGCGAATCAGGACGAAGATCATTGAAACCCCGCTTCCCCGACGATTCGCGTCCGATGCCGCCGAACCGCTGCTGACCAGCTCCTGAACTGGTGTTACATCCCCGGTACGCGGATGAGCGAGTGAAGGAACAATCGTACGATCGGTCGTGACCTTGTAAGTAACTCGACACATCCGCCAATCCACGGTCCTTGCCCGGACCGGGCCGGTAGAGCAATGTCTTGGTAGGCACCGGGCGGGTGGCGGGACAGTCCGGGAGCAGGCTCATTTCGGGTCGCGGTGAATTCGCATACACCGCGACCTTCCATCGAAAACGTCGTCCGAGCTGCGCGGATGGGAGTTAGAGATGGCTGATCAACGCCCCCACGTGGTCATCGTGGTGGTAAATCTGCCAGCCGAGCGGGACCGTCGGGTGATCCGGGAGTGCCAGGCGCTGGAGGCGGCCGGCTACCGGGCGTCGGTGATCTGCCCACGGGGACCGCGACGGCTCACGGTGCTACCCGGCACCACCGCCACCAGGATCCACTCGTTCCCCCAACCACTGGCGGGCAAGGGAGTGCTCTCCTTCGCCGCCGAGTTCGCCTGGGCGCTGATCGCCGTCGCCACCCGGCTGCTCGGACTGATGCTGCGGACCCGGGTCGACGCCGTCCAGGCGTGCAACCCGCCGGACGTCTTCTGGCTGGTCGGGCTGCTGATGCGGGCCCTCGGGCGCCCCTTCGTCTTCGACCACCACGACCTGAGCCCGGAACTCTACGAGTGCAAGGCGGGCCAACCCCGGCCGAGCGTGCTGTGGATGCTCCGACTCTTCGAACGGCTCTCCTGGCGTACCGCCACCGCCGTGGTCGCCACCAACGAGTCGTTCCGGGAACTGGCGCTGCGCCGGGGCGGCTGCCCGCCGGAGAAGGTGGTGGTGGTGCGCAACGGGCCGGCGCTGGCGGAGGTGCGACACGGCGACGGCCCGACGACCGACGATCACCGGCAGAAGGTCGTCTACGTCGGCGTGATCAACCCGCAGGACAACGTCGAGGCCACCGTGCTGGCCGCCGAGCGGCTGGCCGGGCTGCGCGGCACCGACGACTGGGAACTGGTGGTCGCCGGGGACGGCGAGAGCATGCCGGAGCTGCGCCGGCTGGCCACCGAGCGCGGAGTGGACGACATCGTGCGGTTCACCGGCTGGCTGGAGGCCGACGAGGTCGACGCGCTGCTCTGCTCCGCCTCGGTCGCCATCCAGCCGGACCGGCCGAGCCGGATGGCGCAGATGTACACGATGGCCAAGACGGTGGAGTACGTCGCCCGGGGCGTACCGGTGGTCGCGGTCGACATGTTGGAGACCCGACGTACCGCCGAGGCGGCCGCGAGCTACGTGGAGACCGGCAGCCCGGACGAATTCGCCAAGGCCATCGACCAGCTGCTCAGCGACGAACGCGCCCGAGCCGCGATGAGTGCCACCGGAAGACAGCGGTTCGTCGATGAACTCGCCTGGGACCACCAGGTGAAGTCGTACATCCGACTGTGGGATCGATTGCTCCGCGGGTCACCCAGCGACTACAACGAGGTTTCACACGGTAACGGGGCCGATGCCGCGCGTCTGCCGATCTGACCACCCGCACGCACTTCCGCGCCTTTCGAAAGGGCCGCCCGATGGACCTTCTCGACCTGCTGAAGCTCATGTTTCGGCGGTGGTACGTCTCGGCTCCGATCGTCGTCGTGACGCTCGGCGCGGCACTCGCGTTCGGACTGGCGATCCAGCCCGAGTACAAGACCGAGGTCGCGATCCTGCTCGTGCCACCGACCACCGCGACGGCGGCACCGGCCCCGGACGCGACACCCCGGCCGGGCAACCCGTGGCTGCGCATCGGTGAGAACGCGATGGCCCAGGCCGTGCAGATCTCCACCTCGGCGCACGACGCCCGGACCAGGATCGCGGCCGCCGGTGGCGACCCCGACTACGAGGTCGGACTGGTGAACCGCAGCTCGATCCTGACCGTGGCGGTGACGGCGGCGAGCCACGACAGCGCACGGAAGACCGTCGAGGCGGTGACCCGGCTGATCCACGACGAGGTCGCCGGGCAGCAGGCGCCGTACCAGCCCAACCCGGGCGAGCAGATCACCACCGAGGTGCTGGATCCCGGGCTGAACATCGTGCAGTCCCGCTCCAACGTGCTGCGGGCACAGGTCGTGATCACCGCGATCGGCCTCCTGCTGGCCGCCGTCGGTGCCGTGGTCTGCGACGCGGTGGCCCGGCGCCGGGCGAGCGCCCGGCTCGGCCAGCGCCGGGATGCGCGTACCCCGGTGGCCGGGAACGCCGGCCAGGCGGTCGTCAGCCCGCCGCGACCGGCGCCGGTCTCGCCGGCTCCGGTGACCCGGGCCGCGCCGCTCGCCCCCGGTCCCGGCCGCGAGCCGACCCAGTCCCTCTCCCGGCGCGCCGCGCCCGACCCCGACGACCGGACCCCGGCGCATCCGGTCGACGACCGCCGCCCCAGCTCACCGGCCGCGCCCGGCGGCGAGGAGACGGTCCTGCTCACCGCCCCTGCCCGGCACGTCGTGAACGATCCGAACCGATGATCCGCGGGAAGCCCACGAGCGCCGGCTGACGGCGCACGGACGAGACGAGCGACGTGCCGACCTACCTATCCGCGCGGCGGTCCGACACCGTGTACGACGGCATCACCCCCGCCGTACACCACTTCCCGGACGCCACCACAGCGGTGATCGCGTCGGTCATGCTCGCCTACCTGCTTCCCTTCCGGCTGGTCTTCCCGCCGCTGAGCGACCTGGGCAAGCCGGGACTGATGGTCGGGTTCGGCCTGCTGGTCTGGTGGGCGCTGAGCCGGCTGCACCCCAGCCTGGTCACCCGGGGCCGGCAGCCGATGCGCTGGGCGATCGCGATCTACCTGGTCACCCTCTTCCTCTCCTACGTCGCCGGGCAGGGCCGCGGGATGCCGGTGCTGGAGGCGAACGGCGCCGAGCGGACCCTGCTGATGGCGCTCGCCGGGGCCGGGATCCTGCTCGCAGTCGCCGACGGGGTGCTGACCCGGGATCGCGTCGACAAGGTGCTGCGCTGGTTCTGCTGGGGCGCCACCTTCATGGCGCTCGTCGCGCTGGTGCAGTTCGTGACCCGGATCGACCTGACCACGTACCTGAAGCTGCCGCCGCTGCTCACCTTCCACAAGGAGGTGGTCGGGTTCCGCGATCGGGGCGGCGACGGGCTGGTCCGGGTCGCCGGCACCGCCGGGCACTACATCGAGTTCAGCGTGCTGATGGTGATCGGCCTGGTGGTGGCGATCCACTTCGCCCGGTTCTCGTCGACCCGGCGGGACCGGCAGATCTACGGCGCGCTGGCGATGCTCCAGGCCGCCGTCATCCCGATCTCGCTCTCCCGCACCGGCGTACTCGCCCTCGGCGCCGCGATCCTGCTCTTCGTCCTGGTCTGGCCGCTGCGTACCACCTTCAACGTGCTGGTGGTCGGCGCCTTCCTGACCGCCCTGATCCAGGTCGCCCGGCCCGGCCTGCTGGCCGCGATCAAGTCCCTGCTGCTCGCCGGGGAGAGCGATCCCAGCGTGCAGGCCCGGGTGGAGGACTACGACTACGTGACCCCGTTCATCCAGGAACGGCCCTGGCTGGGACGGGGGGTCGGCACCTTCCTGCCGGAGCTCTACCAACTGCTGGACAACCAGTGGCTGACCACCCTGGTGCAGGGCGGCATCATCGGGGTGGTCGGGCTCGCCGTCTTCTTCCTCTCCGGAGTGGTGGTCGCCGGCCGGGTACGCCGGTTCGCCCGTACCGAACGGGACCGCGACCTGGCCGCGGTGCTGGCGGTGGCGATCGGGGTGGCCGGCGTGTCCGGGTTCACCTTTGACTCGATGTACTTCACGACGTTCTTCATCACGGTGCACGTACTGCTCGGCCTGACCGGGGCGATGTGGCGGCTGACCAGGGCGGAACGCACCAACCGGATCGAGTCGGGCCGTCCGGGCCGGCAGCCCGACGGGGCCGGACCGGTGCCGGCGACGACGCAGGCATGACGGAGCGGGGCGTGAGCCGCGGCCAGCTCCGGGAACCCGAGCGGAGGCAGGCGATCGGATGACCGGCGACGGTGGGATCGACATCCTCATGATCACGTACGACCGGCCGGAGTACGTCCGGCTGTCGCTGCCGCACCTGCTCGACACCTGCCCGGCGGACGCCCGGGTGTGGCTCTGGCATAACGGCACCGACCGGCCGACCCTGGAGGCGGTCGAGGAACTCCGGCACCACCCCCGGGTGCACCGCTTCCGGTGCAGCCCGGTCAACGCCGGGCTGACCGAGCCCACCAACTGGCTCTGGGCCGGGGCGACCGGCTCGTACCTGAGCAAGGTGGACGACGACTGCCTGCCCGATCCCGACTGGCTGACCATCCTGCGCAAAGCGCACCGGGACGTGCCGGGGTTCGGCGTGATCGGCACCTGGCGCTTCCCACCGGAGGACGTCGACGAGACGCTGGTGGCGGCGAAGCTGGCCGATTATCCGAACGGGCACCGACTGTTCCGCAACCACTGGGTGCAGGGCAGCGGCTATCTGATGAAGCGCGAGACGCTCGACCAGGTCGGCCCGCTGGCCGGCGGCGAGACCTTCACCGCCTGGTGCCTGCGGGCCGCCCGGCTCGGCTGGCTGAACGGCTGGTACCACCCGTTCCTGCCCGAGGACCACATGGACGATCCGCGCAGCCCACACACCATCTACCGCACCGACGCCGACTTTCTGGCCCGCCGGCCGCTGTCGGCCCGGCGTACCGGGGTGACGACGGTGGCCGAGTGGACGCAGCAGATGCGCCACTCGGCCCGGGTGGTCCAGGCCGCCCCGCTCGACCTGCGGGAATACCAGGGCTGGCGGCTGCGCCGACGCAACGCCACCCGGAGGATCCGCCTCGCGCTGACCGGGCGGGCGCCGTGGTGACCACGGTGGTCGTGGCCGCACACGACGAGGCGGCGGTGCTCGGCCGGAACCTACGGACCCTGCTCGCCGACGCCGAGCCGGGCGAGTTCGAGGTGGTCGTGGTGGCGAACGGCTGCACCGACGCCACGGCGGCGGTGGCCCGCTCGGTGCCCGGGGTCGTGGTGCGGGAGCTGCCCGAGCCGGGCAAGCCGGCCGCGCTGAACGCCGGGGACGAGGCGGTGCACGGCTTCCCCCGGATCTACCTCGACGCCGACATCGCACTCGACACCGCCGGGGCCCGCGCGTTGGCCGCGGCGGTCGCCGTACCGGGGACCCTGGCCGCCGCGCCGCGCCGCCGGCTGGACACCGTCGGGCGGCCCCTGCTGGTACGCACCTACTACGCGATCAACGGACGGCATCCGGCGTACCGGAACGCGCTCTTCGGCCGGGGTGCGATCGCGCTGTCGGCGGCCGGCCGGGCCCGGTTCGACCGCTTTCCCGACGTGGTCGCGGACGACCTCTTCCTGGACGGACAGTTCACCGAGGCGGAGAAGCGGGAGGTCGCCGGGGTGGCGACCGTGGTGGCCACCCCGCGGCGCACCGCCGACCTGCTGCGCCGGCTCGGCCGGGTCCGGGCCGGCAACGCCAGCCTGCGCGCCGCCGACGGCCGGGTACGCCGGGCCCGCCGTACCTCCTGGCTGGTCGACGTGGTGCTGCCCCGGCCGTGGCTGCTGCCGGCCGGTCTCTGCTACGTCGGGTTGACCGTGCTGGCCGCGGTGGCGGCCCGGCGCCCGGCGGTCCGGAACGGGTGGGGGCGCGACGAGTCCAGCCGGAGCCCTTCGGCGGCCGGCGGCGTCACCGGAGCGGCACCGTGACGCCGGCGGTGAGCGTCGTCGTGGTCTCCTACCAGACCCGCGAGTTGATCCTGACCGCGCTCGCCACGCTGCGCACCGCCTGCCCGGATGAGCCGTACGAGGTGCTCGTGGTCGACAACGCCTCGACGGACGGGTCGGCGGCGGCGGTCGCGGCGGCCTTCCCGGAGGCCCGGGTGGTCCGGCTGGCCCGCAACGTCGGCTTCGGCCGGGCGGTCAACGTCGGCGCGTCCCGGGCCCGGGGCGACTGGCTGCTGCTGCTGAACCCGGACACCGAACCGGTCGGCAACCTCATCGGGGAGCTGCTGGCGTTCACCCGGGCCCGGCCCGGACACGGCATCTACGTAGGCCGCACCCTCGGGGCGGACGGCAGCGACGACGGCCACTCGGTCTTCGGCCCGCCCTCGCTCTGGACGCTGACCTGCTTCGCCACCGGACTGTCGAAGCTGCTCCCCCGGTCCCGGCTCTTCAACCGGGAGGCGCTGCCCTGGCTGGACCGCTCCGCGCCGGTCCGGGTGCCGGCCGCCTCCGGCTGCCTGCTGCTGGTCCGGCGGTCCCTCTTCGACCAGTTGGGCGGCTTCACCCCGGACTACTTCATGTACTGCGAGGATCTCGACCTATGCCTGCGGGCGGCCGAGATCGGCGCCCGCCCGGTGCTGGTACCGGCGGCCCGGGTGCTGCACGTCGGCGGGGCCGCCTCGACCAGCGCGGGCAAGCGGGTGATGCTGCTGCGCGGCCAGGTCACCTTCCAGCGGCTGCGCTGGTCGCCCACCCGGGCGGCGCTGGGCCGGACGCTGCTGCGGATCGGCATCGCCGCCCGGGCGACCGCGGCCCGGCTGACCGGTCGGGCCGGCTACTGGCGCGAGGTGTGGCGGCAGCGCCGGACCTGGCTGACCGGTTGGCCATCGGCGGCCGGCCTGCCCCCGGTCGAGGTCACCGAACCGGTACCACCCGCGCCGCGCGGCACTCCCGACACCGACGGCTGAGCCCGCTCGGACACGGCTCGATCCGCCCAGGCAGCAACGCGGAGAGCCCGCTCAGCCCCACTGCGCGTCCGGCGTCGGCAGGTCGGCGAAGGCCGCCACCGTCCGGTCGGCGTACGCGCTGGCGTCACCGGTCTCCATCGGCCCGTCCCACCGCGACGGCAGCGGTACCGGCACCGCCGGGTTCACCCGCCGGACCACCTCGTCGAGGACGGTCTCGGCGTCGCCGACCCAGAGGTGCTTGGCTCCCGGCACGCCGATCACCTCGGCCTGGGGCACGACCGCGAAGCGTCGACGGGCCTCCTCCGGGCGCAGGTAGTCGTCGAACTCCGGGACCAGCGCGGTCAGCGGCTTGCCGGCCCTCGCCCACTGCGCCAGGTCGGCGTCGGTGCTGCTGCGCAGCGGCGGAGAAAGCAGGATCGCACCGGCGATCACCGGGTCGCAGCCGTGCCGCAGGGTCAGGTCGGTCCCGAACGACCAGCCCAGCAACCAGATCTCCGGCAGGTCGGCGAACTCGGCGTACTCGATCGCGGCCGCGACGTCGTACCGCTCGGCGTCACCGCCGTCGAAGGTCCCCTCACTGGTGCCGCGTACGCTGCTGGTGCCCCGGGTGTTGAAACGCAGTACCGCGAGGTCGGCCAGGGCCGGCAGCCGCCAGGCGGCCTTACGGAACACGTGACTGTCCATCATCCCGCCGTGCGTGGGGAGCGGGTGCAGGCAGACCAGGGTGGCGACCGGCTCGCGGTCGGCGGGGAGGGCCAGCTCGCCGACCAGCCGCAGGCCGTCGGCGGTGTGCAGCTCGATCTCCTCCCGGCGGGCGGGCAGGATGCTTGCGGCGCGGATGGCTGTACTCACAGGGATCAGTCTTACCCGCTCCGGCGGTACCGGGCACCGAACCCGGGACAGCGTGACGAAGATCCCTCGGATCGGGCGCCGGTCACCCGTACCGGGGGGCGCTGCGCGAGCGTTCCACACCCGGGCCGCGCCGGTCCCGGGCGCGCCAGCAGCCGGTGTGCCAGTGCCGCCGGTCGGTGAGGTCGCCCTGCCCGTCGGCCGGCCAGGCCACCAGGTGGGCCACCCCGGGTCGGATCTCCTGGACGCAGCCGGGACAGCGGTACGTCTTGGTCGCCGCGCTGCCAGGGATGTTGCGTACCTGCCACTCGCCGTCCCGCCAGGTCTGCACCGAGCCGACCCCGCGCTCCAGCCGGGTGCGGTCCAGCGGCGGGGTCTCCGCTGGCCGTGGGCGGTTCCGACGCGGGCTCACGTCTTCCAGGGTACGCAGCCTGCCGTCGAACCGATCAAGGCGACCGAGGGCGCGGCCGATCGCACCCATCTGACAGGAAGTAACTGTCAGATCACGGTCGGCAATCGTAATGGCTTCGCAAAATGGGGTTAACCTTCCTGAACATCCTCTCGGCGGTCAATCCGGAACTTCGGCACGAGGAGGGCGTCATGTGGGGCAGGCGCATCGGCACGTCGATCGTGTTGGCAACGGTGGCCGTGGCCGGCGGCACCGCACCGGCCGCCCGGGCGGCCGCGCCAGGTGAGCCGATCCTGGCGGACTTCAACAACGACGGCGTCCAGGACCGGGCGGTCCTGGGAGCCATCCATCCCAACCTCTGCTCGCTGGTCATCCAGCACGGCTCCGCACCCGGGGTCTACCTGCCGCCGATCGCGCACACCTACGAACGGCCCGGCGGCCCCATCGGCACCGACTGCCCGGACATCGGCACCGCCTTCGACGCCGACGACGACCAGTTCAAGGAGCTCTGGCTCGCCTGGAGCGTCGCCGTGCCGCCCGGTCTCAGCTACAACCGGCTCGTCATCGACCACAACTTCCGGTCGATCACCACGTACACCTCGCCGCAGGCCACCCCGCGCCATCTCGGCACCGCCGACTTCGGCGGCGACGGCGTCGCCTCGCCCTGGAGCATCGGCCCGGGCGGCTACTACACCAGCCAGGTGATCGACGGCGTCGTCAGCCCCGGCCTCGCGAACTGGTGCTCGACGGACACGCCGACGGCCCAGCACGCCGACCTGAACCTGGACCAGCGGATGGACAGCATCGTGGCGTACACCGACGCCTGCGCGGACGGCAGCAGCGGCGTGGTGGTACTGCTGGCCACCGGCGAGGTCCAACAACTCCAGCTCGACCCCACCGGTGCACAGAGCTGGCGGACGCAGGTCAGCGAGATGAGCGGAGACCGCCTCGCCGACATCAGAACCCAGAACCTGAGCACCGGGACGGTCGAGTACTACTTCGGCAGCGAAACCGGCACCCTGGTCAGGGGCCCCGACGCGAACACCGACCGCGTCGGGTTGACCAGCGTGAAGCCGCTGGCGATCGACGTACTGGCCAACGACTACGCGGCCCTGCAGACCCGGGTCGTGGTCACGGTCCCGCCGAGGTACGGCACCACGCAGGTGCTGACCGACCGGCGGGTCCTCTACCGGCCGCACCCGCAGCACGGGCGTACCGACCGGTTCACCTATCAGCTCCAGCGGCATGACCGGAGCAGCACCGCGGTGGTCACCGTCATCTTCCCGCCGGACGAGCCCCGCTGAGCCGCTTTCACCGTCGACCCCGCCCGACCGGACCGGTCGGGTCAGCCCGGTGCGCTGCGTGGCCCGGACGTCAGCGCCCGGCCCGTCCGCGACGACATGCCGCAAGCCCGCTGTCAGATCACGGTCAGCATCGGTCAATACCACCAGAATCGGTCTAGCGTCCCAAATGTGGGTTGGTCCGAAGGACCCGCTAAAGCACTACATAGGGGGAGCACTATGTGGAGCAGACGCCCAGGTGCGGTGATCGCCGTGCTCGCGGTCGGCGACCCGGGCGTTGCGGAGGCCACTCCCGACCGCCCAGCCGCCGTGGTGAACCCCGGTCGCCGCCACCGGGCGGGCGAGCCGGACGGACACGCCCCGGCCAGCGTCCACTGCCGCATCCCAAACCGCGCCGGCGCGCATACTTCGAGGTAGCTGGGAGGCGCCATGTGGCGCAGACGTACCGCCATGTCGTTGGTAATCGGGATCATGATCGCGATCGGCGGCGTCGCCGGATCGGCCCCGGCGCCGGTCTGGGCCGCCGGCCGCGGCGACCAGGTTCTCGGCGACGTCAACGGGGACGGCTTCACCGACCGGGTCACCCTGGGCCTGGTGCGGCCCGACCTCTGCTCGGTGATCGTGGAGTACGGCACCGCCTCCGGCGAGTACCGGCTGCCGGTGGCCTTCGTCTACCTCCGGCCCGGCGGCACCGGCATGGGCACCCGCTGTCCCGAGCTGGGCGTCGCCGTCGACCTGGACGCGGACCGGACCGAGGAACTGGTGGTGGCCTGGTATCCGGGCCCGCCACCGACCGTGCCGTACAACCTGATGGTGCTGGACACCTCGTTCCAGCCGTCGTTCGGGCTCGTCTCGGCGATCTTCGCGCCGTACTACCTCGGCACCGCCGACTTCAATGGGGACGGGCGGGAGGACGTGTACTCGGTCACCGACCAGGGCCAGGGCATCGAGACGTACCTGAACCTGGGCAACGGAACACTGACCCAGGGACCGGCGGGCTGGTGCGCGCGTCCGTTCGATTACGAGCTGACGGACTTCGACCTCGACGGTGCGACCGACATGGTCAACAGCTACACCGAGCGCTGCATGTCGCCGACGCCGATCAGCGGGGTCGCGGTGGTGCTCGACGACGGCACGCCCCAGGAGCTCCAGCGCGACCCGATCGGCGTGGAGACCTGGATCACCCGGGTGGTCGACGCCAACGGCGACCAGATACCGGACATCCGCACCGAGTCCCGGCTCACCGGTGCGGTCGAACACTTCATCGGTATCGCGGGCGGCCGGTTCGTCCGGGCGCCGAAGGCGAACACCGACTCCGTCACGCTCACCGGCACGAAGGCCGTGACGATCTACGTGCTCGACAACGACCAGGCGACCAGCCAGGTGCGGGTCACCATCACGAATCCGCCCCGGTACGGCACCGCCCGGGTGATCAGCGGTGGCCGGATCATCTACACACCTCGGGCGAACCACGGCGTGACCGACCGGTTCACGTACCAGCTCACCGAGGACGACCGACGGAGCAGCGCGGTGGTGTACCTGCGGTTCACCGGATAGCTCGGCTCCCGACGGGTCCGCGAACCTGAGGAGGGCCGCCATGAGGAGCAGGCGGATCGCCACTGCCACCACGCTGGTAACCGCCGCGACAGCCGTCTGGGCGGGTGCGGGATCACCGGACGCCACTGCGGGCGGCCCGGGAGAGGCCATCGTCGCCGACGTGAACGGGGACGGCCGGCCGGACCGGGTGGTGCTCGGTCTCGCCGTCGGGCCCACCGGGACCCGCTGCCACCTGGCGGTCAGCCTGGGGCTGCCCGGAGGTGACTTCGGCACGCCGCAGACGTACGTGTTCCTGACCCTGCCGGCGGACGAGCCGAACTGTCCGGACATGGAGGTAGGGCTCGACCTCGACGCCGACCCGGCGGCCGAGCTCGCGCTGACCTGGTCCGCCGGCCCGCCGACGACGGTCGACAGCACGCTGCTGGCGCTCGACAACTACCGGATAAGCCACGGGTTCGACACCATCTTCCAGCCCAGCTTCATCGGCACCGCCGACTTCGACGGGGACGGGCGGCAGGACATCTACGAGTGGACCGACCAGGGCGAGGGCTTCGCCACCTACCTCGCCACCGGTCTCGGGACCCTGGTGCCGGGACCGGTCCGGCACTGTTCCGGTCCGCTCACCCACCGGCTCGCCGACTTCGACCACGACGACGCGATGGACGTGGTGATCGCGTACATCGAGGGTTGCGCCGACTATTTCAGCGGCGTGGTGGTGGTCCGGGACGACGGCAGCCAACTCCACCTGCACACCGACGTGGAGGGCTTCGCGAGCTGGACGGTGGAGACCGGCGACGCCAACAGCGACGGCCTGGTCGACGTGATCACACACAACGAGCTGACCGACGAGACGACCACCTTCATCGGTCTCGGCAACGGCGACTTCGTCAGATCGCCCGTCGCGATCCGGGACTACCCGACGGTTCCCGGACACAAGGCGACCGGCATCCGGGTGGTCGCCAACGACTACGCCAGCAACCGGGCCAAGGTCAGTATCTGGACGCCGCCCCGGTACGGCACGGTGAAGGTCACCACCGACGGGACCGTCATCTACACCCCGAACCCGGTACACGGCCGGAGTGACAGGTTCGTCTACCGGCTCAGCGAGGACGGCAGGACCAGCAACGCCACGGTCAGCCTCAAGATCATCGACTGAGCCGCCGGAACACCCTCCGAAGCGGGGCGCCGAATCAAACCGCGAGGTGGATCGCCACGCCACGCCCGAAGTGGAGCCCTGGCTACCTCGAATCGACCCTTTCAAACGGAATGTCGGGTTGCTGTCAGCACATGAATGATAACGATGAGTGCAACTAGTCTCCACATGGGAACCAGTCCGCCTCCTCGGCGGCTGGCCAGCCGCCGAGGAGGCGCTCATGTGGGGTCGGCGCACCGCCATCGTCGCCGTCGTGGCGGCCACCACCGTCATCGGCCTGGCCGTTGGACCGGCCCGGGCCGGCTGGCAGGACGAACCGGTCATCGCGGACGTGAACGGCGACGGCCGCCCGGACCGCAACATCCTCGGCGTGGTGACCGGCACGTCGAGTTGCGCGGTCCGGGTCGAACTCGGCCTCGCCGCCGGCGGCTACGGGCCGGCACACTCCTATCCGTTCCTGCCGTCGGCGGAGTACTGCCCGGACATGGGGGTGGGGCTCAACCTCGACGGCGACGCCGCGGACGAACTCGCGGTCACCTGGTTCGCCGGCCCACCGCCGTCGGTCAGCGGCACCCTGCTGGTGCTGGACAACTTCGCGGTCTCGGCCGGTTTCGACACCATCGACCAGCCCAGCTACATCGGCACGGCCGACTTCAACGGCGACGGCCGACAGGACGTCTACGAATGGACCGACCAGGGCGAGGGCTTCACCACCTACCTCAACACCGGCACCGGAAGGCTGGTCCCCGGCCCGGTCCGGTACTGCTCCGGCCGGCCGCAGTTCCACCTCGCCGACTTCGACGCCGACGGGGCGATGGACGTGACGATCGCCTACGCCGAGGGGTGCGGTGCCTACTTCACCGGTGTCGTGGTGGTGCTCGACAACGGCACGGTGGTGAACCTGCACGGCGACGCCGACGGTGACGACCTCTGGACGGTGGCGGTGGCGGACGTGAACGGCGACGGCACCCTCGACGTGGTCACCACCAGCGACATGACCGGGGTGCAGAGCGCCTTCATCGGCACCGGCACCGGCACCTTCGTCCCGGCCCCGACGGCGATCCGGGACAATCCACGGGTCAGCGCGGCACGGGCGACCGGGATCGAGGTACTCGCCAACGACTTCGTCACCGGCCGCACCCGGCTCACCATCGTCACTCCGCCGGCACACGGGACCGTGCAGGTCACCACCGCCCGGACGGTCATCTACCGGCCGTACCCGCAGCAGCGGGCCACCTCCGACCGGTTCGTCTACCGGCTCACGGACCTCGGCCGGACCAGCAACGCCGCGGTCAGCCTCCGGTTCATCCGCTGACCAGCCGCCGCGATCATCCGCTGACCGGCCCGCGGCTCAGCCGGTGACGCCTCGGCCGGCGGCCTCCTCGCGGAACCGCCGGCCGGCGGTGACCAACTGCTCCAGCAGGGGCGCCGGGGCGAGCCCCGGTTCCCGGGATTCCCGGTACAGCGACCGCTGGACCCGCAGGGCCAGCTCCGGGCCGATCGTGTCGAGCATCTCGAACGGCCCAGACGGATAGCCGCAACCGAGCGTCATCGCGTGATCGATGTCGTCCACCGTCGCGTACGACGCCTCCAGCATCCGCACCGCGTCGTTCAGGTACGGGAAGAGCAGCGCCCGCACCACGAAGCCGGCCCGGTCCCCGCAGACCACCCCGGTCCGGCCCAGCGCGGCGCAGACCGCCCGGGCGGTGGCGACCGCCTCCGGCGAGGAGCGGACGGTCCGCACGATCTCCACCACCGCCCCGGCCCGGGTCGGGGCGGGCAGGTGCAGCCCGACCACCTGGGCCGGGCGCCGGGCGGCCATCGCGATGTCGATCACCGGCAGCGTTCCGGTGGTGGTGGCGAGCAGGGTCTCCGGCTTGCATACCTCGGCCAGCTCGGCGAAGAGGTCCCGCTTGACCGACAGCTCCTCGGCCACCGCCTCCACCACCAGGTCGACGTCGGCCAGCCCGGCCAGCCCGCCGGTCTGCCCGGGGTCCCGGGACACCACCACCACGTCGTAGCCGGCCTCGCCGAAGAGATCGCCGAGCCCGGTGACGGCGTCACCCGTACCGACCACGCCGACGCTGCGCACCGGTCGGGCGCCGTCCAGCGGCGCTGCCGCCGAGGTCTGCCCGTCGGGCACCACGATGGCCGAACCGGGCCGCTCGTACCGGTAGAAACCCTGGCCGGACTTGCGGCCGAGCTGTCCCGCCGTGACCATCTGGCGCAGCAGCGGCACCGGGGCGTGCCGGCGGTCCCGGCCGCCCCGCCGGTACATGGTGTCCAGGATCTCGTACGCCGTGTCCAGCCCGATCAGGTCGAGCAGCGCCAGCGGCCCCATCGGCAGCCCGCAGCCGAGTCGCATCGCGTCGTCGATCTCCTCGCGGCCGGCGTACCGCGACTCGACCATCGCGACCGCCTGGTTGAGGTAGCCGAAGAGCAGGGCGTTGGCGATGAACCCGGCCCGGTCGCCGATGGTCACGCCGACCTTGCCCAGCCGGGCGCAGAGCGCCTGCACCGCCTCGACCACCCCGGTCGAGGTGGTCACGGTCCGGACCACCTCGACCAGCTTCATCACCGGCGCGGGGTTGAAGAAGTGCATCCCGACCACCCGGTCCGGCCGGCCGGAGGCGGCGGCGATCTCGGTGACGCTCAGCGAGGAGGTGTTGCTGGCCAGGATCGCGGCCGGCCGGCAGATCCGGTCCAGGTCGGCGAAGAGTCGCCGCTTGAGGTCGAGCCGCTCGGGCACCGCCTCGACCACCAGGTCCACCTCGGCCAGCGCGGGCAGGCCGACGGCGAAGGTGATCCGGCCGCGCAGCGCGTCCCGGTCGGCGGCGCTCAGCCGCCCCCGCTGCACCGCCCGGTCGGTGGAGTGGACGAGGGTGTCCCGGCCGCGTTCGAGGGCCTCGGCGGTGATCTCGACGGCGATCACCCGGAGACCGCCGCGGGCGAAGACCTCCGCGATTCCGGCGCCCATCGTGCCGAGCCCGACGACCCCGACGGTACGAATGGTGCTGTCGGCACCCGTTGTCTCGCCTGCCACCCCTGGCCTCCGCTCCGTCCCGGGCGGCCGGCGCGGCGGCCGCCAGGTCATCTCCGGCGAGTCTGCCACGGGCCACCCGGTCGCCTCGGACCGGTGCCGCCCTCGCTACCTCGGGCGTCGCGCCTGCCGGCAGGAGGCGAGGTCAGTGGAAGGCGAGGTACGCCCAGGCCATTCCGCTGGCGAGGGCGACACAGCCACCGATCACCAACAGCGCCCGCCGGGACCGCCGGGCGGGCGTACCGATCAACTGGGTCGGCGCGGCGAGCACACCGGCCGGCGCCGCCGGGTCCGCGGGCGGCGGCGCCAGGTGCCGGCGGTACGTCCCTAACCGGTCCGTGGCGGCGGCGCCCGGGTCGAAGAACCGCAGCTCCAGGTTGCCGAGCCGGATCCGGTCGCCGTCCCGCAGCTCGGCGTGCCCGCGGAGCCGTTCGCCGTTGAGCCAGGTCCCGTTCGTGGAACCGGTGTCGGTCAGCAGCACCCGGCCGACGGTGAGTTCGACGGTGGCGTGCCAGCGGCTGACCTTGGGATCGTCCAGCAGCACGTCGGCGCCGTCCTCCCGACCGATCCGGCGCACTCCGGGACGCAGCCGGAAGCTGGCGCCCCGCAGTGGCCCACTGCTC
The DNA here is from genome assembly GCF_040120695.1 of Plantactinospora sp. B6F1. Taxonomy (NCBI): domain Bacteria; kingdom Bacillati; phylum Actinomycetota; class Actinomycetes; order Micromonosporales; family Micromonosporaceae; genus Plantactinospora; species Plantactinospora sp. B6F1. The sequence goes on along the minus strand of NZ_JBEEAC010000004.1, from coordinate 128,787 downwards.
ACGGTCAGTATCGGCAACAGATCAAGTTGGTCGGACATGGATTTCTCCATCCGGCTTCGCCCCCCACCGACGCGGCAACGTCGGCCCCCGGACCAGCTTCCCACCCACCCCGGCCCGGTTCCACGTCCTGGCGGTCCGAACCGCGCTGGCCAGGGAGCGGATCAGGGCTCGCCGATTCGGCCGAGAGGAGATCGGACCCCGGCGATCCGTATACCTACCCGTGGGTAATCCTCGGGTCTAGACTTCCGCCATGACGACCGTGAACGCTCCCGGCGTGCCCGGAATCGCAGACGGCGAACTGGTCTCCACCAACCCGGCCACCGGGGAGCCGGCGGGGCGGTTCCCGGTCGCCGACGCCGAGGGCGTGGGCCGGGCCGTCGCGCGGGCCCGGGAGGCCGGGCAGTGGTGGGCCGGGCTCGGCTTCGCCGGCCGGCGGGGCCGGTTGCTGCACTGGCGGGCGCTGCTGGCAAACCGGATCACCGAACTCGCCGAACTGTCGCACCGGGAGACCGGCAAGCCGGTCGCCGACGCCGTGGTCGAGGCGGTCAGCGCAGTCGACCACCTCGACTGGGCGGCCCGGAACGCCAAGCGGGTGCTCGGGCCCCGCCGGATGCGCTCCCGACTGGTGGTCGCCGAGTTCTCCGCCCGGCTGGAATACCGACCGTACGGCGTGGTCGGGGTGATCGCGCCGTGGAACTATCCGGTGCTGACCCCGCTGGGCGCCTTCGGCTACGCGCTCGCCGCCGGCAACGCGGTGGTGCTCAAGCCCAGCGAGTACACCCCGGCCGTCGGGCAGTGGCTGGTCGACACCTTCGCCGAGGTCGTCCCCGAGCAGCCGGTGCTACAGGCGGTACACGGCCTCGGTGACGTGGGCGCCGCGCTCTGCCGATCCGGCGTGGACAAGATCGCGTTCACCGGCTCCACCCGTACCGGCAAACTGGTGATGGCGGCCTGCGCCGAGACGCTCACCCCGCTGGTCGTCGAGGCGGGCGGCAAGGACGCCGTGATCGTCGACGACGACGCCGACCTGGACGCCGCCGCCGAGGCCTGCGTCTGGGGCGCCCTCACCAACGCCGGCCAGACCTGCATCGGCATCGAACGCGCCTACGTGACCGCACCCGTCTACGAGGCCTTCGTCGACCGGGTGGTGGCGAAGGCCGGCCGGCTCACCGTCGGTCCCGACGGCACCGACCTCGGCCCGATCACCATGCCCGGCCAGATCGCCACGATCCGCCGGCACATCGAGGACGCCATCGACCGGGGCGGCCGGGCCGTGCTCGGCGGGCCGGAGGCGGTGCAACCGCCGTACGTGCACCCGACGATCCTGGTCGACGTACCCGAGGACGCCGACGCGGTCCGCGAGGAGACCTTCGGGCCGACCCTCACCATCAGCAGGGTGACCGACGCCGAGGAGGCGTTGCGCCGCGCCAACGCCGTCCGGTACGGCCTCGGCGGCGCCGTCTTCGGCCGGCGCCGTGCCGCCGAGATCGCCGACCGGATGCACTCCGGGATGACGGCGATCAACTCCACTTTGTCCTTCGTCGGGATGCCGACACTCCCGTTCGGCGGAATCGGCGATTCCGGGTTCGGCCGGATCCACGGCGCCGACGGGCTGCGCGAGTTCGCCCGCAGCAAGGCGGTGACCAAACGGCGGGGACCCTCGCTGCTGCCGGCGATGACCTTCGAGAGGACTCCCGCCCAGGTGCAGCGCATCGTCAAGGCCGCGAAAATTATGTACGGACGGTGACTTCAATCTAACCGATCGTAGGGACAAAAGGGCGACTAAGACATCCCTGGCCGTCTCCCGCGTCGGTACCGTTCGCCCAATGGGGCTGCACGCGTTGCGATTCCGCCTGGTCGACAGCGATACCTCCTGGGGCGCCCGGCGTCGGGCGCGCCGGGCCGGATGGCTCGCGGAGACCTTCCCGGACCTGGCCCAGATGTCCGTCGTCGACCTCGGCGGACGGGTGGGCACCTGGGCACAGGCGCGGGTCCGCCCGAAACACGTACACGTGATCAACCTTGAGGAGTCCCCGGCCGACGTACCGGACTGGGCGGAGGTGGACCGGGCCGACGCCTGCGCACTGCCCCGGCACATCGCCAACCGCCGCTACGACCTGGTCTTCTCCAACTCGGTGCTGGAGCACGTCGGCGGGCACGAGCGCCGGCTGCGGTTCGCCGAGACGGTGCACGCGCTCGCCGACGCGCACTGGGTGCAGACCCCCTACCGGTACTTCCCGATCGAGCCGCACTGGATCGCCCCGGGAATGCAGTTCACCCCGATCCGGCTGCGGATCGCGCTGGCCCGCCGCTGGCCGCTGGCGCACACCCGGCCGGACTGCCGGGAGACGGCGATCCAGCAGGTGCTCTGGACCGAGCTGGTGGACCGCTCCCAGATGCGGCACTACTTCCCGCACTCCCGGATCCGGGCCGAACGGCTGGCCGGGCTGATCAAGTCGTTGATCGCGGTCCGTACCGGCGGGTGACCCGCGAGCCGGCCGTGGCCGCCGCCTTGCGGGCTCGGCTCAGCTCGCGTACGCCGGGTCGGCCAGGCTGACCAGGGTTGCTCCGGTCGAGTCGTCCACCAGGGCGACCCGGACCCGGTCCGGTGCCACCTCGACGGCCGGCACGGCGAAAACCGCCGTCGCCGACCGGCCCTGGTAGCGGGCCGAGTAGCAGACCATCCGCCAGGAATCCTCCAGCCAGTGGTCCCGTACGTCGGAGGTGAGCAGCGCGGCGACCTGCCGGTACGCGGCACTGAGCTGGAGTTGCTGCACGCTTGCCAGCAGCGGCACCCCGGAACCGCCGCGCAGCGGATGGGTGAGCCGGGCCCGGAGCCGGCGCAGCGGCAACAGCCAGTACGCGTCGAACTCCGGCGACAGCGCGACGATCAGCGCCGCCTCGGCCAGCAGCAGCCCGGCCGACGCGGCCGGGGCCCCGGTCAGCGCCGGCAGCCAGTACGTGCCGCCGGCCGCCACGCCGAAGAGGCCGGCCAGCACCAGCACGCCGGCCCGGGCGATGCTACGCCCGGTGACCGGGGTGGCCTTGGCGCTCAGGCAGCCGCACGATGCACCGGGGGCGACGCGGCGGGCGTACCCGAGATAGCCGACGAAGCCGGCGGCCAGCGCGGCGGCCGCCACCGGCTCGGCGATCGGGGCCGGCGGCAGCACCAACAGGACGCCGAGCAGCAGTTCGGTCCCGCCGAGCACCCGGTACGCCGGCACCGCCCGGTCGGCGCCGAGCAGCGTGCCGAGCGCCGAGGTGCGCGCCTGCTCCGCCGCCCGCCGGTCGACCAGCTTGATCCGGGCCGACCAGATCAGCACGACGCCGACCAGCAGGGACTGGAGCGCCGCCATGGACTGAAGCATGATGCCCTCCTCTCGTGCTTGTAAGGAAGGGCCCCCGCTCGTTCGTTTTCTGTTGTAGCGGGGGCCCTTCCCCCCATCTCAGTTGGCGGCGTAGACGGTGGCGATGCTGATCTCGTTGGTGTCGGGGTGCCAGACGCCGATCACCTGGACGTGCCCGCCGACCCGCAGCAGCGAGACGTCGGAGATGGCCGGGGTGCCGTTGTAGACCGCGGCGGTGGTGCCGGGCACGACGTGCCCGATCAGCCGCCTGCCGTGGTGGTCGAGGTGCAGCACGTTGCGGCCGACCGAGACGATGTGCGCGGTCAGGTTGACGATGTTGGCCCAGAGCGAGTCGGCGGCGAGGGTGCCGTCGGGCAGCCGCACGCCTCGGACGTACATGCCGTCGCCCTTCTCCAGCCGGTCGAAGGTGGTCGGCTGGAACTTCCAGATGCTGGTGCCGTTGGTGACCTGGATCCGGTGCAGCGCACCGTCGGAGCCGGCCAGCAGCACCACGCTGCCGGTGATCGAGGTGACCCGCCCCTCGGCGAAGTTCGGGTCGGGTGCGCCGGGTGAGACCTTCACCGGTTCGGCGGCGAGGGCGGCCTCCGGGGCGAGCGAGCCGAGTGCGGTGGCTCCGGCGATGCCGGCGCCGCCGAGTACGGCCGTGCTGAGCAGTCGCCGACGGTCCATCGTGGTCGTCATCGTGGCTCCTCCCTACACCGTGTCGACAGAGCAGGGCCGGAGCCCGGTGGACAGGCTGGCGATCGCGCTGTACGCCGCCGGGGTCAGATCGATGATCCGGTTGGTTCCGCAGGCCGAGCCGCAGCAGGCGCGCTCGCCGCAGAACAGGTCGGTCTGCGGCCCGCAGTCGGCGATCGAGGTGCCGACCCGGGCCCCGTTGCAGAGGTTGGTGGTGTAGTGCACGAACCCGCAGGTCCGACGCGAGAGGGGGGTGCCGCAGACGTCGGGTCGGGTGATCGCGAGGCAGGCGGCCGAGGCGTTCGGCCAGGCGTGTTGGAAGTTGCCGGAGGTGCAGGTGCCGCAGGCGCCCCGGCCGGTCGACGCGCACGGGCCCCAGGCGCTGCCGCAACAGAACCAGGACACCTCTCCGGTCACAGCTGCCATGATCGGTCCTCCCTTCGGGGGTTAAGGGAAACGACATTGATCAATATTGACGACAATTATTGCGGCGAAAATCCACGCAGTCAATCGATGGTTCTGAAAGTTTTCTTCAGGAGGTGACCGGAGCACCAGGCCGACCCCCACCGGCCTGATTGAACCTTTTTCAACCTCCCCTTGCGGTCCGACGGACTGCAAGGTCGGACGCGGTGCATGAGCGCCGCGCGGTTCAGGTTGAAAAAGGTTCATTGGTCAGAAGAGCGTCAGCTCGTCCCGTTCGATGCCGCGCAGCCGGTCGTAGTTGACCACCACGCACCGGATCCCCCGGTCGGTGGCGAGCACCCGGGCCTGCGGCTTGATCTCCTGGGCGACGAACATCCCGCTGACCGGTGCGAGCAGCGGGTCGCGGTTGAGCAGCTCCAGGTAGCGGGTGAGCTGTTCCACCCCGTCGATCTCGCCGCGCCGCTTCACCTCGACCGCGACGGCCGCCCCGGCCCCGTCCCGGCAGAGCAGGTCGACCGGGCCGATCGCGGTCATGTACTCCCGGCGGACGAGCGTGAACCCCTCGCCCAGCTCGGTCGGGCTGGCGGCCAGCAGCTCCTGGAGGTGCGCCTCCACGCCGTCCTTGCGCAGTCCCGGGTCGACACCCAGCTCGTACGAGGTGTCCTGGAAGATCTCCTCCAGGGTGATCCGCAGCTCCTCGCCGGCCTTGTTGACCACCCGCCACACCCCGGGTGCCTCCTCCAGCCGGCACGGCGGACTCATCCAGTTCAGCGGCTTGTAGGCCCGGTCGTCGGCGTGGATCGAGACCGACCCGTCCGCCTTCACCATCAGCAGCCGGGTCGCCGGCGGCAGGTGTGCCGAGAGTCGTCCGACGTAGTCCACGGAGCACCGCGCAATCACCAACCGCACCCGACGAGGGTAGCCGAGGGGTCGGTACCGGCTGGGCGCGCCGTCCTGGCGCGTCGATGCCATCCTGGTACCCGTGCTGGAAGCCCTCACCGGAACCGGCCTGGCGGCATCGGCCGGTCTCAACGCGTACATTCCGCTGCTCACCATGGGGCTGCTCGCCCGGTACACCGACGTGGTGAACCTGCCCGGCGGCTGGCAATGGATCTCCAACGGCTGGGTACTGGCCATCCTGGTGGTGTTGCTCACCGTGGAGGTGGTCGCCGACAAGGTGCCGGTGGTCGACCACGTCAACGACGTGGTGCAGACCGTCATCCGGCCGACCGCCGGTGGGCTCGCCTTCGGGGCGGGTTCCGGGGCGGAGACCGTCACGGTCAGCGACCCGGGTCAGTTCTTCGGCTCCAGTCAGTGGGTGCCGGTGGTGATCGGGGTGCTGATCGCGCTCGGCGTACACGGGGTCAAGGCCGCGGCCCGGCCGGTGATCAACGCCGGTACGGCCGGCTTCGGCGCCCCGGTGGCGAGCACCGCCGAGGACGCGACCAGCGTGTTCTTCTCGCTGTCGGCGATCCTACTGCCGGTGCTGGTCCTGCTCTTCCTGCTGTTCGTGCCCCTCGTCGTGCTCTGGGTGGTCCGGCGGCGCCGGCGCCGCCGGGCGGAGCGGCGAGCGGCCCGAGCCGCTGCCCGGGAGGGGTCCCTGACAAAGTACTGACGCCCGGGGCCACGCGGGCACGTCGCGGCTGGCATCCTCGGCCAGGTGCTCGCGAAGATCTTTCGGGTGTCCCTGGTCGCCGTCACCGCCGCCGCGCTGGTCGGCGCACTCGTCCTCGTGCTGACCGTGGTCCGCAACGGCACCACGTCGGTCCGCGAGGACACGGCGGCGGTCGGCAACGGCACGGCTCCGGCGACACGGCCGCGGACCGATCCGGGTCCGGCCACCACTGCGGCGACCGGCGGCACACCCGGCGGCCAGCGGCCGGGCACCGTGCCGAGCACCCCGACCCGTTCCGGCGACATCTCCCGGCCGATGGGCACGGACCGGCCCGGCACCACCCGGCCGGGCACCCGGCCCCCGGTGGTGGCGCACGGGCCACGTACCGGCAACCTGGTGGCGTTGACCTTCGACGCCGACATGACCGACGCGATGCTCGGCAACCTGCGCGCCGGCCGGGCCCGGTCGTACGCCAACCTGCGCGTCGTCGACCTGCTGGAGCGGGAACGGGTCCCGGCGACGTTCTTCCTGACCGGCAAGTGGGTCGAGCGCTATCCGGAGCTGACCCGGCGGCTCGCCGGCAACCCGCGGTTCGAGCTGGCCAACCACACGTACGGGCACCTGGCCTTCACCCGGGACTGCTACGGGTTGCCCCGGCTGCCGGCCGCCCGGATGACCGAGGACGTGGACCGGACCTTCCGGCTGATCGAGCCGTACGGTGGCCGGCAGACCCGGTACTTCCGGTTTCCGGGGCTCTGCCACGACCCCGCCGCGCTGGCCGCGCTCGCCCCGCTCGGCCTGACCGTGGTCGACGGGGACGTGGTCAGCGGGGATCCGTTCGCCACCGCCTGGCGGCCGATCGTGCGCGCGGTGCTGTCGAAGGTCCGGCCCGGCTCGATCGTCGTGCTGCACGTCACCGAGGAGAACGCGGCGATGACCGACGAGGCGCTGCCGCACATCCTGGCCGGCCTGCGGGACCGGGGGCTGCGCCCGGCGCCACTGTCGGAGGTGCTGGCCGACGGGTGAGCCGCCGACCCGGTCGCCGGAACGAACGGTCCGTCACGCATAGTTGACGCATGGCAGAGCAGCTCGCGATCTCCGTACGGGGGTTGCGCAAGGCGTACGGCGGGACGGTCGCCGTCGACGGCGTCGACCTGGCGGTGGCCCGGGGCGAGGTCTTCGCCCTGCTCGGCCCGAACGGTGCGGGCAAGACCACGACGGTGGAGATCCTGGAGGGCTACCGGCGCCGGGACGCGGGCGAGGTCAGCGTGCTCGGCGTCGATCCGGACGCGGCGGACGGGCGGTGGCGGTCCCGGGTCGGCATCGTGCTCCAGGGCACCGGCGAGTTCGACGACCTCACGGTGGCCGAAGTGGTGCGGCACTTCGCCGGCTTCTATCCGGATCCGGACGATCCAGACAAGGTGATCGAGCGGGTCGGGCTGGCCGGCAAGGCGAGGTCCCGCACCCACACTCTCTCCGGTGGACAGAAGCGCCGGTTGGACGTGGCGCTCGGCATCATCGGCCGGCCCGAACTGCTCTTCCTGGACGAGCCGACCACCGGTTTCGACCCGGAGGCCCGCCGCGGGTTCTGGGAGCTGATCCGGGACCTGGCCGCCGCCGGCACCACCATCGTGCTGACCACGCACTACCTGGACGAGGCCGAGGCGCTCGCCGACCGGGTCGCGGTGATCAGCGGTGGACGGCTGGTCGAGGTGGCCGCCCCGGCCCGGCTCGGCAACCGGGCGGAGGCGCTGGCCACGGTCTCCTGGCGTACCCCCGAGGGTGTGCTGCAGCGCGTCGAGAGCGCGACGCCGACGGCGCTGGTCACGGAGCTGGCCGCGCGGTTCGGTGGTGAGGTGCCGGGGCTGACCGTGACCCGGCCCACCCTGGAGGACGTCTACCTGGAGATGATCGGGCACCGATGAGCACCTCGACCACCGCACCGCAGACCGCCGGCAGGCCGGCGACGTCCGCACCGGCCCGGCGGGTCGGGCCCGTCGCGCTCGGCCTGCGACAGGGCCGGCTGGAGGTACGTCAGTTCCTGCGCAGCCGCGAGTCCGTGGTCTTCACCATGCTCTTCCCGGTGGTGATGATCCTGATCTTCGCCTCGATCTTCACCGGCGAGATCGGCGGCGGGGTCCGGTTCACGCAGTACTTTGTGACCGGCATGATCGCCACCGGCCTGATGACGGTCGGCTTCCAGAGCCTGGCCATCCAGATCCCGATCGAGCGGGACCGGGGCGTGCTGAAGCGGCTGCGCGGCACCCCGATGCCGAAGTGGGTGTACTTCGTCGGCAAGATCATAATGGTCGCGGTGATCGGCGTCGCCGAGACCGTACTGCTGCTCACCGTCGCCGTGCTGCTCTTCGACCTCACCCTGCCGCAGACCGCCGGGAGCTGGTTCGACCTGTTCTGGATCTCCGTCCTCGGCATCACCGCCTGCACCCTCTGCGGCATCGCCTTCTCCTCGCTGCCCCGCACCGGGCGGGGCGCCTCCGCCACGGTCACCCCGGTGGCCCTGGTACTCCAGTTCATCTCCGGGGTCTTCTTCGTCTTCACCGAGCTGCCGAGCTGGATGCAGCAGGTCGCGGCGATCCTCCCGCTGAAGTGGATGTGCCAGGGGCTGCGCTCGGTCTTCCTGCCCGAGTCGTTCGGCGCCCAGGAGCCGGCCGGCTCCTTCGAACTCGGCCGGGTCGCCCTGGTCCTCGCCCTCTGGTGCGTGGTCGGCCTGGTGCTCTGCCTGACCACCTTCCGCTGGACCGCCCGCCGCGACGGCTGACCCCGGGGCCGGTCGGCCGACACCGGCAATCTTCGTGAGGCCGGTACCTGGCCGGCGTGTAGGTCGGCTCCGGCCGACGCGGGAAGCGTCGACTCCCCGGCGACCGTGGTCACCCTGGCCCCGGCCACGCCGTCCCAGCGGGCCGTCCACTCGGCGAGCAGCCCGGCGAACGCCTCGTCGTCGAGGCCGTAGGTGACGACGGTGAGCGAGCTCGGCGCCGGCTCGGTGCTTGCCAGCGGCGCCTGACCCGCGACCACCAGCAGGTGCCCGGACGGCGACACGGTCATCCGCTGGTAACGGCTCTCGTGCCACGGCCGCCCCGCGCCGCCGGCGGCGTCGGCGATCGCCAGCGCTTCGGCAGCGGTAGCCGTACCGGTCAGGTAGATGGTCCGGCGACGGCCCTGCGGCCGGCACTCCAGCAGGAAGCGGAGTTGTTCGAGGAAGGTCCGCCAGCCCTCCTCCATGCCGTCGTAGACCTCGGCCCAGTCCGTCCCGTCGAGCGACCCCGGCAGTACGGCCCGGACGGCGGTCCGGCGCTCCTCCGCCACCAGCTCCAGGTACGAGCCGTCGGGGAAGAGCATCCGCTCCGGCCCATGGCGTTCGGCATGGTCGAAGAAGATGTACTGGATCTCGCCGTCCAGGTCACCTCCGTGGTCCCAACCGATCCGCAGCCGGCACGGGACCGCGCTGTCGGTACGGGTAACAGCCCGGCTCGGCCCACACCGGACGGACAGCCTCACCGGCCACGGCGGTCACCTTCGCCGCCTGCGTCTGTCGGATCACCGCAGCTCACGCAGCCGATCGGCCAGGAACTCCCGCTCGGCGGCGTTGTCGGCCAGCGCCAGTGCCGCCCGGTACGCCTCGGCCGCCTCGGCGTGCCGGTCGAGTCGGCGCAGCAGGTCCGCCCTGGTGGCCGGCAGATAGCGGTACCCGGCCAGCCGCCCGTCCCGCTCGATCGCCTCGACCTCGACCAGCGCCGCCGCCGGGCCGTCCACCATCGAGACCGCCACCGCGCGGTTCAACGCGACGACCGGGGACGGCCAGATCCGCAGCAGCTCGTCGTAGAGGGTGCGGATCTGCGGCCAGTCCGTCTCCGGATAGCTCGGTGCCTGGGCGTGCAGCGCGGCGATCGCCGCCTGCAGGGTGAACCGGCCGGGCGGACCGGCCCGGAGCGCGGTCACCACCAGGCGATCCGCCTCGGCGATCAGCTCCCGGTGCCAGGCGGTCCGGTCCTGCTCCTCGATCCGCAGCAGCCGGCCGGCCGGGTCGGTCCGGGTGGCCCGGCGGGCCTGGTGCACCAGCAGCAGGGCCAGCAGCCCCGCGACCTCCCGGTCGGCCGGCAGCAGCAGCCGGAGCATCCGGGCCAGGTCGACCGCCCGGCCGGTGAGTTCGTCCCGAACCAGCTCCGCGCCGGCCCGCGCGGTGTGCCCGGTGCTGAAGAGCAGGTGGAGCACGGTGAGCACCGCGTCGACCCGGCCGGGCAGCTCGGCGGCGGCCGGAACCGCGTACGGGATGCGGGCGACCGCGATCTTCTTCTTCGCCCGGGTCAGCCGGGCGGCCATGGTCGCTTCGCTGACCAGGAACGCGTGCGCGATGTCCGGGGTGGGCAGCCCGCAGACCAGCCGCAGGGTGAGCGCGATCCGCGCCTCCAGCGCGAGTGCCGGGTGACAGCAGGTGAAGATCAGCCGGAGCCGGTCGTCGGGGATGGTCTGCGGCTCTGCCACCTCGGCCACCTCCGGTTCGAGCAGCAACGGCAGTTTGGCGTCGAGCGTCCGGCGCCGGCGCAGCGCGTTCAGCGCGCCCCGCCGGGCCGTCGTGGTCAACCAGGCGGCGGGCCGGTCGGGTACGCCGTCGCGCGGCCAGGTCCGCAGTGCCTGGACGTACGCGTCCTGCACCATCTCCTCGGCGAGGTCGAGATCCCGGGTCACCCGCACCGTCGCGGCGAGCACCCAGGCCCACTCGCGACGGTGCGCCTCGGCGACGGCTTCCGCTACCGCGCTCAGGTCACACCCGGGATGTCGAAGCCGACCAGCGGTCGGACCTCCACCCCACCGGCGACGACCGGGGTCAGTCGCGCCATCGCCAGGGCGTGGTCCAGGTCGCGCGCCTCGATCACGAACACCCCGGCCAGCACCTCCTTGGTCTCGATGAACGGGCCGTCGGTCAGCAGGTCGGCCCGGATCGCGGTAGCCGTGGTGCTGGGCTCCAGCGCCAGCCCGGCGACGATCCGGCCGCCCAGCTCGGCGATCCGATCGGGCAACTCCTCGTGCGCCCGCATCACCTCCGGCGGGATGTCGGCGACCCCGCCCGGGGTCTCGCGCTCGTAGATGAGGACCGCGTACTGGGGCATCAGGCCACCGCCCCGGTCGGCACCGCCGGGCTGGACGGGGCCGGCGTGGACAGGGCGGCGGTCAGCCACCCCTGCCAGGCAGCCGACTCCGCCGCCTCGTCCACGCCGTCGGCGAACAGGTGGTGGGCCACCCCGACCGGCCACCCCCAGGCGTCCCGGCCGTAGAACCGATAGAGCGCGTCGGCGCCGCGTACCCCGAGGAAGACCGGGGTGGCGTAGTCGACCACCCCCTCGACCGGTGGCAGTCCGGCCGGGGTCAGGGTCACCCGGTCGCCGGCCGAGACCTCCGATGGCAGGCCCAGCGCCCGGCGTACGGTGGCGAAGCCGTCCCGCCCGGAAGGCTCCGGACCGTCCGCCGAGACGTACGCCGCGTCCCGGCCGGCGAAGTGCCGCAGGTACTCGCCGAGCGAGTGGTAGTAGAACGCGGTGTGCTGCCGGCAGGCGTCGAGGTTCCGCGCGTAGTCCTCGGCGAAGACCCCACGGTGGACGAACCGCAGGTGGCAGCCGACGAGGCCCGGCTCGATCCGGTAGTCGAGTTCGTTGACCTCGTCGTCGGTCCCGGCCCGGGTGCCGAACCGGCGGTGTGGCTCCCAGGCCGTCACGGTGCCGCCGGAATCGCTCAGCCCTCGCTCGGTGCCGCCGAGCCGTGGCTCGTACTCGATCTTCCACAGCCACCCGGCGGTGCGCGCGGTGATCGCGTCCCACGCCTGCGACGGGCTCGCGGCGAGCCCGCCCTCCCAGCGGACCTCGAACTTCCTGGTCATTCCGACCCTCCGTAGCTGTCGGTACGTCGAGCCTCGCGGCTCCCTCCATCTCACCGACAACCGGGGTACGGCGGAATCGACAGCGGCCCGAAATCTCCCGGGATTTTTCCGGGCCGCCGCCCGGTCAGTAGGAGTAGAAGCCCTTCCCGGTCTTCCGTCCCAGGTCACCGGCGGTGACCATCCGCTGCAACAGCTCCGGCGGGAAGAACTTCTCGTCGGCGGTGTCGGCGTAGATGTTCCGCGTGGCGTGCAGCAGCACGTCGGCGCCGGTCAGGTCGGTGGTGGCCAACGGCCCCATCGCGTGCCCGAAGCCGAGCTTGCAGGCGGTGTCCAGGTCCTCCGGCGAGATCACCCCGGACTCGACGAGCTTGACCGCCTCCATCACCAGGGCCGTGATGAGTCGGGTGGTGACGAAGCCGGCGATGTCCCGGTTGACCACCACGCAGGTCTTGCCGATCTCCTCGGCGAACGCCCGGGCGCTGGCCAGCGCCTCGTCGCTGGTCTTGTAGCCCCGAACCAGCTCGCAGAGCTTCATCATCGGCACCGGGGAGAAGAAGTGGGTTCCGACGACCGACTCCGGCCGGTCGGTGGCCGCGGCGATCTGGGTGACCGGGATCGCCGAGGTGTTGGTGGCGAGGACCGCGCCGGGCGCGCAGATCCGGTCGAGCGCCCGGAACACCTCCTGCTTGACCTCCAGCCGCTCGAAGACCGCCTCGACCACGATGTCGGCGTCGGCCGCCGCCTCCAGCTCGGTGGTCGGGGTGATCCGGTCCAGGGTCGCCTCGACCTCGTCGGCCCCGATGGTCCCCTTGGCCGCGAACTTCTCCAGCGACGTACGGATGCCGGAGAGCCCCCGACGGGTGGCGGCGTCGTCGAGATCGCGCAGGGTCACCTGCCACCCCGCACGCGCCGCGACCTGGGCGATGCCCGAACCCATCAGACCGGCCCCGATGACCGCGAGTCGACCCGCCATGTGCGTACTCCTTCGGCTGGATTGTGTCCTCGCAGAGCACCCTAACGGGCGGCCGGGCCGCCGCTACCCGCCGGTAACCGATTCCGGCCGGCGGCACGTCTCCGCCGGGGGTCAGCCGGCGGGTCAGCCGGCGCGCAGCGGCGCGAGCGCGGTGCTCCAGGCGACGGTCTGGTCCAGTACGACGCCGAGGGCGTTCGCCTGCTGCGGGCCGGGCTTGAAGGCGCTGAAGTTCTCGAAGTCGGTGTGCAGCGAGAGCGCCACCTGGGCCCGTACGTCGGCCATCATCAGTTCACCGGCGACCAGGCGCAGGTGCTCGACGGCGCGGGCGCCGCCGACGGAGCCGTAGCTGACGAACCCGACCGCCTTGTTGTTCCACTCGGCGAAGAGGAAGTCGATCGCGTTCTTCAGCGCCCCGGAGGTGGAGTGGTTGTACTCCGGGGTCACGATGACGAAACCGTCGAACGAGGCGATCTTGGCAGCCCACTCCAGGGTGTGCGGGTTGGCGTACTGGCCCATGCTCGCCGGGAGCGCCTCGTCCAGGTGCGGCAGCTTGTAGTCGAGCAGGTCCACCAGCTCGTACTCGGCGTCGCCGCGCTGGCTGGCGATGTCGTACACCCAGCGGGCCACGGCCTCGCCGTTGCGGCCGGGCCGGGTGCTGCCGAGGATGATGCCGATTCTGGTCATTGCTGTCGTTCCCCTCTGAAACCGCGCAAGCACCTGCTTACCGCGTCAGGCAGATCTCCTGCTAGTTGCTTTGTCAAGCAACTGTAGTGCTAGTGTTTCCTCCATGACAGCCGGGTTGCCCCCGTTGAACAACGCGGAGGAGGCCGTCGTCCGGGCGCTGGGCCGGGCGATCATCGTCGTGCCGCGGGCCCTGGACGCCGACCTGACCCGCGAGCAACGGCTGTCGATCAACGAGTACGCCGCACTGATGCACCTCTCCGAGGCGCCCGACCGCCGGATGCGGATGAACGAACTCGCCACCGCCTGCGACCTCTCGCTCAGCGGGATGACCCGGATCGTCACCCGACTGGAGCAGCAGGGCTTCGTCCAGCGGATCCGTTGCGCCGAGGACGCCCGAGGCTGGAACGCGGTGCTCACCGGCGCCGGACTGGCCCGGCTCGAAGCGGCCTATCCGACCCACCTGGCCAGCGTCCGGCGGCACATCGTCGACCACCTCGACGGGCTGGACCTCGCGCGGCTGGCGGACGCGCTGCGCCGGCTCGCGACGACCGGACCCGGTGCGGAAGAGCCGACCCGGAAGCCCGGGCCCAACCCCTGACCGGGCCGGCCGCCGCCCGGGCCCGCCCGCTGACCGGGCCGGCCGCCGCCCGGTCACAACGTGAACGCCGGCTCTTCGGGAGCGGTCGCCCGTTCCACCTCGACCCCCAGGCTCCGCAGGTCGGCGATGAAGTCCGGATAACCCCGGTCGACGTGGTGCACGTGGGAGACCTCGGTCACCCCGTCGGCGCAGAGCCCGGCGATCACCAGGCCCGCGCCGGCCCGGATGTCGGTGGCCCGCACCGGGGCGCTGGAGAGCCGCTCCCGGCCCCGGACCACCGCGTGGTGCCCGTCGGTCTTGATGTCGGCACCCAGCCGGGCCATCTCGTTCACGAACATGAACCGGCCGTCGAAGATGTTCTCGGTGACCAGCGAGGCCCCCTCGCTCACCGAGGCCAGCCCGATCGCCATCGGCAGCAGGTCGGTGGCGAAGCCCGGAAACGGCAGGGTCACCACGTCCACCGCCGTCGGGCGCCGGTCCAACCGCACCCGGAACGCGTCGGACCGGGTCTCCACCAGGCACCCCGCCGAGACCAGCTTGTCGAGCGCGATCTCCAGGAAGTCCGGGCTGACGCCGGTCACCGTGACGTCGCCCCGGGTCATCGCCGCCGCGTACGCCCAGGTGCCGGCGACGATCCGGTCGCCGACCGTGGCATGCCGGACCGGCCGCAGTTCGGCGACACCCTCGATGCGCAGCATGGAGGTGCCGGCGCCGTCGATCTTGGCACCCATCTGGCTGAGCATGGTGCAGATGTCCACGATCTCCGGTTCCCGGGCGGCGTTGTCGATCTCAGTGACGCCCCTGGCCAGTACCGCCGCCATCACCAGGTTCTCGGTGGCGCCCACGCTGGGGAAGTCCAGCCAGATCGTCGCGCCGTGCAGCCCCCGGGGCGCCGAGGCGATGACGAAGCCGTGCTCACCGGAGATCTCCGCGCCCATCCGGGCCAGCCCGGCCACGTGCATGTCCAGTCCGCGCGAGCCGATGGCGTCACCGCCCGGGTGCGCCACCCGGACGTACCCGCGCCGGGCCAGCAGCGGGCCGAGCACGCAGATCGAGGCGCGGAGCCGGCGTACCAGGTCGTAGTCCGCCTCGGTGCCCGGATCCGTCGGCACGTCGATCGTCACCGAACACGACCGGGGCGGCCCGCCGTCCCGGTCCGCCGTGCCCTCCCCCTCGTCGTCGCCGAAGGTGACCGCACAGCCGAGCCGGCGCAGCACCTCGGCCATGATCGCGATATCGGTGATCCGGGGTACGTTCGTGATCACACTCCGCCCCGGGGCGAGCAGCGCCGCCGCCATCAGCTTCAACGCGGAGTTCTTCGCACCCACGACGTGCACCTGGCCCTCCAGCCGGGTGCCGCCGCTGACCCTGATCACGTCCACGTCGCAAATCGTAGTGTCGTCGGCGCCACCCGGCCCGGCGCCGTCCGGCCAGCCCTGCACCGCCGCCGGCTCCGGCCGGGCCGGCGTGGCCGCCGTCGACGCCCGTACGCTGTTCGTCATGGCCGTCCACCTCACCCGCATCTACACCAGGACCGGCGACGCCGGCACGACCAGGCTGAGCAACAACGAAGAGGTCGCCAAGACCGACCCGCGGATCCGCGCGTACGCCGACGTGGACGAGTGCAACGCGGCGATCGGCGTGGCGCTCGCCCTCGGCCAGCTCGACGAGGACCTCCGCGCCGTGCTCGGCACGGTCCAGAACGACCTCTTCGACGTCGGCGCCGACCTCGCCAACCCGGTCGAGCCGGAGCCGGCGTACCCGCCGCTGCGGGTCACCGAGGAGTACGTACAGCGCCTTGAGGACTGGTGCGACCGGTACAACGCCCGACTGGCCAAACTCGACTCCTTCGTCCTGCCCGGTGGCACCCCGGGGGCGGCCCTGCTGCACGTGGCACGCACGATCGCCCGGCGGGCCGAGCGCTCGGCATGGGCCCTGGTCAGCACAGAACCAGATCGAACCAGCCCTCTCCCGGCAAAGTATCTCAACCGTCTCTCGGATCTGCTGTTCATCCTGGCGAGAACCGCAAATCCGGCCGGAGATGTGCTATGGGTGCCGGGTGGCCAGCGCTGACCCGACCGGGCCCGGCGACGCCGCCGACAGACTGACCCCCGACCGGCCCCCCGTCCCGCCTGGCGGCCTGCACCACGTCGAGATCTGGGTGCCGGACCTCGACCGGGCCACCACCGGTTGGGGTTGGCTGCTCGGCGAGCTGGGCTGGGTGCCGTACCAGAGCTGGCCGGCCGGCCGCTCCTGGCGGCACGGCCCGACCTACCTGGTGCTGGAGGAGTCCCCTGCGCTGTCGTCCCGGCGCCACGACCGGCTCGCGCCGGGCCTCAACCACCTGGCCTTTCACGCCGGCCCGCCCGCCGCCGTGGACCGGCTGGTCGCGCAGGCCCCCGGGTACGGCTGGTCGCTGCTCTTCGCCGACCGCCACCCGTACGCCGGCGGGCCGGAGAACTACGCCGGCTACCTGGCCGACAGGTCCGGGTTCGAGGTGGAACTCTGCGCCACGCCCGCGCGGTGACGCGCCCGGTGACCGGCCCGCTCAGTCCCCGGCTCCGGCGGCTGCCCGGCCCGGCCCGGCCAGGCCGATCGGCCGGAAGTCGTCGTCGACCAGCCCGAGCCGGTGCGCGACCACGGCGGCCTGGACCCGGTTGCGCAGCCCGAGCTTCTCCATCGCCGCCGAGACGTGCGTCTTGACGGTGGTGACGCCCAGGTGCATTCGGGAGGCGATCTCGGCGTTGGACAGGCCCGCGCCGACCAGGGCCAGCACCTCCCGTTCCCGGCCGCTGAGCAGCCGGTGCCTCGACGGCCGTAGGCTGTCCGCGCCGCGTTCGAGGTCCTCGGTGTGCGCCTGCAACGCCCGGTGCACGATCCGGGCCAACACGGCCGGCGCGAGCAGCGGCTCCCCCCGGGCGGCCCGGCCGACCGCGTCCACCAGGTCCTCCGGGGCGCCGTCCTTGACCAGGTAACCGATCGCCCCGGCGCCGAGCGCCCCGTAGATGTTCGCGTCGTCGGCGAAGGTGGTCAGCACCAGCACCCGGGTCGCCGGATGCTGGTCGAGGATCCGGCGGGTGGCCTCGATGCCGTCCAGCCGGGGCATCCGCAGGTCCATCAGCACCACGTCGGGGCGGAGCCGCCCGGCCAGCCGGACCGCCTCCCGTCCGTCGCCGGCCTCGCCGACGATGTCGAAGCCGCCGGCGGTACGCAGCAGCAGGGTCACGCCGGCCCGGACCAGGGCCTGATCGTCGACGACGAGGACTCGTACGGTCACCGGGGCCGCCCGGTCGGCTCCGCGTCGGCCGCCCTGGTCGGCGTGCTCGCGCAGATCGCCGGCGTCTTCTCCCGGATCGGCAGGTGCGCGGCGAGCCGCCAGCCACCGCTGCCGGTGGGTCCGGCGAGCAGGGTGCCGCCGAGCAGCCGGACCCGTTCCCGCATCCCGGCCAGCCCGTGCCCGGAGGGCGGCAGCAGCGCGGGTCGCGGCTGCTCCGGGCCGGTGTCGAGCACCTCGACCAGCAGGCCGCTGCCGTTCGGCCGGATGTCCACCGAGGCGGTCGCCCCCGGTCCGGCGTGCTTGAGCGTGTTCGTCAGCCCCTCCTGCACCACCCGGGCGGCGGTGGTGCGCACCACCAGCGGTGCCCCGCCGACGTCGCTGGCGAGGTTCATCCGGACCGCGACCCCGGCCGCCCGGACCCGCTGCTCCGCATCCATGATCAACTGCTCGGGCTCGATCGGCGGCCCGCCCGCCACGATCGCGTCCGGGTCACGCAGCACCTCCAGCAGCGCCCGCAGCTCGTCGAGCACCTGGCCGGCGGTGACCCGCAGCTCCCCGAGGGCCTGCACGGCGTCGTCCACCCGGCCGGTACGCCGGGCCGCGTACTGTGCCGCACCGGCCTGCAACGCGATCGCTCCCACGTGGTGCGCGACGATGTCGTGCAGGTCCCGGGCGATCGCCGCCCGCTCGGCCAGCCGGGCCGCCCGGGTCTGCATCTCCTGCTGTGCCTCCACCTCCCGGGCGCGCTCCTCGGCCGACTGGGCCACCCGGCGCACCCGGCCGAGGTAGCGGGCCAGGGCGACCGGGGCGACGGAGATCCCGAGGAAGCCGGCCAGCTGGACGAACCCCTGCTGCCCGGGAAGCAGCCCTTCGCCGTCCGGGCCGAGCAGGTGGACCAGCGACGCCAGGTACGACAGCCCCAGCGCCACCGCGGTGGCCGGCCGGTTCGCGGTGTAGGCGATGATCCCGAGCGCGGTCAGCGCGGCGAACTGGGCGACGTTGCCGCCGAGCGGGGCGGTCCAGTTGGCCAGGCCGAGCAGCAGGCACTCGACCAGCAGCACCGGCCAGGGCCACCGGCGGACCGCCACCAGGGTCAGCCCGGCGGCCACCGTCACCAGCAGCGGCAGCGGCTCACTCGGCACCACGGGCCAGCCCAGGGTGGCCAGCCCGAGGGCAGCTCCGACCAGGGCCATCAGCACGTCTGGCCACCATCTCCGCCGCGCTCGCACGCCGGCAACGATACGGAGCCGGATCTTTGGCTGCGACTCCTGCCACCGGTCACGGCGCATCCTCCGAATGGCCGGTACACCGACCGGCCGGATGACATCGACGACTGATCATTTCGCCTAGCTTCGGTCCGTGCCCACCGAGATGATCTCGTTCCTGGCCCAGTTGGCCCGCGACCCCTGGGCGGTCGGCGCCATCGCACCCAGCGGAACACCGCTCGCCGAGCGGATCACCGCGACGATCCCCCGGTGCGGACAACCGCTGGTGGTCGAGCTGGGTCCGGGCACCGGGGCCTTCACCCGGGTGATCCAGCGCCGGCTGGCCGGTCAGGGCCGACACCTCGCGGTGGAGATCAATCCGACCTTCGCGGACCGGTTGGCACGGGCGCATCCGACGGTCGTCGTGCTCCGGGCCGACGCCCGAGCGCTGGCCGGACTGCTCTCCGAACGGAACCTGCCGCCGGCCGAGGTGATCGTCAGCGGCCTGCCCTGGGCGGCCTTCGACGCGCGGCGGCAACGGGAGATCCTCACCGCCGTCGTCGCCGCGCTCGCCGACGGCGGGGTCTTCACCACCTTCGCGTACCAGCACGCCCGCTGGTCGCCACCGGCCCGTCGGCTGCACCGCAATCTCCGGGAACTGTTCGAGGAGGTCGTGGTCGGCGGGACCGTCTGGGCGAACCTACCGCCCGCGGTGGTCTACCACTGCCGGCGACCGGTCCGGCAACCGGCCGTCCAGTAGTCCGGCGGACCCGGCCGGCAGCCGGGATCGCGGCGGACCCGGCCGGCAACCGGCAATCCAGGATCGCGGCGGACCCGGCCAGTCCTCCGGGCGGGCCCATTCGGAACCCGCTCCGCCTCAGTCGCGCAGGACCAAATGAGAAACCGCCCCCGGAGGGGCGGACTCGAGCCAGGAGAGAAAACCGGTGACCGTGGACTTCGCCATTGCGATCTCCACGGGCGCCTGGTGGCTCACACATCGCAGGATCACCCAGTCGGCGGGCATGATGAGCCGTTCCTGACCCTCGGGCAGCCGCCGGCGCTCCACCGCGAGGCCACGCCGGGAGAGCACCCGCTTCGGCCGGAGCGCGAAGCTGAACATCCGGTACCAGCGGAGTTCGTTCTCGGCGAACCGCGCGAAGCCCGGCGACCAGCCGCGGCCGTCGAGGATCGTGGAGACCCGCACGCTGAGCCGGATGATCCCGCCGGAACGGGTCATCAGGGCCCGTCTGGCGAAGAGTGCCGCAACCACGAGGAGCAGCACCAGGACGCCGATTCCGATCCAACGCAAGACCAGCATCGACGTCTCGGGTCAGCGGCTCGGGGATTCGGCCACCGGGCTGGCGCTCTCGGCCAGGACCGTCACGCCGGAGGCGGTCACCGACAGGAAGCCGCCGTTCACCTCGTAGGTCAACTGCTCGCCGCCGGCCAGCTTGATCCGCACCTTGCCGGGCTCGGCGAGCTGCCCCAGCAGCGGCGCGTGCCCCGGCAGCACTCCGAGTTCGCCCTCGGTCGTCCGTGCGACGACCATCTCGGCCTCGCCCGTCCAGATCTTTTCCTCGACGGCGACGAGTTCGACCTGAAGCTGTGCCACGCTGTCTCCTTGCTGCGGCGGCGGGATTGTGGGAAGTCTAGTCCGGCTCCCGCCGCCGCTCCCAGCCGGGTGGCTCCGGCCCGGCGCCGCTCACTTGAGCTTGTTCAACAACTCCGGGTTGTTGATCACGAAGCTGTCGACCGTGCCGGCCCGGATGGCGGCGAAGAACTCCGCCGCGATCGGCTCGAACCGCTCACCCCGGTAGTTGCTGCCGGTACCGATATTGCCGCCCGGAAGCCTGATCATCTGGATCGAGTCCGACCGCAGGTTGCGCAACGCGAAGCCGAAGTCGATCAGCTTGTGTCCACGGCCGCTGAAGACCAGCGAATCGCCGGCCGCCTGGATCACCCTGTCCAGCTTGAGCGGGTTGGTCACCACGTCCTTGCTCAACGCCTGGTCGGCCATTGCCCGGACGAACTGCTGCTGGTGCCGCTGCCGGCCGTAGTCGCCGTCGCTGACCCCGTTCTTCTGGTACCGCTGCCGGACGTAGTCCAGCGCCTGCCAGCCCAACAGGTGCCGGGTGCCCTTCTTGTACTGCGCCTGCGGGCCGAGGTAGCCGCCACCGCCGGGCTTCAACGTCCGGTGCGTACCGTCCGGGCGGCGGTGTTCCGACCTGACGTTCTGGTCGATGTACATCGTGACGCCACCCATCGCGTCGACGATCTTCTGGAAGCCGCCGAAGTTGATGATCGCGCCCGCGTCGAACCGCTTGATCCCGGTCACCTTGGAGACCGTCAGGGAGAGTAGTTCGAAGCCCTGTGACGCGTTCGGCAGCTTCTTTCCGGGCACCCGGCTGCCGTACGCCATCGCGGCGTTCAGCTTGGTCCGGTCCCCCGAGAAGTCGGCCTTGGGGAACCGGGGGATGTCGACCAGCAGGTCCCGGGGCAGCGAGAAGAGGTACGCCGAGTCCAGCGTCTCGGTCACGTGCAGCACCATGATCGAGTCGGCCAGCGGCGGCGTCTCCGGGTTCCGCGGATCGATCCCGACCAGCAGGATGTTCAGTGGACCCTTGATGTCCGACTTCTTCTCCGCCGCTCCCCCCGCGGCCTCGTCACCGAAGAGGTCGTCCTCGTTCACCGCACTGTCGAACCGGGCCAGCACGGCCTCCAGGCCGACCAGCACGCCGCCACTGAGCATCACCAGTACGGCGCCGAGGATCGTGCAGAGTCGGGCCCAGGTCGGTACGGCGGACTTCCTGCGCCGCCCCTCCCGGATCCGCCGTCCGCCGCCGCCCGACAGGTCGCCCACCGGGCCGTCGTCGCCCAGCCCCACGCCGCCGTCCGGCCGACCCCTGCGTCCGGTGGACCGGTCAGCGCCCTTGCCACCCTCGCTCACTGCGTCTCCATCCGTTGCGCCCTGCGAATCTCGCGCCCGCGACAAGCCCGCGAATCTCGCGCCCGCGACAAGCCTGCGAATCTCGCGCCCGTCAATAAGGACGGGCCGAAGAGGCGGAACTGTTGCAGAGACTAGTCCCGGATCCGGAGTGCGGGTGGCGCCGGTACCGGCCGGGCCGCCGTACCCGCCCCCGGGCCGGCGCCGGCGTTGGCGGTCACCTGGCCCTGTTCAGCAGCTCCGGGTTGCCGATCACGAAGCTGTCGACGGTACCGGCCCGGATCGCGGCGAAGAACTCGTCCGCGATCGGCTGGAACCGCTCACCCCGGTAGGAGCCGCCCTGGGTGACCCCGCCACCGGGCAGCTTGATCATCTGAATCGAGTCCGACCGGAGCCCCCGCAGCGCGAAGGCGAAGTCGACCAGGTCGTGACCGCGACCATTGAAGATCAGCGACTCGCCGGCCGCCCGGATCACCCTGTCCAGCTTCATCGGGTTGGTCACCACGTCCCTGCTCAACGCCTGGTCGGCCATTGCCCGGACGAACTGCTGCTGGTGCCGCTGCCGGTCGTAGTCACCGTTCGGCAGGCCGTACCGCTGCCGTACGTAGTCGAGCGCCTGCCAGCCCGACAGGTGCGCGTTGCCCTTCCGGTACTCCGCCTGCGGTCCGGTGTAACCACCCCCGCCCGGCTTCAGCTTCCGCATCTTGCCGTTCGGCTGCCGGTGCTCGGACTTGACGTTCGTGTCGATGTACATGTCGACGCCGCCCATCGCGTCGACGATCTTCTGGAAGCCGTTGAAGTTGATGATGGCACCGGCGTCGAAGCGCGGGATTCCGGTCACCTCGGAGACGGTCCTGGAGAGCAGTTCGAAGCCCTGGGACGCGCTCGGCAGCTTCTCGCCGGGCACCCTGCTGCCGTGCGCCATCGCCGCGTTCAGCTTCTCCGTCCCGCCGTCGTAATCGGCCTTGGCGAAGGCCGGGATCTCCACCAGCAGGTCCCGGGGCAGCGAGAAGAGGTACGCCGAGTCCAGCGTCTCGGTCACGTGCAGCACCATGATCGAGTCGGCCAGCGGCGCCCACTCCGGGGTTCGCGGGTCGATCCCGACCAGCAGGATGTTCAGCGGACCCTTGATGTCCGACTTCTTCTCCGGCAGCACGCCGGCCGCCTCGTCGCCGAAGAGGTCCGCCTCCCGCACCGCACCCTCGTAGCGGGCGAGCACCGCCTCGAAGCCGACCAGCCCGGCACCGCTGACGAACACCAGCAGGGCACCGAGCATCGTGCAGACCCGGGCCCAGCGCGGCGTCCGCGACCTGCTCCGGTGCCGCCGGTGGGTCCCGTCACCCGACCGACCGTCGCCCCTGCCGCCTGCACCCACCAGACACTCCGTTCGTAGCACCCGCCACCGGATCGCCCACTGGACAGAACGTCGCCGGTCAGCGGAGGGTTGCGGGCCGCACCCGACGGTACCCGGCGAGGCCGGGTAACCAAAGCGTCGGAACCGGACGAAGAGCGACCAAATCCGCCAAAAAAGGAGAACAGCGGGTGAAAACGACGCAGCCGCACCGGCGTTCTGCCGGTGCGGCTGTCGTGCGGGTACTCGCCGGAGCTACTCCTTCATCAGCTCACGGGCGTTGCGCTCCAGGTCGTCCAGCCCGCCGCACATGAAGAAGGCCTGCTCGGGGAAGTGGTCGTACTCACCCTCGCTGATCTTCCGGAACGCCTCGACGGTGTCCTTGACCGGCACGTACGAGCCCTTGATGCCGGTGAAGACCTCGGCCGCGTACGTGTTCTGGGAGAGGAACCGCTCGATCCGGCGGGCCCGGCCGACGGTGAGCTTGTCCTCCTCCGACAGCTCCTCGATGCCGAGGATGGCGATGATGTCCTGCAGGTCCTTGTAACGCTGCAGGATCCGCTTCACCTCGGAGGCGACCGCGAAGTGCTCGGCACCGACGAACTCCGGCGCGAGAATCCGGGACGAGGACGCCAGCGGGTCCACCGCCGGGTAGATGCCCTTGTCGGAGATCGACCGCTCCAGGTTGGTGGTGGCGTCCAGGTGGGCGAACGTGGTGGCCGGCGCCGGGTCGGTGTAGTCGTCCGCCGGCACGTAGATCGCCTGCATCGAGGTGATCGCCTGGCCCCGGACCGAGGTGATCCGCTCCTGGAGCTCGCCCATCTCGTCCGCCAGCGTCGGCTGGTAGCCCACCGCGCTCGGCATCCGACCGAGCAGGGTGGAGACCTCCGAACCGGCCTGGGTGAACCGGAAGATGTTGTCGATGAAGAGCAGCACTTCCTGCTTGTTCACGTCCCGGAAGTACTCCGCCATGGTCAGCGCGGAGAGCGCCACCCGGAGCCGGGTGCCCGGTGGCTCGTCCATCTGGCCGTAGACCAGCGCGGTCTTGTCGATGACGCCGGACTCGGTCATCTCGTGGATGAGGTCGTTACCCTCACGGGTCCGCTCACCCACACCGGCGAAGACCGAGGTACCACCGAAGTTGTTCGCGACCCGGGTGATCATCTCCTGGATCAGCACCGTCTTGCCCACGCCGGCACCGCCGAACAGGCCGATCTTGCCACCCTTGACGTACGGGGCGAGCAGGTCGATGACCTTGATGCCGGTCTCCAGCATCTCGGTCTTCGGCTCCAGGTCGGCGAAGGCCGGCGCCTTGCGGTGGATCTGCCACCGGTCGGCCGCCTCGAAGGTCTCGCCCTCCTTGAGGTTGAGCACCTCGCCGATCGTGTTGAAAACCCGGCCCTTGACCGCGTCACCGACCGGCACCGTGATCGGCGAGCCGGTGTCCCGGACCTCGGTGCCCCGGACCAGGCCGTCGGTCGGCTGCATCGAGATCGCCCGGACCATGTTGTCGCCCAGGTGCTGGGCGACCTCCAGGGTCAGAGTCTTGGTGCCCCCGGAGAGGGTCACGTCGACGTGCATGGCGTTGAAGATTTCCGGCATGGCATCGCGCGGGAACTCGGCGTCGACGACCGGGCCGATGACCCGGACCACGCGGCCCGTCGCGGTCTTGGTCTCTGAAGGAGCAGTCATCACACTTCACTTCCCGACGCGGCCAGCGCGTTGGCGCCACCGACGATCTCACTGATCTCCTGGGTGATCCCGGCCTGGCGGGCCGAGTTCATCTCGCGGGTGTAACTTTCGATCATTTCCTCGGCGTTGTCCGTCGCGCTCTTCATCGCCCGACGACGGGCCGCCGACTCGCTGGCCGCCGACTCGAGCAACGCCGCGTAGATCCGCGTGTTGATGTACTTCGGTAGCAGCGCGTCCAGCAGTGCGTCCGCATCCGGCTCGAAGTCGTACTCCGGCAGCAGCCCCGGCGCGGCCTCGCTGCGGGGACGCTCCTCGACCTCCATCGGGCCGAGGATCCGGACCACCGGAGTCTGCGACATCAACGATTTGAACTCGGTGAAGACGATGTGCAGCTCGTCGACCCCGAGCACGCCGTCGATCCCCGGGTCGCCGCCCTCCAGATCGTCCGCGCCGGAGACGAACGCCTTGATCAGCGTCTCGCCCACCTGCTTGGCGTCGGCGAAACCCGGCTGCTCGGAGAAGCCCGTCCAGCTCGCCTCCACCTTGCGCTGCCGGAACCGGTAGTAGCCGACGCCCTTGCGGCCGATGACGTAGAGCACCGGCTGCTTGCCGTCGTCCTTCAGCCGGGCGATCAGCGACTCCGCCGCCTTGATCGCGTTGGAGGTGTAACCGCCGGCCAGGCCGCGGTCGCTGGTGACCACGAGCACCCCGGCCCGGCGGATCTTCGGCCGGGCGGTGAGCAGCGGGTGGTCGATGGCCGCGTTGGATGCCAGTGCGGTGAGCACGCCGGTGATCGCCTGGGCGTACGGCAGCGAGGCCGCGACCCGGCCCTGGGCCTTGGCGAGCCGGCTCGTCGCGACGAGCTCCATCGCCTTGGTGATCTTCTTCATCGACTTCGCCGAGCGGATTCGTTGACGAAGAACGCGTACCTGTGCAGCCACCGGTCAGCCCTACTGCTTCTCGGTCTGGGCCGGCGCGCTGTCGCGGTACCGGGTCACGGTCTCGCGCTCCTGCTCGCCCTCCATCGCCTCGGCGGGTGCCTCGTTGATTCGCACCTCGTCCTCCTTGCCGAGGAACATCTGCTTAAACCGGGTGACGGCCTCGTTCAGGGCGTTGATGATGTCGTCGTCCCAGTTGTTGTCCGCGATCGACTGCATCGTCGGCTTGTACTGGTGGCGGAGGAACTCCAGGAACTCGGACTCGAAGCGCCGGACCTCGCCGATCGGGATGTCGTCGAGCTTGCCCTCGGTGCCGATCCAGACCGAGACCACCTGCTCGTGCACCGGCAGCGGCTGGTAGTTGGTCTGCTTCAGCAGCTCGACCAGCCGGGCACCCCGGCTGAGCTGGTCCTGGGACGCCTTGTCCAGGTCCGAGGCGAGCGCGGCGAACGCCTCCAGCTCCCGGTACTGGGCAAGGTCCAGCCGGAGCCGGCCGGCGACCTTCCGCATCGGCTTCACCTGGGCGGCACCGCCGACCCGGGAAACCGAGGTACCGACGTTGATCGCCGGCCGGACACCCTGGTTGAACAGGTCGGTTTCCAGGAAGATCTGGCCGTCGGTGATCGAGATGACGTTGGTCGGGATGAACGCGGAGATGTCGTTGCCCTTGGTCTCGATGATCGGCAGACCGGTCATCGAGCCCCCGCCCATCTCGTCGGAGAGCTTCGCGCAGCGCTCCAACAGCCGGGAGTGCAGGTAGAAGACGTCACCCGGGTACGCCTCACGGCCCGGCGGGCGGCGCAGCAGCAGCGAGACCGCGCGGTACGCCTCGGCCTGCTTGGTCAGGTCGTCGAAGACGATCAGAACGTGCTTGCCGGCGTACATCCAGTGCTGGCCGATGGCCGAGCCGGCGTACGGGGCGATGTACTTGAAGCCGGCCGGTTCGGAGGCGGGCGCGGCGACGATGGTGGTGTACTCCATCGCGCCCTGCTCCTCCAGCAGGCCCTTCACCGAGGCGATGGTGGAAGCCTTCTGGCCGATCGCCACGTAGATGCAGCGGACCTGCCGCTTCGGGTCGCCGGAGCGCCAGTTGTCCCGTTGGTTGAGGATGGCGTCCAGCGCGACGGTGGTCTTGCCGGTCCGCCGGTCGCCGATGATCAGCTGCCGCTGGCCCCGGCCGATCGCGGTCATCGCGTCGATCGCCTTGATGCCGGTCTGCAGCGCCTCGTTGACGCTCTGCCGGGCCATCACGTTCGGCGCCTGCAGTTCCAGCTCGCGGTAGCCCTCGTTGGTGATCTCGCCGAGGCCGTCGATCGGCTGGGCGATCGCGTTGACCACCCGGCCGAGGAACGCGTCGCCGACCGGCACCGAGAGCACCCGGCCGGTCCGCTTGACCCGCTGACCCTCCTCGATGCCGCCGTAGTCGCCGAGCACCACGACGCCGATCTCCCGGACGTCGAGGTTGAGTGCCAGCCCGAGGGTGCCGTCCTCGAACTCCAGCAGCTCGTTGGTCATGGTCGAGGGCAGGCCCTCGACGTGGGCGATGCCGTCACCGGCGTCGGCGACGGTGCCGACCTCCTCACGGGAGACGTCGGGCGAATAGGAGGAGACGTAGCGCTCCAGAGCACCGCGGATCTCCTCCGACGAGATGGTCAGCTCGGCCATCCTCTTCTTCCTCTATTCAGGGCCCGGTTAACCGGAACGGCGTGGATGTCTTCTCGGCGCTGCGCGAAAGGTCGGTGTTGCTTCAGCGCCGCGCAAGCGCGTTTCTGGTGTCGGTGAGGCGGCGCAGGATCGTGCCGTCGTAGAGATCGGACCCGATCTGGACGCGCAGCCCGCCCAGCACGGCCGGATCCACCGTCTGCTTGACGGTGACCTCTCGACCGTATAGTTCGGCGAGCCTGCGCCCCAACCGGCGCTCGTCCTCCTCGGCCAGCGGGGCCGCCACGGTGACGTACGCCACCTGTCGGTCCCGCCGGTCGGCGGCCAGCTCGACCAGCCGGGTCAGTGCGCCCGAGAACGAACGCCCACCGAACCCGGCGAGCGCCACCTGGACCAACCGGATGGTCACCGACCCGGCCTTGCCGGAGAGCAGCGCCCTGGTCAACTCGGCCCGCTGCGCCACCGGGGCGATCGGGTCGGAGAGCAGGTTGCTCAGGTCCGGGTTGGCGGCGACCACCTGCCCGAAACGGAACAGCTCGTCCTCCACCTCGCCCAGCGCCCCCGCGCGACCCGCGCTGGCGAGCAGGGCCTCCACCCCGAGCCGTTCGGTGGCCTCCAGCAGCTCGGACGGCGCCGACCAGCGCCCCGTCACCAGCACGGCGAGCAGATCCCTGGCGTCCGTGCCGACCTTGTCGCCGAGCAGGTTGCCCAGCAGGTCGGCCCGGTCCTCGCCGGACCGACCCGGGTCGGAGAGCGCCCGCCGCAGCCGTGGCTCGCGACGCAGCAGGTCGGCGACCGAGCCCAACTCGTCGCCGACCGCGGAGAGCCCGGCCGGCTCGGCGTCCCCGGCGTACGTGTCGAGACGCTGCCGTGCGGCGGCGTACGACTCCCGGCTGGCGGCCTGCATCAGCGCGCCCCGACCGTGGAGCCGCCGACGGAGGTCTCCTCGATGCTGGCCAGGAAGCGCTCCACCGTGCCCCGGCGGCGCGCCTCGTCGGCGAGGGACTCACCGACAATCTTGCTGGCCAGGTCGACCGCGAGGGTGCCGACCTCGGTCCGCAGTTCCTGCACGATGGCCTGCCGCTCGACCGCGAGCGACTCCCGCCCTGCCGCGATGATGCGATCCGACTCCTCACGGGCCTTGGCGAGCACGTCGGCGCGGATTCCCTCGGCGTCGGCGCGGGCGTCGTCCCGGATCCGGGCCGCGTCGGACCGTGCCTCGGCGAGCTGTGCCCGGTACTGCTCCAGCAGTGCCTTCGCCTCCGCCTGAGCGGCATCGGCCCGCTTGATGCCACCCTCGATCGCGTCGATCCGCGCCTGGTACATCGCCTCCATGCGCGGCATGACGTACTTGAGCAGCACGAAGCAGAGGATCGCGAAGGAGATCGTGCCGACGACGAGCTCCTGCCAGATGGGCAGGATCGGGCTGCTGTGCCCTTCCGCCGCATAGAACAACATCTGGACCCCTCCCGGTGGCCGGTGGACGGTCAGCTACCCGACGGCAGGGCGAAGGCGAGCACCAGACCGAACAGCGCCAGCGCCTCGACCAGGGCGAAGCCGAGGACCAGCCAGGTCCGGTTGAATCCGGCGGACTCGGGCTGGCGGGCGCTCGACTGGATGTACGAGGCGAAGACGATGGCGACACCGATACCCGGGCCGATGGCGGCGAGGCCGTAGCCGATGCTGTTGATGTTGCCACTGATCTCGGCAAGGACGCTCATTGCGAGGATTCCTCCTAGTAGGCGCGTGGCTCTCACGCGTACGAACAATCGCTGTCGAAAGCTGGGTGCGGCGCCGCCCGGCGCCGCCCGGTCAGTGCTCGTCGGCCAGGGCGGTCCCCATGTAGTTGGCCGTCAGGACGACGAACACATAGGCCTGGAGAAGTGCGACCAGCACCTCGAAGAAGGCCATCAGGATCGCCATCACGAAGGAGAAGAACGACGTCGCCTGGATGAAGATGTTGTCCGAGGCGAGCAGCACGAAACCGCCGACGGTGAAGACCAGCAGGATCAGGTGCCCGGCGAACATGTTGGCGAACAACCGGACCGCGAGGGTCACCGGTCGGTTGATGAAGTTCTGGAGGAACTCGATCGGCACCACGAGGATGTGCATCGGCCATGGGATGCCCGGCAGGATCAGGCTCATCTTCATGTACTTGAAGAACCCGTGCTTGCGGACTCCGATGGAGAGGTACAGCACGTAGGTGACGGCGGCGAGCACGATCGGGTACGCGATGTGCGAGTTCGGCGAGATCTGCAGCAGGGGCACGATGCCGAAGAGGTTGGTCAGCACGATGAAGCTGAACAGCACCGTCAGGTATGGAGCGAACCGGACGCCGACCTCGCCCATCTGCTCTCGGGCGACGCTGTCCCGCATGAGGCCGTAGATGGAATCGGCGACCCACTGCATCCTGCTGGGCACGAGCTTCGGGCTACGGTAGGAGACCGCGAAGAAGACGATCAGCAGTGCGACGGCGAGCCACACCATGATGGTGAACTTGGTGACCCAGGGGCCCGCCACGTTGGGCGGGAAGAAGTCCCCGACGGCAGGGGGCCAGGGAAGTCCCGCAGCGACGAGCACTTGTCCGCTCACCGTGTCATCCTCCGCACTCGATAAGACCGGCACCGGTTGGCGCTAGGTGCCGAGCCTTTTCATGATCAGGTAGATCGCTCCTGCCGCGCCGACCATCATGCCCGTCGCGATCCCAATGCCCTCCGGCAGCCCGAACCACCGTTCCGCCAGCCAGCCGAGGAAGCCCCACACGACGATCCCGGCGAGCAGGTAACCCACGACTGCACCAGCGACCCCCTCCGACGACGGCTCGTCGGGCTTGCGGGGGTGGAGGTCATCGGCCATGACGTGCGGAACACTATCAGCCGGCAAATCGCGGGTGCGCGTCAACCCCCGCACACCGTCGACCGGGTGCGGGAAGGACCGGGACGCGTCAACCCCGGCTCACGTTACTCCCGATCCGCCAGGATGGAACCTGTCGTTCCACCGACACGGTGAGGTCTTCCGAAAATGCCGCTACCGACCACTCGGCCCGGCGTACGGTAGTGGCGATCGCAGTGCCCAGACCAGCTGGGTCGCGGTCCAGACGACCACCCCGGCGATGATGCCCGCCCCCATCGGCAGCAGGCCGGACCAGCCGGTGGTCGCGATCGCCGCCATCACCATGCCCAGCAGGACCATCTTCACCGCATAGGTGACCAGCCCCACCGACATGATCATTCGAGGGTGGACCGAGTCCGCCCAGGCCACGGAGTAGGCGGAGATCAGGTAACTGACGACGGCCAGCGTCACGCCGGCCGCCACACCGGCCCCGCCGTCGACGCCGGCCACGCCGAAACCGACCGGCGTGGCGACGACCAGCAGCGCCGCCGAGGCGAGCAGGGTGGCCCGCAGATGCGGCAACCGGGACTGGACCGCGTGCCACTGACCCGGCGACCGCGCGGTCACCGCCGCCGTCCCGCGGTCGGGTAGGCGGGAAAGGCGGCCACCAGATCGGCGACCTCGGCGGCGACTCCGGCGAGCGCCTCCGCTCCGCCGGGTGCGGCCGGGTCGGTACGCACGGCGCGTCCGATGAACCCGGCGATCCGGCGCATCTCCTCCGCACCCATGCCCTGGGTGGTGACGCTCGGGGTGCCGACCCGGATGCCGGAGGCGGTCATCGGTCGCTGCGGGTCGAAGGGGATGGCGTTCTTGTTCAGGGTGATCGCGGCGGCGTCGCAGCGCGCCTCGGCGTCGCGGCCGGTCACCCCGACCTCCCGGAGGTCGATCAGGGCGAGATGGGTGTCGGTGCCGCCGGAGACCGGTCGCATCCCCTCCGCTTCGAGTGCGGCCGCGAGCACCTGCGCGTTGGTAACCACCTGGGCAGCGTACGCCTGGAAGGCCGGAGACGCCGCCTCGCGGAGCGCGACCGCCTTCGCCGCCACGGCGTGCATCAACGGCCCGCCCTGGGTGAACGGGAAGACCGCCTTGTCGATCCGCTCGGCGAGTGACGCCCGGCACAGCACCATCCCGCCCCGGGGCCCGCGCAGCACCTTGTGCGTGGTGGCGCAGACCACATCGGCGTACGGCACCGGGGACGGGATCGCCCGCCCGGCGACCAGCCCGATGAAGTGCGCCGCGTCCACCATCAGGTAGGCGCCGACCTCGTCGGCGATCTCGCGGAACCGGGCGAAGTCGATCAGCCGGGGGTAGGCGGTGGCACCACAGATGATCATCTTGGGTCGGTGCGCCAGGGCCAGCTCCCGCACCTCGTCGTAGTCGATCAGCTCGGTGTCCCGGCGCACCTGGTAGCCGACCGGAGCGAACCACTTGCCGGAGAAGTTGACCCGGCTGCCGTGGGTCAGGTGGCCGCCGTGCGGCAGGTCCATCGCCAGCACCGTGTCGCCGGGCTGCACCAGCGCGGCGTACGCGGCCAGGTTGGCGCTCGCCCCGGAGTGCGGCTGGAGGTTGGCGTGCTCGGCCCCGAACAGCGCCTTGGCCCGGTCGATGCCGATCCGCTCGGCCCGGTCCACCTCGGCGCAGCCGCCGTAGTAGCGCCGGCCGGGATAGCCCTCGGCGTACTTGTTGCTCAGGGTGGAGCCGAGCGCCGCCAGTACCGCCGGGGAGGTCAGGTTCTCGCTGGCGATCAACTGCAACCCGCCGCGCTGCCGGTCGAGTTCGTCCAGCAGCACCTCGGCGATCTCCGGGTCGGTCCCGGTCAGCTCGTCGAAGTCCGGCCCCCAGAAGGCCGGCTCGCCGGCACCGGGCCGCCCCACCCGTTCGGTCAGCTCGCTCACCCCGGCACCTTCTCGTCACGCTCGGCATTGGGCCAGGTCCGAGTCTATGGGGGTGCCCGGGATGCCGCCCGACGACCTGCCGGCGCGCTCCTGCGAGTCAGGGCCGGTCAGCGGGGTGCGGGCGGGGTCGGTGGCACGACCACCGCCGGGCCGGGTGCGGTCGGCACCGGGCGTACCGGACGTGGCCCGGGGGCCGTGGGCCGGGGCGGCGCCGGGAGCGTCGGTCGGGGTACCACGGCGGTGGGCGCCGGGGCCGGCGGCGTCGGAACGGGCACCGGCGGGACCGGAGTGGGCGCCGGGGCGAACGGGTCCGGGCCCGGGCCGGCCGGGGCGGGACCGAGATCACCCGGGCCGTCGCCGAGGGCGATCTCCCGACCGGGCGGGGTGAAGTCCCGCCGGGGCTTGCCCGCCAGCGCGCTGGCCAGGGTGGTGGCGACCGCGGCGATGACCTTCCGCTGCACCGCCTGGCCGACCGCGTCGCTCGGGTCGTCCGGGTTGGCGGCGATGGCCGCCGCGGCGAGCTGCGGGGTGAACCCGACGAAGGTCTCCGTGGCGTACCCCTCGGCGCTGCCGGTCTTGCCGGCCACCGGCTGGTCACCGAGGATCCTCGCCACCTCCGGAGCGCTGCCGCCGTCACACCGGGCGTACGCCGACTGACCGCCGACCGGGCAACGGGCCGCGTCGGTCGCCGCCCGGGCCACCTCCACCTGGAGCATCTTCCCGCAGCTCGGCGCGGCGCCGGGCAGCGCCCGACCGGCGGGGTCGACGATCGAGAGCACCGGCAAGGGCTTGCAGTACCTTCCCTCGGCCGCCAGCGTCGCGTACGCGTTCGCCAGGTCCAGCGGGGTGGTGGCGGAGACGCCGAGGGTGAACGCCCCCCAGCCCTTCGCCCCGTACGTGGCCAGCCGGGCGTCGCTGTCGGCCCGGAACACGATGCCGAGCCGCTCGGCCATCCGTACCGCCCGGTCCGCACCGATCCGCTGTTGCAGCGCCACGAAGTAGGTGTTGACCGACCGGCCGAAGGCGGTCCACATGGTGCGGTAGCCGTTCATCCACGCCGGGTTGGCGTTGGCCGGGCACCAGTAGCCGCCGCAGGCCCGCGGCCCGTCGATCGGATAGCTGGTCACCAGCTGGGACGGCGCCACGTAGCCGGCGCTGAGCGGCATCCCCTGCTCCAGCGCCGCGAGCAGGGTGAAAATCTTGAACGTCGAACCCGCCTGGTAGCCGTCGATACCGCCGCCACCGGCGATCAACTGGTTGACGGTGTTCGGATGGTTGCGCTGCCCCGGCGGGTTGGGGTCGAGCGAGTAGTGCCGGTTGACCGCGAGCGCCAGTACCCGGCCGGTGCCCGGCTGCACCACGGCCATCGGCGCGGCCCGGCGGTCGGAGTAGTCGTAGACGGTCAGGATCTGCCGCAGCGCGGTGGCCTGGATCGCCGGGTCGAGTGAGGTGGTGATCCGGTAGCCGCCCCGGCGCAGCGTCCGCTGCCGCTCGTCGACGGTGAGCCCGAACGCCGGGTTCGCGTTCCACCACTGCCGGAAGTAGTCGCAGAAGAAGCCCCAGTCGGAACGCCCGTCCGGGATGCCGGCACAGTCGTTCGGCTCGGCACCGGGGCGCAGCCTGATCGGCTCCGCCTGGGCCCGGGTGGCGGTCTCGACGGGGACCACCCCGGTCTCGGCCATCTGGCCCAGCACGTAGCCCCGGCGTGCCAGGGCGGCGTCGGCGTTCCCGCCGATCGGGCTGTCCGTCTCCGGCGAGCGGAGCAGCCCGGCCAGCAGGGCGGCCTCGGCCAGCGTCAGCTGGCTGGCCGGCTTGGAGAAGTACCGCTGGCTGGCGGCGGCGACGCCGTACGCCCCGGCACCGAAGTAGGCGATGTTGAGGTAGCGGCCGAGGATCTCGTCCTTGCTGAGCCGGCGCTCCAGCGCGAGCGCGTACCGCATCTCCTGGATCTTGCGTCCGGGGCTGGTCTCGGTCGCCTCGGCGCGCTGCTCGGCGGTCAACCCCGGGTCGCTCTTGAGTACGTTGCGGACGTACTGCATGGTCAGCGTCGAGGCACCCTGACGTACCTCGCCACCCACCTGGTTCGCCACCACGGCCCGGAGTACGCCCCTGAGGTCGACGCCGCCGTGTGAGTAGAACCGGGCGTCTTCCGCCGCCACCGTCGCCTGCCGCATCACCTCGGCCACCTGGGACAGCGGCACGTTAGTCCGGTTCTCGTCGTAGAACGAGGTGATCGGGGTACGGCCGTCGCTGGCGAACAGATAGGAGCGCTGAGCGGTCGGCGGGGTACGCAGGTCCTGCGGCAGGTCCTCGTAGCGGGCGCCGATCGACTTCAGCCCCACCGCCGCGAGTACGGTGGCCGGCAGCGCGGCCGCGGCCAGGATCGTCCCGGCCAGGATGCCGGCCAGGGTCAGGGTCCAGAGCTGGCTCAGCCGCAGCCGGAGCATGCGTACCTCCCGGGCGGGACAGCGATCGACGCGACCCGGACGATTCGACCGGGCTCGGGGACCACGTCAGCCTGACGGCTGATTCCGGGCGGCGCACCCGTTTCCCGACAAACCGGCTCAGATTCACAAGTCGGAGTGACGACGGTCGGAGTGACCGCGGCGGTGCGGTCGAGCGGAGATCCGCGGGCCCCGCCACCGACTCCGGCGGCGGCGTGCGGTCAGGGCAGCAGCACGGCGGCGAGCGGCCCGACCGTCTCCTCGATCTCGTCGGCGACCCGGCTGAAGCACTGGTCGCCCCGGCCCCACGGGTCGTCGAGGTCGTCGCCGGGCAGCGGGGACGAGCCGCTCCGGGCCGCCGCCACCGCGGCCACCAGGGCGGTACCCCGGGCGTGCACCGCGTCCGGATCGGCGACGTCGGCCGGTGGCAGGGCCGCCGCGTCCACCGTGGGCAGCAGCCGGCCGAACTCGCCGAGCACGAAGGTGCGGTCGGCGGCGTCGGGCCGCAGCGCCACGACGTACTCCTGCTGGTCGGCGGTTGCGGTCAGCACCAGGTCGGCCGCGTCGATGTGCTCCGAGCGGAGCTTGCGGGCGCCGAAGT
Source organism: Plantactinospora sp. B6F1 (assembly GCF_040120695.1). Lineage (NCBI taxonomy): Bacteria > Bacillati > Actinomycetota > Actinomycetes > Micromonosporales > Micromonosporaceae > Plantactinospora > Plantactinospora sp. B6F1. The sequence goes on along the minus strand of NZ_JBEEAC010000004.1, from coordinate 93,654 downwards.
CGGCGGCGTCACCGCCCCGGGACCGCACCTGCCGGGCGGCCGGCGGGTTCATCTCCTCACCCGCGTGCCAGCCGCCGGTGCCGGCGCTGTGGCTGTGCACCAGGCGGTCGACGTCGTCCGGGTCCGCCGCTCCCCGCCGGGCCAGCCGTTCGCGTACGGCCAGCGCGAGCAGCCGCTCCGCCATCGGCGACCGGCAGATGTTGCCCAGGCAGACGTGCAGGACCGTGAAGGGCGGCACTCAGGACACCCGCCCCTGGATGTCCGGTGCCCCCTGGATGTCGGGCACGACGTCCCGGAGCTTTTCCAGCGGGATCGCGCCCTGGCGCAGCACCCGGCACACCTCACCGGTGGCGTCGACGATGGTGCTCGGCACCGGCTCCGGACACGGCCCGGCCTCCAGGTAGGCCCGGACCGCGTAGCCGAGCTGCTCGCGCGCCTCCTCGGCGGTCACCGCCGCCGGCTGGCCGGTCTTGTTCGCCGACGAGACGGCCATCGGGCCGGTCTCCCGGAGCACCTCCAGGGCGACCGGGTGCAGCGGCATGCGTACCGCCACGGTGCCGCCGGTGTCCCCGATGTCCCACTGCAGGCTGGGCGAGTGCTCGACCACGATGGTCAGCGCACCGGGCCAGAACGCGTCGGCCAGGTCCCGGGCGCTGCTCGGCAGCATGAAGACCAGCCCGTCCAGCGTCCGCCGGGAGCCGACCAGCACCGGCGGCGGATGCTGCCGGTCCCGGCCCTTCGCGTTGAGCAGCGCCTTGACCGCGTACGGGGTGAAGGCGTCCGCGCCGATCCCGTAGACCGTGTCGGTCGGGATCACGACCAGCTCGCCGTTCTTGACCGCCTCGACGGCCGCGGCGATGCCTCGGTCCCGGTCCGCCACCGACCGGCAGTCGTAGAGCATCACGGGGAGCCAGTCTGCCACGCCGGAGCGCCCACCGTGGCACGGGGACTTCCAGCCGGTCACGAACGGGCGTCGGCGCGGCGGGCGGTGGCGAACCTGGGCCGCCCGACCAGGTCCGGATGCTCCTCGATCCCGACGAACCGGCCGTCGGCACGCAGCAGCTCGGGAACGGCCGTACCGTGCGTGTCGTCGTGCTCGACCCCGAACGCCCCGCCCGGGCGCAGCAGCCGGGCGGCACGGTCCCGCACCAGCCGGATCACGGCGAGCCCGTCCGGGCCGCCGAAGACCGCGTCCGCCGGGTCGTGTCCGGCCACGTCCGGCGGTACGGGGGTGCCGTCCGGCACGTACGGCGGGTTGCAGAGCAGCACGTCCACCCGCCCGACGTACCCGGCCAGCAGTTCCGGGTCGGCCACGTCCCCGGCCACCACCTCGATCGGCGGGTCACCGGCACCGGCCCGCTCGGCGGCGTTGCGGCGCAGCCACTCCAGTGCCGCGGCGGACCGCTCGACCGCGACCACCCGGGCCCCGGGCACCTCGGCGGCGACCGAGAGCGCGATCGCACCGCTGCCGCTGCACAGGTCGACCACCACCGGCCCGCCGCCGGCCGGGTCGACACCGGCCCGCCGGGCCTGCTCGACTCCCCAGCCGGCAAGCAACTCGGTCTCCGGCCTCGGGACGAAGACCCCCGGCCCGACCGCCAGCTCCAGGTACCGGAACGCGGCCGAGCCGAGCAGGTGCTGCAGCGGCTCGTGCCGAGTACGTCGCTCGACCAGCTCCGCCAGCCGGTCCCGCTGCTCCGGACCGAGCGGGCCGGCCACGGCCAGCGCACCGCGCGACACGCCGAGGACGTACGCCAGCAGAAGTTCCGCCTCGGCGCGGGCCGGGCCGACACCGGCCCGGGCCAGCGCGGACGTCGCCGCCGCGAGCGCGACCGAGGGTCGGGTCGGCTCTGTCGCCGCAGGGGGGTGCCGGGGAATACGCGTCACGACATAATCATGGGACGTCGGCCGGGAATCATCGCGTCGCGGGCGCGTTTCCACCCCGGAACGACTGGGTGCTCGGACCGGCCGGGCGTCCCCGGAGGGCACCGTGCCTCCGGGCGACCTGCCGACTCCTTCACTCCGACGGGGGCTGGCTGGCGAAGCGATGGAGGTTGTGCGTGAGTTGGCTCGACCGGGTCGGTGACCGGGCCGAGGAGTTGAGACACGCCCGTTCCCTGATGGAGAGCAGTCGATCCGCCGAGGCCTGTCTGATCTTCGAGCGGGTGATCGGCACCACCGACGACCCGTACTCCCGGGCCGACGCGTTGCTCCAGCGGCTCTCCGCGATCCTCAACCTGGGCCGGACCGCCGAGTACACCCGATCGGTGGAGTTGGCCTTCGACGCCGCCCGGGACCTGCCCGAGCCGTACCTGCACGGCCACCTGCACGCCCTGGCCGCGCTCGCCGCGCAGAACCAGGGCGCGCTGGACCGCTGCGTCACCCACCTGGTCCGGGGCGCCCGGGCGCTCGGCTCGGTGGAGGAGCCCGACCGGGAGACCGCCTGGGGCTGGCACGACCTGGCGATGGCCTACTCCTACCTCAGCTTCCACGGCTACGCGCTGGGCGCGATAGAGCGGGCCCGCCGGCTCGGGCTGGCCGTCGGCATACCCCAGGAGACCTTCGCGGCGCCCGGCATCCGGTTGCGCAACGCGGTGGCGCTGGACCACCACGGGGACAGCGACGGCTGCCTGCGGGTGCTCCGGGACGTCGGCGCGGACCTGGAACGGTTCGTCGAGGCCGGCACCGCGGGCCGGGTCCGGCCGAGCAGCCGGGCGGCGTACGGGTACGCCCTCGCCCGGCAGGCCGCCCTCGGCGGCACGGCCGGCCGGCCGGCCGTGCCGGAGCTCGACCCCGACTGGCTGCTCGGCAACGGCGGGGACAGTGCGCGGGCCCGGGACATGCGGCAGCTCGGCGGGGCGTGCCTGGCGATCGCGGCCGGTCGCCCCGCCGAGGCGCTGTCCCGGCTGGAGACCGTGCACGTCTCGGCCGAGACGTTGGGCGCGGCCGAGCACGCCCGACTCTCCAGCCTGGCCTACGCCGGGCTCGGCGACCACGCGGCGGCGCACCGGGCCGACCGGTACGCGTTCCGGCTGGCGACCCAGCGCAACGACCGGCTCCGGGACGTCTACGTGGACGGCATAGCGGCCCGGATCGAGCACGAGGAGATGCGTCGGGAGGCGGCCCGGCACGAGGGCGAGGCGCTGACCGATCCGCTCACCGGGCTGCCGAACCGCCGCCGGCTCGAACGGTACGTCGCCGCCATGGTCGCCCGGGGCGAGCGGGCGGCGGTCGGCGTGGTCGACCTCGACGGCTTCCGGGCGGTGAACGCCTCGCACGGCCGGCACTCGGGTGACCTGGTCCTGCAACGGATCGCCGGGGTGATCAACCGGGTGATGCGACGCGGCGACTTCGTGGCCCGGTACGGCGGCGACGAGTTCGTGGTGGTGCTGCCCGGCGCCGGGATGACCGAGGCGGGCGAGGTGGGCCGGCGGATCAGTGCGGCGGTCGCCGCCGAGGAGTGGGAGTCGATCGTCCCGGACGCCCCGGTCGGGGTGAGCGTCGGCTTCGCCGAGGTGCACGGCTCGGGCGCCGGGCTGCGGGACGCGCTGCGCCGCGCCTTCGAGCTCGCCGGCCGGAAGATGCCGCCGGCCAGGACAGCGACGACGCCGTGAGTGCGGCCCGCCCGGCGAGCCGGGCGGGGCTCAGCGGCGGGCCAGCTCCGTCTCGCCAGCCAGCCTGGCCGGGCGGGGCTCAGCGGCGGGCCAGCTCCGTCTCGCCAGCCAGCCTGGCCGAGCGGTCCGCCTCGGCCAGCGCGTCCAGCACACCGTCCAGCTCTCCGGCGAGGGCCAGGTCGAGGTTGTACGCCGTGTAGCCGATCCGGTGATCGGTGATCCGGTTCTGCGGGAAGTTGTACGTCCGGATCCGCTCGGACCGGTCGACGGTACGCACCTGGGAGCGGCGGGCGTCCGAGGCGGCGGCGTCGGCCTGCTCCTGCGCGTTGGCGAGCAGCCGGGCCCGGAGGATCCGCATCGCCTGCTCCCGGTTCTGCAACTGGGACTTCTCGTTCTGGCAGGAGACCACGATCCCGGTCGGCAGGTGGGTGATCCGCACCGCCGAGTCGGTGGTGTTCACCGACTGCCCGCCCGGCCCGGACGACCGGAACACGTCGATCCGCAGCTCGTTCGGGTCGATGGTGACGTCGACGTCCTCGGCCTCCGGCAGCACCAGCACGCCGGCCGCGCTGGTGTGGATCCGCCCCTGGGACTCGGTCACCGGCACCCGCTGCACCCGGTGCACGCCGCCCTCCCACTTGAGCCGGGACCAGACCCCGTTGCCGCCCTCCGGCACGCCCTTCGCCTTGACCGCGAGCGAGACGTCCTTCACTCCGCCCAGGTCGGAGTCCTGCGCGTCGAGCACCTCGGTCGTCCAGCCGTGCCGTTCGGCGTACCGCAGGTACATCCGGAGCAGGTCACCGGCGAAGAGCGCCGACTCCTCGCCGCCCTCGCCGGCCTTGATCTCCAGGATGACGTCCTTGCCGTCATGCGGGTCGCGCGGGATGAGCAGTTCGGCGAGCCGGGCCTCCAGGGCGGGCAGCGCCGCGGCCAGCGACTCCGCCTCGGCCGTGAACGACGGCTCCTCGGCGGCCAGTTCGCGGGCGGCGGCGAGGTCGGCACGGGCCTGCTCCAGCTCGCCGGCGGCCTTGTACAGCGGGGTCAGCTCGGCGAACCGGCGACCCACCCGGCGGGCGGTGGCCTGGTCACCGTGGATCGTCGGGTCGGCGAGCCGCCGCTCCAGCTCCGCGTACTCGTCGAGAAGGCCGGCCAGCCGATCGCCGCTCATGCGCGTACTCCCTCTGCTTTCGAACACGGGTGGTGGAAAGGGCCGGGAAACGGCACGACGGCGCCCGCCCCCGGCGACGAACCGGAGGCGGGCGCCGTCGACGCGGCTACTTGGCCTTCTTGGCCTGAACCTTGGCGTACTTCTGCTGGAACTTGGCGACCCGGCCGGCGGTGTCGAGCACGCGCTGCTTACCGGTGTAGAACGGGTGGCAGGCGCTGCAGGTCTCGACGTGGATCGAGCCGCCCTTCGCCGTGCTGCGGGTCGTGAAGGTGTTGCCGCACGAGCAGGTGACCTCGGTGCTCACGTACTCGGGGTGGATGTTGGGCTTCATGTCGCCTCGGTCCTTTCGTGGATGGTCGCCGGGTCGCCGTCGGCGTCCGTCGGCCGCGACACGCGCGTCGCGGGGCGGTGACAGACTCGGGCGTGAACCGGAACCGGTGGCCGACTGACCAGTGTGCCATGGCGGCGGACCGCCAACGAAATCGGGCTGCACACCTGATTCCGTGACGGATAACGTCACTCCTCCCTCCCGCATTCCCATCCCGGAAGGCACACCCCGTGGTGACGTCCACCGTGCTCGTCGAGATCGTCTATCCGGCGAACCGGATCGTGCTCGACTACGACAACTTGGACGACCTGGTGCTGCTCGGCACCGTGGAGATCGCCACCGGGCGCAGTTCCGGCCCGGAGACGGTGCCGGGCTGGCCCGGTCCGGTGGTCGAGCGGCTGCCCTACCGCACCCTGGCCGAGGCGTTGGCCGCACCGGTCCGGGACGGCCGGGAAGGGCTGGTGGTGCACTGGCCGGACACCGACGAGCGGGTCAAGATCAAATATCCGGAGTACCTCCTGCTGCACCGGCTGACCTTCGGGCTCAACGCCCGGGTCGTCTGGGAGTACCTGGTCACCGGGCAGGACCTCTCGGCCCGGGTAGCGCCGCTGCCGGACGAGTTCCACCGTTGGGTCTCCTCCGTCGGGGCCGAGCTGACCGCGACCGTCGAGGCCCGGGCCGCGAAGATCGAGCAGGCGTACGGTGAGCTCGTGGCCGGGCTGCCGGCCGGATGGACCCGGCGCGACTTCGCCGAGCGGGTCGGCCGGCACCCGGAGCGCGCCCTCCTCTTCCTGCGCCTCGACGGCCGCGACTACCGCCCGCGGCTCTGGCAGCAGGCCCGGCCTTCGGCGGACTGGACGCCTCAGCACCGGGGGTGAACCGGTCCCGAGGTCCGTGCGGAAGCTCGCTCGACAGGGATCATGATGGCGACGAGCGGAGCAAGGAGAGACATGACCCGACTGATCGTCACCCGCGGGCTGCCCGCCTCCGGGAAGACCACCTTCGCCCGGAAGCTGCAACCCGGGGTGGTCCGGGTGAACCGGGACGACCTGCGCCGGATGCTGCACGGCGAGCGGCTCTTCACCCAGCGGGCCGAGGGTCAGGTCACCGCCGTGCAGCGGGCCCAGGTCGAGGCGCTGCTACGGGCCGGGGCGGACGTCTGCGTCGACGACACCAACCTGCGCTCCCGGACGGTGCGGGACTGGGCACAGCTCGCCGCCCGGTTCGGCGCCGCATTCGAGGTGCACGACTTCACCGACGTACCGGTGGACGAGTGCGTCCGACGCGACGCCGAGCGGCCCGAGCAGGACCGGGTCGGCGAGGAGGCGATCCGGCGGCTGCACGAGCGCTACCTGGCCGGGCGGGCACTGCCGCTGCCGGTACCGACCGCCGAGCCGGGCGGGCCGGCGGCCGTCTACAGCCCGCCGTCGGAGGAGGCACCGGAGATCGTCCTGGTGGACATCGACGGCACGGTGGCGCTGCTCTCGGGGCGCAGCCCGTACGACATGACCCGGGTCGGCGAGGACCAGCCCAACACCGCCGTCATCTCGGCGGTCCGGGCCATGCACGCCGCCGGCTACGGGGTGGTCTTCTGCACCGGGCGGGACGCGTCCTGCCGGGAGCCGACCGAGCAGTGGCTGGCCGAGCACGTCGGGGTGCCATACCTGGCCCTGCACATGCGGGCCGTCGGCGACCAGCGACGCGACTCGGTGGTCAAGCGGGAGATCTTCGACCGGGAGATCCGCGACCGCTACCGGGTCGTCGGGGTCTTCGACGACCGGATGCAGGTGGTCAAGATGTGGCGGGCCCTCGGCCTGACCGTCTTCCAGGTCGCCGAGGGCGACTTCTAGCCCGTCGCCCCCACGTCCACCCGCCGCTGACGGTCACCCGTTGCTGACGGTCGCCCGTTGCTGACGGTCGCCCGTTGCTGACGGTCGCCCGTTGCTGACGGTCACCCGCCCCTGACCTGGACGCCAGATGCGCTATCGCTGCCGAATTGCGCCTCTGGCGTCCAGGTCCACCCGCGTGCTGAGCATGCGGAGGGGTGAGCGTGGGGGGAGCGCCACCCGCGTCCGCCGCTCGCCCGGTGCGCCGCGCTAGCGGCGGGTGAGTGGGATGGTCGCCCGGGTGGTCACCCCGTTGACGGTGACGGCGAGTTGGACCGTGGCGCCGGGGCGCAGCGCGGTCAGCCGCCCGGTCGCCGGGTCGAACCAGGCGGCGTGCCAGGGCCGCACGCCGCGTACCGGTCCGACGTGCAGGTTCGCCGATCCCGACCAGTCGGCCGAGAGCGGGGCGGCGACCGGCACCTGCCGGCCACCCGGCTGGGTCACCGTGGCGGTGACCGCGACCGCCGAACCCGCCGGCAGCGTCTCCGGGACGGCCAGGGCGAGCTGGTCCACGTGCGCCCGGGTCTGCGCGCTCACCCACTCCGGCCCCTCGGCCAGCGGGTCGCGCCGGGCCGCCGCCGCCTCGGCCGGACTCACCGGGTCGACCCCGAACATCGTCCAGCCGCTGAACCCGCCGAGGTGCGGCGCGGTGGAGGGGTTCTTGCCGGCGTTGCCGTTGATCAGGTACGGCACCCCGTCGACCCGGTCGGCGGAGAAGCTGCCGACGTGCGCACCGACGAAGAGCGCCCCCTTGCCGGTCCCGCTCTGGAACTCGGCGAGCCATCGCTCCAGCAGCGCCGCCTCCTTGCGGTCGCCGAGCTGGCTGGCCCGGGCCGGCGTCGGGTCCCGGGGCGCGTGGTGCTGCAACACCACCACCGAGCCGACCGCCGGGTCCCGGGCGGCACCGTCCAGGGCGGTACGCAGCGCGCGTACCTGCCCGAAGCCGCCGCCGCGCAGGCTGCCGGTGGAGGTGTCCAGGGTGACGAACCGGGTCCGGGTGCCGCCCCGGCGGGGGGCGTGGTCGAAGACCCGGTAGGTCTGCCCGAAGACCGACCGGAAGTTCGTGATCGGGGCGCCCATGATCTCGTGGTTGCCCGGCACGTAGTGGTACGGCAGCGTGCCGCCCAACTCCTCGTCCAGGATCTGTTTGGCCAGGGCGAAGTCCTCCGGATAGCCGGTGTCCACGAAGTCCCCGTTGATCACCAGGAAGTCCGGCCGGGCCGCCTTCACCTCGCGCAGCGTACGGCGGGCCTGGGCGACCAGGTCACTGTCCGGGTTCGCGGCGACGAACTGTGCGTCGGAGAGCACCGCGAAGCGCCAGGGTGCCCGGTCGACGGTGCCGTCGGTCAGCACCACCCGGTCGGTGCGGAGCGGCTCGGCGGGCACGTCCACTTCGGCCGGTACCCGGGCGACGATGTCGTCGATCACCACCTCCCCGGTGTACGCCGCCGCCGCGTCGGTCTCGGCCACGTAGAACCGCCGGATCCGCACCGGGTACACCACGCCGGCCGGTACGGCCAGCTCGACGTAGCGCCAGCCGGTCCAGTCCAGGTACGGGCCGCGCAACACGTGCTGCTGGTCGAGCGCGTCGTGCAGGTGCAGGCTGGGCCACTCGCCGTTCCCGCTGGCGTGGATCCACATCCCGAACGACTGCGGCTGCCCGGCCACCGGAATGTACGCGGGCGGGTCGGCGTACGCGGCCCGGGTGCCGGTGGACTGGCCGAAGTCGTACGACAGCTTCAGGCCGGTGCCGGTGCGGCCCGGCGCCGGGGTCGCCGAGCCGGTGGCCCGGGCGGCGCTGAACCGCCAGCTCGCCGCGTCGTCGAACATCGCCACCGGTACGTCGGTGAGTCCGACCGTCACCGGCAGCACGGTGCTGGCCGCGCCGACGCGTACCGTGACCAGGGCGGCCCCACTGTCCACCTTGGCCCGCACGGCGAGGCTGCCGTCGGCGGCCGGGGTGACCTCCAGCAGGTCCCGGTCGTACTCCAGGCGCAGGTCGGCCGCCTCGATCGGCGCGATGTTCCCCTCGGCGTCGTAGCCGACCACTCCGAACGAGCCGGTGCCGCCGGCGCCGGCCAGCCCGACCTTGTCCACGGTGCCGTCGATCCGGGTCAGCGGGCCGAGCACGGTCAGCGGCAGTTCGCCCTTTGCCCGGCCCCGGAACGCGGTGACGGTCACCTCGCCGGACCGCCGGGCCCGGAAGACTCCGGTCCGGTCGACGCTGCCCCGGGACGCCGGTTCGGCCCGCCAGTGCGGCGTGCCGGCCGCCGGGCCGTAGGTCTCGTCGTAGCCGGCCGCCGAGAGCCGCCGGGTCAGCCCGGGAAAGACCCGGTCCGGGCGCCCGCCGCGCACCGGCCCGACGCCCGGCGCGGCCGCCGGGTCGAGCAGGGTCTTCACCCAGTACGCCCGCAGCCGTCCGCTGCCCTGCGGCGCGTAGAGCGCGAGCCCGTTCGGCACCGGTCGCTCGGAGCCGTCCGACGGGCTGTTCTCGACCCGTACCGCCGGCTGGCCCGGTTCCCGGGCGAGCAGCGTCGAGGAGCCGCCACCGTCGAGGTTGAGTGCGTCGTGCGCGCCGAGTTCGGCCATCATCCGGCCCAGTTCGGTCAGGGTCACACCCCGGCTGTCCGCCTGCCGTCCGTCCACTGTGATCAGAATCATCTTCCGGCCGTCGGCGGAGAACCCGACCGCGGTCCGGGGTTCGGGGTTCACGTCGCCGATCTCCTGCGGTACCCCGTCGCGGACCAGTACCCGGTTGCCGCCGACCGCGGCGTGCAGGGTGCTGCCGTCGGAGGGCTTCGGCGCGTACCGGAGGTCGACCGGGTCGCCGGGGCGCAGTGCGGCGAGCGCGTCGGCGCCGGCCTCCCGGCCGAGCAGTACCGTCGTACCGGCCGGGATCGGGCCGCTGCCGGCGGCCGGGGTGACCGTGCCGACCCGGCCGCCGATCAGGGTGACCTCGGTGACCCGGGTGGCGCCCTCGACCGCCCTGGTCCGGGGGTACGACCCCCAGAGCGGGGTGAAGACGCCGACGCCGCCGGCCGCGACCATGTTGTTGAACTGGGTGAGCGTCAGCGGTCCGCCCGGCAGGGTGGCGGTGCCGTCGAAGTGCACCTGGACCACCCGGCCCACGCCCTCGGCGGTCACCCCGACCGCCTCGTGGTGCCCGGCCACCGGCGACTGGATCAGTTCACCGCTCTGGATGCCGATCCCCTGGGCCGCGCCGGAGTTGTTGATGTCGAAGAAGTCCCCGTTCACCGCGGCCACCGCACCGGCCCGGTCGACCGCCCGGCGCAGCGGTTCGGCCCGGGCCACCTCGCCGGAGTTGACGTAGTCGACGGTGAGTCCGCCGGACAGGTCGGCGGTGAGCGCGTCGGCCCGGAGCCAGCCGTTGGCGTCGTACCGGTCGAAGGAGGTCAGGTCGAGGCCGGGCGCGACCGGCCGGGTCCGGGTGTCGGTCACGATCCCGTCGGCGGCGTCGGCCGGGACCGGCGCGGACGACGGTGCCGGGTACGACGAGGCGGCCGGGGCCTCCTCCGGCGCGGTGGCGGCGGCCGGAACGGGCCGGGACACCGTGCGCACCGGTTCGGCGTACGCCGGGACCGGGCTGGCGAGGGTGAGGGACGGCACCAGGAGCAGTAGCCCGGCGAGGCGGGCGGATCGGCGGCGGATCACCATGCCGGGTAGTCAACCGGACGACGTATAGAAGTTTCAATAGTTGCGGGTTGAACCGAAGGAAAATTCCACCAACCGGCGTCGGTCCGTGGCTCGCCGACGGGCACGGCGCGGAGAGCGACACGGGAGTGATCGACGTCCTGCTCCGCTGAAACCGGCCCGGAGACGCACGGTGGGGCCCGGCCGAGTTCGGCCGGGCCCCACCAACTGCTCAGGGTGCCGGAGGTGTCACTCCCCCGGCGTCGACTTCGCGATCTGCATCAGGAACTCGATGTTGGTCCGGGACTGCTTGAGCCGGTCCAGCAGCAGATCCAGCGCGGCCTGCGAGTCGAGCGAGTGCAGCACCTTGCGCAACTTGTGCGTGATCGCCAGCTCCTCCGGGGCCAGCAGGATCTCCTCCTTACGGGTGCCGGAGGTGTGGATGTCGATGGCCGGGAAGACCCGCTTGTCGGCGATCTTCCGGTCCAGCTTCAGCTCGGCGTTACCGGTGCCCTTGAACTCCTCGAAGATGACCGTGTCCATCACGGAACCGGTCTCCACCAGCGCGGTGGCGAGGATGGTCAGCGAGCCACCGTTCTCGATGTTCCGCGCCGCGCCCAGGAACCGCTTCGGCGGGTAGAGCGCGGTGGAGTCGATACCGCCGGACATGATCCGGCCGCTGGCCGGTGCCGCCAGGTTGTACGACCGGCCGAGCCGGGTCACCGAGTCGAGCAGTACGACCACGTCGTGGCCCAGCTCGACCAGGCGCTTGGCCCGCTCGATCGCCAGCTCGGCGACCGTGGTGTGGTCCTGCGGCGGGCGGTCGAAGGTGGCCGCGACAACCTCGCCCTTGACCGAGCGCTGCATGTCGGTGACCTCTTCGGGCCGCTCGTCGACGAGCACGACCATCAGGTGGCACTCCGGGTTGTTGTGGGTGATCGCGTTCGCGATCGCCTGCAACACCATGGTCTTACCGGCCTTCGGCGGCGACATGATGAGCGCCCGCTGACCCTTGCCGATCGGCGTCACCAGGTCGATGACCCGGGTGGTCAGGATGTGCGGCTCGGTCTCCAACCGGAGCCGCTCCTGCGGATAGAGCGGGGTCAGCTTGTAGAACTCGGGACGCCGCTTCGCCTCGTCCGGGTCCATCCCGTTGATGGTGTCGAGCCGGACCAGCGGGTTGTACTTGTCCCGCCGCTGCTCGCCCTCCCGGGCCGCGCGCACCGCGCCGGTGACCGCGTCACCGCGACGCAGGCCGTATTTCTTGACCTGGGACATCGACACGTAGACGTCGTTCGGGCCGGAGAGGTAGCCGGTGGTCCGGACGAAGGCGTAGTTGTCCAGTACGTCGATGATGCCGGCCACCGGGACGAGCACGTCGTCCTCGTTGACCTGCGGCTCCCGGCCGCCACCGCCCTCGCCGCTCTCCGCCCGGTCGCCGCGGCCCCGACGGCGGTCCCGGAAGCGACTCCGCCGGCTGCGCCGGCCGCCGCCCTCGCCGTCGTCGTCGCCGTCGTTGTCCCGGTCCGCCGAACGCTGGCCACGGTCGTTGCGCGACTCGCCGCGCTCGCCCCGGTCACCGCGCTCGTTGCGATCCCTGCGCGACTCGCCCCGGTCCGCGCGGTCTCCGCGCTCGCCACCGTCGGTCCGCTCGGCACCCTCGGCCCGGTCGCCACGCTCGCCGCGCTCGGCCCGGTCACCTCGGTCGCCGCGCTCGGCCCGGTCACCTCGGTCGCCACGCTCGGCCCGCTCGCCACGCTCGGCCCGCTCGCCGCGCTCGGCTCGGTCACCGCGCTCCGGCCGGTCGCCACGCTCGGCCTGCTCCGGGCGCTCGGTCCGCTCCGTCGGCACCGCCTCGGTATCCACCTCGGCGGTGGCGGCGGCCCGGCTGGACCGACGCGACGTGCGGGACCGACCATCGCCGCCAGCGGCGGCGGTGGCGGGTACCGGCTCGGCGGCCCGGCGCTCGCCGTCCGGCCGGTCGGCGCTGTCCCGCACCTCGGCCCGGACCTCCTCGCGAGCCGGGGCAGCCGCGGCCGACACCTCGGCGCGCGGGCGCGGCGCGCCGCCGCTCGCGGTGTTGGTGGCACCAGCCTGCCGTTCCGAGATGGCGGCGATCAGCTCGCCCTTGCGCATCCGGGCCGTACCGGAGATGCCGAGCGACGCGGCCAGGCTCTGCAACTCTGGCAGCAGCATCGCCGACAGCCCGGTGCCGGTCCGCCGACGACGGGTGGCGCCTGTGGTGGCTTCGCCAGCGACGTTGGAAACATCCGACGTCACGTCGGTGGTGTCGCTCAATGGATTCCTTCCCTCGATAAGGCCGGGGCTGCCCTTGGCCCGAAGTGCTGGCTGGCCGGGCGGCCTCGGTACACCCGTCTCGCTTGACGCGTCACGGGAGTCTGTAACACAGCAGCCGGTTGGTTTCCCGACCCACCAACATCGGCGGGTAGGTCTCGCCGCCTGCGGCGACCTGTGGAAACTGCGGTGCGGCGTAGACCTAGGCAGGGGTGAGACGGGCTGACCGCCGAAAGCTTCGGGGGTGCACCGACCCGCAGGAGTCGCATTGCTTCGCGGCTGTGCTAGGTCTAGAGCGTAATCAACTCTTCCGACCTGCGGCAACAGGGTCCCGCTCGGCGTGTTCCAGTCTACCCCCATCGACCCGGGCCCCGGCTACGTCTATCGGCAACCTTTGCGCGGTCCAGCCCATTCCCGCCTCGAAATCCTCGTCCTCGCTGGTGAACGCGAGAATCGACGGGCCGGCCCCACTGACCACAGCGGGCACACCAGCCGCACGCAACTCGGCCAGCCGGGCGGCGGTGCCCGGCATCCCGGCCGCCCGGTAGGACTGGTGCAGCCGGTCCTCGGTCGCCTCGAAGAGCAGCGCCGGATCGGTGGTCAGGGCGTGCACCAGCAGGGCGGCCCGGCCGGCGTTGCGGGCCGCGTCGGCGTGCGGCACCGTCGCCGGCAGCACCGCGCGGGCCGACGCGGTCAGCCCGCGCTCCTCGGGTACGAAGACCGTGGCCCGGACCTGCGGCGCGACCGGCAACCGGACCGCCCGGGCCGGACCGCCCGCCTCCGTCCAGGCGATGGTGAACCCGCCGAGCAGGCACGGGGCAACATTGTCCGGGTGTCCTTCCACCTCGGCCGCCAGGCGCAGCGCCGCCGCGTCGTCGAGTCGGCCCGGCCCGTCCGCCACCAGCGCCCGGGCCAGTTGGATCCCGGCGACGATCGCCGCCGACGAAGATCCCAGGCCGCGCGCCTGGGGGATCCGGTTGACGCACTCCACGACCAGTCCCGGCGGCTGTACGCCGAGGGCGTCGAAACCGGCCCGCATGGCCCGGACCACGAGATGATCCTCGCCGACCGGCAACTCTCCGGCACCTTCCCCGGTCACCTCGACCCGGCAGCCGCTCGGCGCCGTACGGGCGCTGACATCGTCGTAGAGCGCCAACGCCAGACCCAGGGCGTCGAAGCCCGGGCCGAGGTTGGCGCTGGTCGCCGGCACCCGGACCCGGACCGGTTCGGAAACGAAAGTCGGCCGCATCGGCTCATGCTAGGCGGCCGGTGGCCGGCATCGGGTTGCGCGGTCCGGGCGCTGGGACGGCGTCGACCGTCCCGGCGCCCCGGGGAGTACCGGTCAGGCCGGCGCGGGGTCGTCCGGGCCGGCACCGTCCGGGTCCGCTCCCGCCAACGGCTCGCCGTCCGGTCCCGAGCTGTACGACCCGGTCGGGCCGGGCCCGGCCGGGTCCGACCCCGCGCCGTCCGACCCCGAGCCGTCCAGTCCGGCCGGAACACCGCGCCGGGCCGGCCTGACCGTCCGGCCGGCCGAGCGCAGCGCCAGTCGGAGGGCGTACTCGATCTGGGCGTTGACGCTGCGGATGTCGTCCGCGGCCCATCGTGCGATCGCCTCGTAGACCTGCGGGTCGAGCCGGAGCAGGAGCTTCTTACGTTCCGCCATGAGGGCGCGACACTATCCGTAGAGGGAGCCGGTGTTCACCACCGGCTGAGCGGCCCGGTCACCGCAGAGCACGACCAGCAGGTTCGCCACCATCTGCGCCTTCCGTTCCTCGTCCAACTCGACCACGTGCTCCTCGCGCAGCCGGTCCAGGGCGTTCGAGACCATGCCGACCGCACCTTCGACAATCTTGAACCGGGCACCCACGATCGCACTCGCCTGCTGCCGGGCGAGCATCGCCTGGGCGATCTCCGGGGCGTACGCCAGGTGGGTGGTCCGGGACTCCAGCACCTCCACGCCGGCCAGTTCGACGCGTTCGCGCAGCTCGGAGGTCAACTCGTCGCTGACCACCGCGCTGTCCCGCAGGCTGGCCCGGCCCGAGTCGTGCGCCTCGTACGGGTAGCTGGTGGCCAGGTGCCGGACGGCCGCCTCGGACTGCACGGCGACGTACTCGACGTGGTCGTCGACCGCGAAGGCGGCCTTGGCGGTGTCGACCACCTGCCACACCACGACGGCGGCGATCTCCACCGGATTGCCGTCGGCGTCGGAGACCTTGAGCCGGGCGGTCTCGAAATTACGTATCCGGAGCGTGACCTTCTGCCGCGCCGTCAACGGCCAGGTCCACTGGAGCCCGGCCTGCCGGATGGTCCCCACGTAGCGGCCGAAGAACTGCACCACCTGCGCCTCGTTCGGGTTGACCACGGTGTATCCGGTCGCCACCACCGCACCGACCAGGGCGTAGCCGACGGTGACCACGGTGATCCGGGAATCCAGGCCCGGTTCGCCGAACGCCGGCATGACGATCGCGATTCCGATGCCGGCCAGCACCAGCATGATCGCGGTGGGAATGAACCCCGAGATCCGGAAGGCGGCTCGTTCCATGACATCTCCCTGCTAGCGATGTGATATCATGAGGATATCCGGGCAACGCCTCCGCGTCGAGCCCGGCGGGCTCAGGTAGAGGTCAGGCAGGTTCAGGTGAGGCCAAGCGGGTTCAGGTGAGGCCAGGGGAGCTCAGCTGCGGTCAGGAGAGCCGGGTCTGGTCCTCGGCGGCGCCCCGCGCCCGCTGGGAGGAGGCGTAGCTGTTGACCCGCAGCCACTGGAGCAGTCCCCTGGGCCGCAGCTCCGAACCGTGCCGGCCGGCCGGGTCGAAGGCGAGCGCGGCGTCGGTCTCCGCGGGCAGCCGGGTGCCGAAGACGACGTGGCCGAAGGTCCGCCACGGGCCGCGTACCCCGGCTGCCAGCAGGTTCAGCCGGGCCCCGGCACGGGCGGCGAGGTCGGCCACCTCGTCGAGGGAACTCCCGAGGGGACCGTCGGCACACGCCAACAGGTACGTCCGACGCCCGTCGAACCGGTACGCCAGCAGACTCCCGTACGGCCCGGCGAAGTCGCGGCGCGGCACGGGCAGGTGCCGCAGCAGCGGCGGCCGACCGGTACTGGACAGGAGCAGATCGAAGGGGCCACCGGCGAGGTGCAGCCGGACGGCGAGCCCCAGCAGGTCCGGCCAGCCCTCCGGAGTCGGGGTGCCCCGGGAGAGCCGTACCGTCCCCGGGTACCGCCCGGAGCCGCCGGCCAGACCGTCGGCGAGCGGACCCGAGAGCTCGACATCGCCGGTGAACGAGATCCCACGCGGATGCAGCAGCCGACCGCCGCGCCACCGCGCGAGGCGGTTGCTCACCCGAACGCCCGTCACCGTGTCGATACCCCCACCTACCCCCGCAGGCCCCAAATACTCACCGTCGTCGCGTCGCTCCCAAAGGATGCGCGGCCGCTCCTTCCCGGAAGCGACCACTCCTTCCCGGAAAGAGGCGCCACCAGGACGGCGCCGGGAGGCGGCGCGGGCTCAGGAGGCGGCGCGGGGTGGATCGGCGGGGATGGGGGTGGACCGGGTGGGGGTGGGACTCTCGTCGGCGGAGGGACTCTCGTCGGTGGAGGGGGCGAGGCGTCGGGTGGCGACCCACCAGCCGAGCGCGTAGACCAGGGTGGTCAGGCCGCAACCGGCCAGCACCACCCGCTGGTCGACGTGGTCCACCACCCCGGCCACCACGAACTGGCTGAGCGCGATGGCCACGGTCGCCAGCATCATGTCGGTGGCGAAGACCCGGCCCCGCAACCGGTCCGGCACCTCGGCCTGCAGGGCGTAGTTGGACATCACCCAGTTGCTGCCGCCGGCCAGGTGCGCGACGAAGACGAGTACCAGCACCAGCGGGAACCACCGGGTCACCGACACGCCGAGGTAGCCGAGCCCGTACAGCGACATCGACAGGGCGAGTCCGGTGAAGAGCCAGGACCGGTGCTTCAGCACCCGGCGCATCAGCAGCGGTCCCACCACCGCGCCGGCGCCGCGTACCGCGAAGAGCAGGCCGGTGCCGATCGGGCCGACCCCGTAGACGGTGGCCAGCAGCGGAAAGACCGTCAGCACGCCGTTGCCGAGTCCGACCGCGCTCTTCACGGTGACCAGTGCCAGCACCCGGGGCCGGTGCCCGATGTAGCGCGTCGCCTCGCCGAGCGCCACCCACGGCCGAGGCACAGCCAGGCCGTGGTCGCGCGGCTGCTGCATGGGGCGGCGGATCAGCCAGGTCAGCCCCGCGGCCACCGCCAGGCCGACCAGGGCCACCCAGAAGCAGGTGTACGGGCCGACGGCGGCGGTCAGCACACCGCCGAGGGACGCCCCGACGATACTCATCGTGCCCCACGCCGAGCCGGCGATCGCGTTCGCCGCGGCCAGGTCCTCCGGATCGACGACGTTCGGCAGTGCCGCCGAGGCGGCCGGCGAGTAGAACGCCTTGGCCACCGCCACCCCGCCGACCGCCACCAGCGCCAGCCAGGCGGTGCCGGAACCGCGTACCCCGAGCAGCAGCACGATCGCGGTCAGCGCGGTGAGGTTCGCCACGATCAGGATTCGCTTGCGGTCCAGCCGGTCCGCGACGGTGCCGGCGTACGGCAGCAGCAGGGCGAGGATGCTGTTGTCGACGGCGAGTACCAGCGCACCCCACACCCCGCTGCCGGTCAGCTCCGGTAGCAGCACCAGCAGCGGCACCATCACGAACCAGTCGGCACCGAAGACCACCAGTTCGGCGGTGAAGAGGCGGCGGAAGTCCCGGTTCCGGGTAAGGACTGAAACTGCAGACGACACGTACCGGAACCCTACCGGCCGTCCCGCGCAGCCGCGGACGACGGCGGACCGGTCAGCTCTCCGGCGGCAGTGGGGACCTCCGGCTCTTCGGCAGCCGGAGCACCTCGAACTGGTCCGTACCGTCGATCAGCGCACCGGATGGCGCGGCCGGCACCGGGCCGGGCGATCCGCCGGCCGGCCCGGCGGCGCGGGCACCGGCACCGGCCGGGACCGGCTCACCGGCCGGTACCCCGGACCCGGCCGCGTCGTCGGGCCCGGCCGACCCCGCGCCGGACCGGCGGCGCCGGATCCGCTCCTTGGTGTTCTCCACCATGGTGTAGAGGGTCGGCACCAGCACCAGGGTGAGCAGCGTCGAGCTGATCAGGCCGCCGATCACCACGATCGCCAGCGGTCGCGAGATGAACCCGCCCTCGCCGGTGAGTCCGAGCGCCATCGGCAGCAGGGCGAAGATGGTCGCGATCGCGGTCATCAGGATCGGTCGCAGCCGGCGCCGGCCGCCCTCGACCACCGCCTCGACCACGCCCATCCCCCTGGCCCGGTACTGGTTGATCAGGTCCATCAGCACGATCGCGTTGGTCACCACGATGCCGACCAGCATCAGCACACCGATCAGCGCCGGTACGCCCAGCGGCGTGCCGGTGGCCAGCAGCAGCCCGATCGCGCCGGTCGCCGCGAACGGGATGGAGACGAGCAGGATCAGCGGCTGGACCAGGCTGCCGAAGGTGGCAACCATGATCACGAAGACGATCGCGATCGCGGCGAGTACCGCCAGCCCCAGGTCGGCGAAGGCCTTCTGCTGCTCGGCGCTGACGCCGCCGATCTCGAAGGTCGCCCCCGGCACCTCGATCCCGTCCAGCTCCTCCCGCAGCGCGGTGGTGGTGGCGCCCAGGTTGGAGCCGGTCGCCTTACCGCTGACCGTCACGCTGCGCTCGCCGTCGATCCGGGTCACCGCGAGCGGCCCCTGCACCTCGGTCACGTCCGCGACGTCGTCGAGCGTCACCACGCGGGCCGGGCCGGGCGGACCCACCGGCAGCGCCCGGAGCTCCTCGATCCCGGCGGGCGGCTGCCCGGTACGCAGCACCACGTCCTGCTGCCGACCGTCCAGTGACACCTGGCCGAGCGGGCTGCCCCGGAACTGCTGCGCGACGAGTTGCCCGACGGCCGCCTCGGAGAGCCCGAGCCGGGCCGCGGCGGCCCGGTCCACCGTGACGTCGATCCGGGGGGCGCTGTCGGCCAGGCTGCTGCGTACGTCGGTGACGTCCGCGACCTCCGACATCGCCTGCCGCGCCCGCTCGCTCGCCCGGGACAGCACCTCCTGGTCGGCGGCGCGGACGATCACCTGAACCTCGTCGACCGCGCCGCCGCCCGGCCCACCGGCTCCGCCGAAGCTGAGTTCACCGACCCCGGTCAGCTTGTCGAACTCGGCCCGGAGCGCGTCCTCGACCTGGCCGGCGTCGGCCTCCTCGGTCAGCGCCACCGAGAAGCTCGCCTCGTTGGCGCCACCTCCGCCGGCGAACGGGTTGCCGCCGCCCCCGCCCACGGTCACCTGGTACGACTCGACCCCGTCGGTGCCGGAGATGACCCGCTCCACCTGCTTCGCGGCGGTGTCGGTCGCGGCCAGGCTGCTGCCGACCGGCAACTCCTGGCTGATGCTCAGGGTGTCCTGCCCGGAGTCGTCCAGGAAGTTGGTCTCCAGGCGGGTGGACAGGCCGAAGGTGCCGAGCAGCACCACCAGGCCGAGGCCGACGGTGAGCCAGCGCCGCCGGGTCGCGAACCGGATCACCGGCAGGTACCCGCGTTGCAGCGGGTTGCGTAGCTCCTTCTCCTCGGCCGCCCGCCGGACCTCCTCCTCGGTCCCGCCACCGTTCGCCGGCCGGAGGAACCAGTAGGCCAGCACCGGGATGATGGTCAGCGACACCAGCAGGGAGGCGAGCAGTGCCACCGTGACGGTGATCGCGAACGGTGCGAAGAGCTGGCCGACGAAGCCGCCGACCAGGACGATCGGGGTGAAGACGGCGACCGTGGTGAGCGTGGACGCGACGACCGCGCCGGCCACCTCGCGTACCCCGCCGAGGATCGCGGTGCGCTTGTTCTCGCCGTACCCGAGATGGCGTTTTATGTTCTCCAGTACCACGATCGAGTCGTCGACCACCCGGCCGACCGCGATGGTCAACGCGCCGAGGGTGAGCAGGTTGAGCGAGTGGTCGCCGATCCAGAGCGCGATCAGCGCCACCACCACCGACAGCGGGATGGAGACCGCGGTGACCAGGGTCGACCGGACCGAGAGCAGGAAGACCAGGATCACCAGTACCGCCATGACCAGGCCGAGCAGTCCCTCGGTGGTCAGGCTCTCGATCGACTTCTCGACGAAGGGCGCCTGGTCGAAGACGACGGTGAGGGTGGCGCCGGAGGCGCCGGAGAGCTCGGCGAGCCGGTCCCGGATGTCATGCGAGATCCGCACCGCGTTGCCGTCCGGGGTGGCGGTGACCATGATCCCGAGGCTGTCCGTGCCGTCGGTCCGGGTGAACGAGGTCGGCGCGGCGAGCTGCTGCTGCACGGTGGCGACGTCGCCGAGCCGGACCGGCTGGCCGCCGGACCGGCCGGGCAGGAAGATGCCGGCGAGTTCCTCCACCGAGTCGATCTGGCCGCCGACCTGGACCGTCCGGGTCTGGTCGGCCTCGGTCAGCGCCCCGGCCGGGATGGTCACACCGTTGGCCCGCAGCGCCTCGCCGATCGCGGTCGGCGCGACGCCGGACGCGGCGAGCTTGACCGGGTCGGGGGTGATCACCACCTGCTCGTCGCGGGCGCCGGTCACCTCGACGGTACGGACACCGTCGATCGACTCCAGCTCCGGTACGACGATCTCGGCGAGCTTGTCCGCCAGGGCCCGCTCGTCACCGTTGCCGGCCGCCGCCAGCACCACCGCCGGCAGGTCGTCGGTGCTGCCGGCGATCACCTGCGGCTCGACGTTCTCCGGGAGCGAGAGCCGGTTCAGGGCGGTCTGCATCTTGTTGACCGCGTCGTCCAGGTCGGTGCCGAACTCGTACTCCACCTGGAGGAGCGCGCTGCCCTCCTGAGATGTCGAGGTGACCCTGGTCAGCCCGGCGATCCCCTGGATGCTGTTCTCGATGGGCTCGGCGACCTGCTGCTCCACCACCTCCGGCCCGGCCCCCGGGAACGGCGCGACGATGAAGGCCGCCGGGAACTCCAGCGAGGGCAGGAGCTGCTGCTTCAGCGACGGTACGGCGTACACGCCGAACCCCGTGACCACGATCGCGATGAGCGCGACAAGTCCTCGGTTGGCGAGACTGAGTCTGGCGAGGAACGACATCAGCGGGCTCACTCCTGGTGATCGAGTTGGCGCGACAGGTACGATCGCGCCCGTTCCGGGGTCGTCGGCAGGAGAAAGTCTGCCTGACCCGGAGCAGCGCCCCGGTGTCGGGGCGTTCGGCGCAGCCTGCTGGCGTGGCCGACCCGGACGCAACCCCTGCTCAGCACCATCTCAGCCCGTCGTTCCGACCGGGACGCGGGGCCCGGTCGGGGTCGCTACGGGCGCGCGGATCAGCCGAAGCGGGCGGCCGTGCGGGCCGTGCCCCACCGGTCGGTCGGAGTCGGGCGACGGCCGACAAGAATGTCGGGCCGGGCGCATAGGGTGACCTTCCCTACCATCTGCTGAGGAGCAACGTGACCCGTATCCATCGCGCCCTGCTGGTCATCGGCGCCGCCGTGGGCGCATCGGCCCTGATCCCACCGGCACCCGCCTCGGCGGACACGATCACCAAGCACGCCCACGCCCTGTTCCAGAGCGCCGAGAGCCGGGTGTCGATGGCTGTCGACGTGACCAAGCGGGGCGACGGCAGCACCACGATCGACGTCGAATGGACCGACTACGAGTGCGCGGAGGCGAACGGCGCGTACGTCTGCAACCACGTCTTCCGGAACTCGCACGACGTACCGGTACGCCGCTTCTCGTTCTCGCTGACCGGTGCGACCGTCTCGGCCAGCCTGCCCTACCAGGAAATCCGTCGCACCTGTCGGATCCTCGAGGAGCAGGAGACGTGCACCGAGGAGTACGACGTCGGCGAGACCACCATCCAGGCGACCTGGACTCCCAACACCGAGCCCACCCGCTCCACGCGGATCGACGAGAACGGCCGGACCGTGGTGACCACGAGCGTCGTCACCGCGTTGACCGGCACCGCGTACGGTCTCAGCTACGGTGGCCCGTCGAGCGTCGGCTGGCTCACCAAGGTCCGGACCATCGATCCGACCGCCTGACGGGTCCGGAGTTCCGGCCGGCCGGCGAAACCGCCGTGCCGGCCGGACCGGCGGAACACCGGTGGTGGTCCCGAGAGGGCTCGATCCGACCGTCGCAGCGGCGGATTGGTCGGCACCGCATCGGACGGCGGACTGCAGACGCCGCTCGGGGAGCGCCGGTCAGGCCAGGTCGAGGGCGCGGGCCGCGGTGGGCACGTCGTTGCGGATGGTGATCGGCGACGGGGCGGTGGAGATCGCCCACTCCGGGTCCTTGAGCCCGTGCCCGGTGACCGTGCAGACCACGGTCGAGCCGGCCGGCACCCGCCCCTCGGCGGCCTGTTGCAGCAGCCCGGCGACGCTGGCCGCGCTGGCCAGCTCGACGAAGACCCCCACCTCGCGGGCGAGCAGCCGGTACGCCGACAGGATCTCCCGGTCGGTCACCGCCGAGATCAGCCCGCCGGAGGCGTCCCGGGCGTCGATCGCCTTGGTCCAGCTCGCCGGGTTGCCGATCCGGATCGCGGTGGCGATGGTGGAGGGTTCGCGGACCACCTCACCGGTGACGATCGGGGCGGCGCCGGAGGCCTGGAAGCCGTACATCTTCGGCCTGCGGGTCGCGTTGCCGGCCTCGGTCTCCTCCAGGTAGCCCATCCAGTACGCGGAGATGTTGCCGGCGTTGCCGACCGGCAGGCAGTGGATGTCGGGGGCGTCACCGAGCGCCGAGACGATCTCGAACGCGGCGGTCTTCTGACCGTGCAGCCGGTCGATGTTGACCGAGTTGACCAGGGCCACCGGGTAGTCCATGGCCAGCTTGGCGGCGAGTGACAGGCAGTCGTCGAAGTTGCCGTTGATCTGGAGCAGCCGGGCGCCGTGCACCAACGCCTGGGCCAGCTTGCCCAGCGCGATCTTGCCCTGCGGCACCAGCACGGCGCAGGTGAGCCCGGCCCGGGCCGCGTACGCCGCCGCCGAGGCGCTGGTGTTGCCGGTCGAGGCGCAGATGATCGCCTTGTTGCCGGCCTCGACCGCCCGGGACACCGCCAGCGTCATGCCCCGGTCCTTGAACGATCCGGTCGGGTTGGCGCCCTCCACCTTGAGATAGACGTCACAGCCGAGCCGGGCGGAGAGCACCGGAGCGGCCAGCAGCGGAGTGTTCCCCTCGTTGAGGGTGATCACCGGCGTGGCCTCGCTGACCGGCAGCCGGTCCCGGTACGCCTCGATCAAGCCCCGCCACATGTCGCTCTCCTCGCGTCACGGCCCCGCCCCGGCCGTCGGCGGCGGGCACCTCCTCCACGGTGACCCAGGGTGGCCGATCCGCCGCACCCGCACCACCGGCTAACCATCTGGCGGGACAGGGCCGATCCGGCGGTACGCCGACTGCCGGTCGCCACCGTGACTGCCGGTCGCCACCGCGATTACCGGTCGCCACCAGCTACCGGGCCGCCACCACGGCTACCGGTAGCGGGTGGCAGCTGGCTGACGGTCGCCGCCGGCTACCGATCGCCGCCCTCCACGCGGAGCACGCTGGCGATGGACCGGACGATGTCGAGCCGGCGCAACTCCTCGACGGTGGCGGTGAGCGCGGCGTCCGGTGCGGCATGCGTGACGATCACCAGGATCGCGTCGCCGCCCCGGCCCACCGGTCCGGCCGTGCCGTCCGGCGACCCGGCCGGGGCGGGAGCCTGCCGCACGGTGGCGATCGACACGTCGTGCCGGGCGAAGACACCGGCGACCGCGGCCAGTACGCCCGGCCGGTCGGCCACGTCGAGACTGATGTGGTAGCGGGTGACCGCCTCCCCCATCGGCCGGATCGGCAGCGCCGCGTACGCCGACTCGCTGGGTGCGCGTACCCCGGCCAGGTGGTTGCGGGCCGCCGCGACGATGTCGCCGAGTACGGCGCTGGCGGTCGGTGCTCCCCCTGCGCCGCGCCCGTAGAACATCAGCTCACCGGCGGCGTCCGCCTCGACGAAGACCGCGTTGAAGGCGTCGCCGACGCTGGCCAGCGGGTGACTGACCGGGATCATCGCCGGGTGCACCCGGACGCTGACCGAGTCGGTGCCGGCCGAGTCCGGGCCCCGGGAGGCGATGCAGAGCAGCTTGATGGTGCAGCCCATCGCCTTGGCACTGGCCACGTCGGCGGCGGTGACCTCGGTGATGCCCTCCCGGTACACGTGTGCGGCGGTGACCCGGGTGTGGAAGGCCAGCGAGGCCAGGATCGCCGCCTTGGCGGCCGCGTCGAAGCCCTCCACGTCGGCGGTCGGGTCGGCCTCCGCGTAGCCGAGTTCGGTCGCCTCGTCCAGCGCCTCGGTGAAACCGGCGCCGGTGGCGTCCATCGCGGAGAGGATGAAGTTGGTGGTGCCGTTGACGATGCCGGTGACCCGGGTGATCGAGTCACCGTGCAGCGACTCGCGCAGCGAGCGGAGCAGCGGGATGGCCCCGGCCACCGCCGCCTCGTAGTAGAGGTCGGCCCCGCCCTCGGCGGCCGCGTCGTGCAGCACCCCGCCGTCCTCGGCCAGCAGCGCCTTGTTGGCGGTGACCACGCTCTTGCCGGCCCGCAGCGCCTCGGTCAGCCAGCTCCGGGCCGGCTCGATCCCGCCGACGACCTCGATCACCAGGTCGATGTCGTCCCGCTTGACCAGGCCGAGCGCGTCGGTGCTGAACAGCGCCGGGTCGACCGGCAGCTCACCCCGGTCCCGGCCGAGCCGGCGAACCGCGATCCCGGCGATCTCCAGTGGCGCACCGACCCGCGCGGTCAGATCTGCGGCCTGTTCGTGCAGGAGGCGCACCACCTCCGCGCCGACGGTGCCGCAACCGAGCAGAGCCAGACGGACCGGCTTCGTCATCAAGAACCGCCCGCGATGTCCCTGGCTTTCGCCACCGGGAGGGCTGGGCGATCGGGCGTGGCGCCGGTTGTCGGCATGGCGTCGAACTCCTCTGTGGGCCGGAACTGTCGGATGCGGCTGGACGCGTCAACCCACATCCAGTGCCAACAGATCGTCTTCGGTCTCCCGCCGGACGATCAGCCGCGCGCGACCGTCCCGGACCGCCACGACGGGCGGCCGGGGAACATGATTGTAGTTGCTGGCCATGCTCCGGCAGTACGCGCCCGTTCCGGGTACGGCGAGAAGATCTCCTGGCTGCACGTCAGCGGGCAGGAATTCATCCTTCACCACCACATCCCCGGCTTCGCAATGCTTTCCCACCACCCGGGCCAGAATCGGCTCGGCGGTGGACCGCCGGGAGGCGACCGTCGCCGAGTACGAGGCCCCGTACAGCGCGGTACGGATGTTGTCACTCATCCCGCCGTCGACGCTGACGTACGTGCGGATCCCGTCCACGTCCTTGACCGTGCCGACCTCGTAGAGGGTGAGGACGGCCGGACCGATGATCGCCCGACCGGGCTCGATCGAGAGCCGGGGTACCGCGAGCCGCAGCCCCTCGCACTCCCCGTCGACGATCTTGTTGATCCGCTTCGCCAGATCGTGCGGCGTCGACGGGTCGTCCTGGGTGGTGTACGCGATGCCGAACCCGCCGCCGAGGTCCAGCTCCGGCAGCTCGACCCCGCGCGCGTCCCGGATCTGCGCCTGGAGGCCGAGGATCCGCCGGGCGGCCACCTCGAAGCCGCTGGTGTCGAAGATCTGCGAGCCGATGTGCGAGTGCAGCCCGCGCAGTTCGAGCACGTCGTCGTCGAGGATCCGGAACGCGGCGGCCGCCGCCGCACCACCGGCCAGCGAGAAGCCGAACTTCTGGTCCTCGTGAGAGGTGGCGATGAACTCGTGGGTGTGCGCTTCGACCCCGACGGTGACCCGGACCAGCACCTCCGGGCGGACGCCCCGGTCCCGGGCCAGCGCGGTCAGCCGGTCGATCTCGTGGAACGAGTCGACGACGATCCGGCCCACCCCGGCGTCGACGGCCCGGGCCAGCTCGGCCGGGGACTTGTTGTTGCCGTGGAACCCGATCCGCTCCGGCGGCATGCCGGCGGCCAGTGCCACCGCCAGCTCCCCGCCGGAGCAGATGTCCAGGAACAGGCCCTCCTCGGCGATCACCCGCACCACGGCCCGACAGATGAAAGCCTTGCCGGCGTAATAGATGTCCTGGTCCGGGAAGGCGGCCCGGAAGTCCCGGCAGCGGGACCGCAGGTCGTCCTCGTCGAGCACGTAGGCCGGGCTGCCGAACTCCGCCGCCAGTTCGCGGACGCCGAGGCCGGCGACCACGAGGGCGCCGTCGGCGTCGCGCGTGACGTTGCGCGGCCACAGTTGCGGCACCAGCGCGTTGACGTCCTCCGGGGTACGCAGCCAGGCCGGCCCCCGGACCCCGAGGTCGCCGTGCAGTGCCCCCGCTTCGTGAGCGCGCATTTCCGTTTCCCTCCGCTACGCGCGTGTTACCGGCCGGCCCGTCGGGCCGGAAGCCGAGACTGACTCACATCTGTTCCGGCGCCGAGACGCCGAGCAGCGCCAGCCCGTTGGCCAGGACGATCCGGGTCGCCTCGACCAGCCAGAGCCGGGCCTGGGTGAGCTGCTCCGACACCGGCTGGCGGCCGAGCGGCAACACCTGGCAGGCGTCGTTGAACCGGTGGTACGAGCCGGCCAGCTCCTCAAGGTAGCGGGCGATCCGGTGCGGTTCCCGCAGTTCGGCCGCGGTGGCCACCACCCCGGGGAACTCGCCCAGCGACTTGAGGAGGTCGTTCTCCTTCTCGTGGCTGAGCAGGCCCGGGTCGAAGTCCTCGCCCCGGCTGATGCCGAGACCGACGGCGCGGCGCAGCATCGACGCGATCCGGGCGTGCGCGTACCGCACGTAGTGCACCGGGTTGTCGTTCGAATGCTTGGTGATCACCTCGATGTCGAGGGTCAGCGGCGAGTCGGTGGAGGACCGGGCCAGCGAGTAGCGGGCCGCGTCCACGCCGACCGCGTCGACGACCTCGTCCAGCGTGATGATGTTGCCGGCCCGCTTGGAGAGCCGGACCGGCACGCCGTTGCGGACCAGGTTGACCAGCTGGCCGATCAGGATCTCGATGTTGAAGTCGGGGTCGTCCCCGGCACAGGCCGCGATCGCCCGGAGCCGGTTGACGTAGCCGTGGTGGTCGGCGCCGAGCAGGTAGACGCACTTGTCGAAGCCGCGCTCCCGCTTGTTGATGTAGTACGCCGAGTCGGCGGCGAAGTAGGTCAGCTCGCCGTTGCTCCGGATCAGTACCCGGTCCTTGTCATCCCCGAAGTCGGTGGTGCGCAGCCAGATGGCGCCGTCGGCGTCGTAGACGTGGCCCTGCTCGCGCAGCCGGCCCAGGGCGTGCTCGACGGCACCGCTGTCGTGCAGCGTGCGCTCGGAGAACCAGACGTCGAAGTGCACGCCGAACCGCTCCAGGCTGGCCCGCATCTCGTCCAGCATGAGCTGGTAGCCCCGGTCCCGGAAGACCGGCACCGCCTGCTCGGCCGGCAGGTCGAGCAGATC
Source organism: Plantactinospora sp. B6F1 (assembly GCF_040120695.1). Lineage (NCBI taxonomy): Bacteria > Bacillati > Actinomycetota > Actinomycetes > Micromonosporales > Micromonosporaceae > Plantactinospora > Plantactinospora sp. B6F1. The sequence goes on along the minus strand of NZ_JBEEAC010000004.1, from coordinate 66,220 downwards.
GGGGCGCTCGGCGACGATCCGCTCGGCGATCTCGTTGACGTACTCGCCGGCGTAGCCCTCCTCGGGGGTCGGCCCGCCCGTCGCCGCCGCGTACAGCGACTGGCCGAACCGGTCGATCTGGGCGCCCGCGTCGTTGACGTAGTGCTCGCTGGTCACCTCGGCGCCCGCGGCGGCGAGGATCCGGCGCAGCGAGTCTCCGACGGCCGCCCACCGGGTGTGCCCGAGGTGGATCGGGCCGGTCGGGTTGGCCGAGACGAACTCGAGATTGACCCGCTGCCCGGTGAGCCGGTCGCTGCGCCCGTACGCCTGACCGGCCTGGACCACCTCCCGGGCGAGCTGTCCGGCGGCGGCCGGGTCGAGCCGGAGATTGAGGAAGCCGGGCCCGGCGATGTCGACCGACTTCACTCCCGGGGTCCGGACCAGCTCCTCGGCGAGGGCGGCGGCCAGCTCCCGGGGCGGCAGCCCGACCCGCTTGCTCAACTGCAACGCGACGGTGGATGCGTAGTCGCCGTGCTCGGGATTCCGGGGTCGCTCCAGCGTCACGGACTCGGGCAGCACCGAGTGATCCAGCCCACGCCGGTCGAAGACGGCATGGGCGGCGGCGAGAACGGCCTCGGCGAGATTGGCGGGAGTCACCGAACCATGCTAGCGGGGGTAGACTCGGTCACTCGGTGGCGACCCTGCGCGTGTGTGGCCCGCCATCCCCTGACCGACCGACCTGACGAGGGACCATGAGCATCAGCACCTCGGGCGGCGAACAGCGCCGTCCGTCCGTGGTCAGCACCGGCAAGAAGGCGCCGGCCGGTGGTAAGCCCGCCGAGGGCGAGAAGGGGGCCGGGGCCAAGCCCGCGGGGACGGCCGCCAAGTCGGGCTCCGCTGTGAAGTCCGGCTCCGCCGCCAAGTCCGGCGGCAGGTCCGGCTCCGGCGCCCGGGTGCCGGCCGGCCGCAACGGCGGAGGCGGGAAGAAGCCGCAGCAGCGCCGTCCGGTCGCCCCGGTCAAGGTCAGCCAGGGTCGCTCGTGGGGGTCCATCAGCCTCTTCGTCCTGGTCGGCGTCGTCGCGGCCGGCATCATCGGGTACGGCGCGTACGCGGTGGTCCAGAACGGCAAGAAGTGGGAGGACAAGGCGGCCGCGATCGACGGGATCGTGAACTTCCGGGAGAGCGACCCGTCGGCGGTGAACCCGCTGCCCGGCAAGGAGTCCCACGTGGCCGGCCCACTCACCTACAAGGTCAACCCGCCGGTCGGCAGTTCGCACAACAACGCCTGGCAGAACTGCATGGGCGACGTCTACGACGCCCCGATCGCCAACGAGCACGCGGTGCACAGCCTGGAGCACGGCGCGATCTGGATCACCTACAAGTCAGACCTGCCCGCCGACCAGGTGGAGCAGCTGGCCAGCAAGGTCCGGGGCAACGAGTTCATGATGATGAGCCCGGTGGAGAACCTCGACCGGCCGATCTCGCTCCAGGCCTGGGGCTACCAGCTCAAGCTCGACAGCCCCACGGACGGCCGGATCGACGACTTCATCGAGGCGCTGCGGCAGAACGCCAGCATGGAGCCGGGCGCCGCCTGCTCCGGCGGCATCACCGCCACCGGTACGACGCCACGGGACAACGTCCCCGGCGACCAGCCGATGCCTCCGGCGGGCGGTTGATCGGCGTGACCACCGATTCGGGGGCGGTGGCGACCGCCGCCCCGGAGGATGAGACGACGGTCCGCCCCTCGGGCAGGCGGAACGCCGGCACCGCCGCGCTGGCCCTGGCCATCTTGCTGGGAATGCTGCTCGGGTTCGCGGGCGGGCTGCTCGCCCCCGGACTGTTCCATCCCGGGACCAACTCGCCCGAGGCCGGGTTCGCCCGGGACATGTCGTCGCACCACGCCCAGGCGGTCGAGATGGCGATCCTCGCCCACGAGAAGACCAGCGACGCGGACATCCGGACCCTGGCCGCGGACATCGCCCTGACCCAGCAGGCCCAGATCGGGATAATGCAGACCTGGTTGAAGGAGTGGGGGCTGAGCCCGACCGGTCGCCAGCCCCGGATGGCCTGGATGCCGGAGGGCTCGGGCGCGCTGAAGAACGGGCTGATGCCCGGGATGGCGACCGACGCCCAGCGGGCCGAGTTGCGGGCCGCCACCGGCCGCGACTTCGACGCCCTCTTCCTGAAACTGATGTACGACCACCACCTCGGCGGCATCCACATGGCCGACGGCATCCTGGACCTCTCCGACGACGAACAGGTGACCGAGATGGCCGAGGCCATGGTCGCCGGGCAGAAGAAGGAGATCGAGCTTCTCCGGAGCCTCCAGGGCAGGATCGGCACCCCCTGACCGGTCCATCCCATATCGCCTGGTCCGGCGGCCGTCCCCTCGGGGACGGCCGCCGGTTCCGTTTCTTCTTCGAGTACGCATTGCCTGACTTCGACCACTTGCCCGGTTTGACGAGTTTTCTCCATACATAACGTGACCAGTCAGGATCTGCCGTCGTTGTCCTAGACATGACGGTTGCTCTCCGGGACGGACGTCGGTCGGTCACCAGTTGGTGCCGTCGGCACACCATCGGCGGGGACGGCGCGGTCGCGGCCGTCCGACGAGGACAGCGGTCCGGCGAGGCGGGAACGCTCAGCCGCGACCAGGAGCTGGAACTGATCGAGACGCTGCGCGGGTGCTATCCCGACCAGCTCGGGCTGGACGACGAACTCTGGACCCGGCAGAGCGTCGCCAGCCTCGTACACGACCGGTACGGCCTGCCCGTCGACAGCAGCGAGATCGGCGGCTACCTGCGCGCCTGGGGCCTCGGCCCCCGCCAGCCCACCGACCGGGCCTGCGGGCTCTGCGTGGACGCGGTGGCACTGTGGGTGGAACGGGAGTACCCGGCGATCGTGCGCGCCGCCCAGGAGCACCGGGCCGAGCTGTGCTGGATCGGCCGGACCCGGCTGCACGGGGTGGTACCCGCCGCCGACGTCCTCTCCGCGGTCTCCGTACGCGGCCGGGTGCGGTTCCTCATCACCACCCCGAACGTCGACCCGGCCCTCTCCCGGGACTTCCTGCTCCGGCTCAGCGGGGCGGACGGGGACGCCGTACACGTCGTGGTCGACGGCTCCTGGACCCGGGCCGAGTGGCCCCGCCGGCTCCCGCCCCGGATCGTGCTGCACCCGCTCCCGAGCTGCGGCCGGTAGCGGGGTCGTTCCCTGGCACGGCAGGCGGGCCCGACACGGCGGATACCGATTCGTGCCCGGGCGGCCATGCCTGCTACTCTTCCTGGGTCGCTGAGCCCCCGTAGCTCAGGGGATAGAGCACCGCCCTCCGGAGGCGGGAGCGCAGGTTCGAATCCTGCCGGGGGCACACTTGCTAAGGAAGCTCTGACCAGCACAGAGGATCCTCACCCGGCGACGCCAGCCACCACGTCCAGCTCTGCGGCCGATGCGTAGCCGCCGCGGCCTGCCGTCGCTTGGAGCCGGACGTACCTGGCTGGCAACGTGGCCCACCGGACGCCTTTCGTGGTGCGATCATCGGCCCAGCTTCCGGTGGCCACCGTCGTAAACGTGACGCCATCCGAGCTGACCTGCACCTGGAATCTGGTGATGATGCCGTTGGGGCTCAGGTTGTCGGCGGCCCAGAGCCGCGGCTGGTAGACCAGGCCGCGCACCTGCTGGCTGGACCCGAGGTCCAGCGTGATCGACTGGGGCAGCGGCGCCGGCCGTACCCACTCGGTGTGCCAGATCGTGTCCGGGCTGCCGTCGACTGCCAGCGACGCGGGGTACTCGGCATTGGCACTGGTCGCCGTCGCCTTCATCAGCGCCTGCGCTACCAGCGACTCTGGTTGGTACACCACATGCAGTTCAGCCGCGGCCGCGAACCCGGCATGCCCGGCGGACGCGGTCAGTCGCACGTACCTGGCTTCGGTAACCGGCCACGTAGCGCGCTTGAGGGTTCGGTCGTCCGGCCACGTCCCGGTCGCCGCCGGCTGGAACGACGTACCGTCAAGGCTGGTCGCGACCGTGTACGCCGTCACCGTCCCGTTCTGAGTGTGATCGTTACGCGGTGCGTATACGAGCCCGCGTACGTCGTGGACCCGTTGCAGGTCCAGCGTCACCGACTGCGGAAGGGGGGTCGCCGGCTGGAACTCGTTGTGCCACATCGTCCGGCAGTCCCCGTCGAGGGCGCGTGCGGCCCCGTTCTCGGTGTGGGCGCTGGTTGCCGAGGCGCGTACCAGCGCCTGGCGCACCAGCGGCTCTGAGGGCGCCGAGCCCGCCGGGAAGCTGATCCCGGAAAGGGTGAACTGATTCGCCGGGTCGGTCAATGAGGTACCGGTCTCCGGGTTGTATGTCCGCACCGAGAGGGTCGAGGCCCTCGGGTCGAACTCCAACACACGCAGGTAGCCGTTCGGGTTCCGCTGAGACGGGTTCTGGTAGTCGGCCATGATCTCGTGAACCGTGTTGCCGTTCCGGCCCACCGACGATCTGCGGGCGACGCTGCGGTGCCCGGACAGGACCATCGCCACGTTCGGGTAGACGCCGGCGACGGCGTTCCAGACCTGCTGGCCGACCGCCGAGCGGGTCCCGTCGCCGAGAAGGTAGTCGTGGGTGACGATGATGACCTGGCGACCCGGGTTTGCGGCGACGAGCTGCGCCGCCCATGTCAATTCCGCCGCCACGGGCGCCCACTTCAGCGTTAGGACCATCCAGTCCGTGCCGCCGGCCGAGAACAGATGGTAGGTGTTGTCGTAGGTGCTGGGTGACTGCGAGCCGCCGAAGGACGGCATGCAGGCGAACTTCGCACGCGGGAACCTCAGGTTGAAGTTCGTCGCCGTGCGGTTGTTCGCGTCAACCCCGAACCCGTCCACATCGTGGTTCCCCACCGCCATCGCATACGGGACTTCCCCGTCGAGCAGGTTCATCGCGGTCTGGGCCTCGGTCCATTCGCCCATGTCGGCATGCCGGTCTACGACATCGCCGACGTGCAGCACGTACCGGATGTTGCGGGCGACCGCGTTGTCGGCCACCCATCCGGTCATCTTCGGGAGGAGTCCCTTGAACTGACGGACGGCGTTCTGGCTGTCGGCAAGCATCACGATGCCGAACTTTTCTCCCGCTGCGGCCGACACCCCCCTGGCCGACGGGGCCGGCAGGAACGGGCTCAGCAACGCGACCAGGGCGGTGCACAGCACTGCTTTCAAGGTGGCTTGCCGCAACAGAACCTCCGGGAACGACGAGGATTCAGGCAGCCTACGTAGACTGCGCACAAAATCCCTACATGCGTTTCCACGGTCCGGCGTCCACCGGCCTTCGGGCGTCCGGCCTCAGGACGCGGTTCAGGGGAATCTCGGGGTCGCGTGCGTTCCGCCCGACGGGCCGGGCCCGGCATACTGGGCACCGATGCCTAGCGAAAGTGAGCCGTGGCCGCCGCGATAGACGGATACCTCGCCGACCTCGACCGTGCCCTGCGAGGGCCACGGCGGGTCAAGAGCGGTCTGCTCCGGGAGGCCCGGGACAGCCTGGTCGACGCGACCGAGGCGTACGCGGATCTCGGTCTGCCGCCCGAGACGGCCGCACGGCAGGCGATCGACGACTTCGGTGATGTCTCGCAGATCGCCCCCGGGTATCAGGCCGAGCTGGCGCTGGCCCAGGGTCGGCGGACGGCGCTGCTGGCCTTCGGCAGCCTCGTCGCGCAGCCGCCGATCTGGCACCTGGTCGCCTGGCAGGCGGCCGAACCGGACCCGCTGCCCGGGCTGGCCGGCGTCCTCGACCTGCTGGTGAGCTGGCTGGGAGCCCTGGCCGTGGCCGTCGCACTGCTCGGCGTCTGGGCCTTCGGCACCGGGGTACGCCGACTCGGCGTCAACCCCCGGCGCATCCGGCTGGCCGGGATCTTCGCCTTCACCATGGCGGCGGCCTTCAGCACGATCGGCCTGATGCTCGCGCTCGTGAGCCCGGTCACCGGCCCGGTGGCACTGGCCCGGTTGCCGATCGCGGTCGTCGTCCTGATGCTGCCGATGTTCCTGGTGGCGGTGAACGGGGCGCGCTGCCTCGCCACGGCGCGCGCGGCGACGACCTCCCACTGACCCAACACCCCGGCGGAGGAGTCCCGCTCGCAGCCGGCTGCTGCCCTGGTCGTCCACACCGGATGACCCCTACGGGTGTACCACCATCTCCCACCCCTTCGGCGCCTCGGGTCGGGCCGTCGCCGCTTATGTAGGTAGCCTACATGTAGATTCAGCACCTATCGAGAAGTGGGGCACCCGGCGACCAGCGGCCGGACCCGAGAACGCGAGGAGAGCTGACAATGCCGACCGAACCAACTCCTGCCGAGCGGCCCGACGGTGAGGTGCCGGACCGGACAGGCCGGGCCGGGTCGACCAGGGGCGGCTTCTTCGCCCGGCTGGCCGGCTGGGCGTACCGGCGGTGCTGGGTCGCCCTGCTGACCTGGGTCGTCGTCCTGGTGGGCCTCGCCGTGGCCGCGCAGGCGGTCGGGACCGACTACCACAACGACCACTCCCTGCCCGGCACCGAGTCGCAGGCCGCCACCGACACGCTGCGCGAGCACGGCTCCCGGCAGACCGCCGGCAGCCTCCAGATCGTCCTGCACCACCCGGGCGGGATCGGCACCGCCGAGGCTCGGCAACAGGTCGAGCCGATGCTCGGCCAGGTGCGTCAGCTGGCCTCGGTGGCAGAGCTGACCAGCCCGTACGACGACCCGCACGCCGTCTCCACCGACGGCACCATCGGGTACGCGACGGTCACCCTGGACCGGCCCGGCGAGGAGGTGCCGGCCGAGGACGTACGGGCCGTCATCGAGACCGCCCGGGCGGCGGCCGGGGACGGGCTACGGGTGGAACTGGCCGGTGACCCGGTCCGGGCCGCCCAGGAGAGCGAGGGTGGCGCGGCGGAGGGCGCCGGCCTGCTGGCCGCCCTGGTCATCCTGGTGATCCTCTTCGGTTCCCTGCTCGCCGCCGCGCTGCCGATCGGGATCGCGATCTTCGCGGTGGGCAGCACGCTCAGCCTGGTCGCACTCGCCTCGCACGTGGCGACGGTCGCCGACTACACCGCCCCGCTGATGGCCCTGGTCGGGCTCGGCGTCGGCATCGACTACGCGCTGCTGGTCTTCTCCCGCTTCCGGTCGGAACTGCTGCACGGCGCCGATCGGGCCACCGCCACCCGGATCGCCCTGGACAGCGCCGGCCGTACGGTCTTCTTCGCCGCCTGCACGGTGGTGATCGCCCTGCTCGGCCTCGTCGTCCTCGGTCTCGGCTCGCTCCAGGGCGTGGCCGTGGCGGTGGCGCTGACGGTACTGGTCACGATGCTCGCCTCGCTGACCCTGCTCCCGGCGCTGCTGGCCATCGTCGGCGGCCGCGTCGAGCGCGCCATCCGGCGCCGCGCCCAGCGGGCGAAGCGGCCCGAGGGCGCGGGGTGGCGACGCTGGTCCGGGTTCGTGCAGCGGCGTCCCTGGCTGGCCCTGCTGCTGCCGACCGCGCTGCTGGTGCTGCTCGCGGTGCCGGCCCTGGACATGCGGCTGGGCTTCGCCGACGCCGGCAGCGACGCGCCGACCTCGACCAGTCGGCAGGCGTACGACCTGATCTCGACCGGGTTCGGCCCGGGGCAGAACGGTCCACTGGTGGTGGTCGTCGAGGGCGGCCAACCGGCCGCGACCGAGGTGGGCAGCGCACTGGCCGGCGCCGACGGGGTCGCCTCGGTGACGCCGCCGTTCCCGGCACCGGACGGGCAACTGCACACCCTGCTACTCTTCCCCACCTCCGCCCCGCAGGACGCGGCCACGATGGACCTGGTGGAACGGCTCCGTACCGAGGTGTTGCCACCGGTGGAGCGGAACACCGGCGCACCGGTCTCGATCGGCGGCGGTACGGCGGCGGCGGTCGACTTCGCCGACGCGATCTCCGACCGGCTGCCGCTCTTCGTGGTCGTGGTGGTGGGCCTGTCGACCCTGCTGCTGGTGCTCGTCTTCCGTTCCCTGCTCATCCCGGTCAAGGCGGCGGTGCTCAACCTGCTCAGTGTGGCCACCGCGCTCGGCGTGATCACCTACGTCTTCCAGTACGGCAACCTGGGCGTCCAGCCCGGTCCCGTCGAGGCGTTCGTACCCGTCCTGATCTTCGCGATCGTCTTCGGGCTCTCGATGGACTACGAGGTCTTCCTGGTCTCCCGGATGCACGAGCACTGGGAGCGGCACCGCGACGCGCCGGGCGCGATCCGGGAGGGCCTGGCCACCACCGGGCGGGTGGTGACGGCCGCCGCCGCCATCATGATCGTGGTCTTCAGTGCCTTCCTCTTCGACCCGGGCCGGATGCTGCAGCAGTTCGGGCTCGGCCTGGCGGTCGCGATCTTCGTGGACGGCTTCGTCATCCGCTGCCTGATCCTGCCCGCGGTGATGCGGCTGTTCGGCGCCCGCGCCTGGTGGCTGCCGTCCTGGTTGGATCGCTGGTTGCCCCGGGTCGCCCTCGAACGGCCCGCACCGGCCAGCCCGGTCGGCGCCGAAACCCCGAGGTCCACCCGGGTCTGATCGACACCGTCGTCCGGGCCGGACCGGCCCTGCACCCCCGGCCGGCCCGGACGACGCAGACCCGACGTGACATCACGAGCCGGGGCGGCGCGGGGCGGCGCGATTACGATCGGGCGCGTGCCAGAGCCGCTGACCGTTGCCGTCGCCCAGCCGCGCTGCCTGGCGTACGACGTGCTGGCGAACGCCCACGGCCACGCCGAGGCGGTCCGGTCGGCCCGGGCCCGGGTGGTGGCCTTTCCCGAGATGTCGCTGACCGGGTACGAGTTCGACGCCGCCCCGGTCGACGCCGACGACCCACGCCTCGGCCCGATCGTGGCGGCCTGCGCCGACACCGGCTCGCTGGCGCTGGTCGGCGCTCCGGTGCCCGGCCGAAGCGGACGACCGCACATCGGCGTCCTGGCTGTCGACGGCGGCGGCGCCCGGGTGGCGTACCGGAAGATGTGGCTGGGCGGAGCGGAGCCGGAGCACTTCGCCCCGGGCGACGCGCCGGCCGTGGTCGAGGTGGCCGGGTGGCGGCTCGGGCTCGCGGTCTGCAGGGACACCGGGGTACCCCGGCACGCGGCCGACACCGCCGCGCTCGGCATAGACGGGTACGTCGCGGGCGTGCTGGACTCGGCGGCGGACTGGGGTGTGCAGGACGAACGGGCCCGCCGGGTGGCCGCCGCGCACCGGGTCTGGGTGGCGATCGCCAGCTTCGCCGGCTCCACCGGTGGCGGCTACCCGGACGCCGCCGGACGGTCGAGGATCTGGGCTCAGGACGGCAGGGTGCTCGCCGAGGCGGGCCCCGAGCCGGGCGCGATGGCCCGGGCGACCCTTACCTGACCCGGCCGGTTGACCCTGACCCGGCGGGTTGACCCTGACCGGACCCCTTCACGTGACCCAGCGGTCCACCCTGACCCGGCCGTTCGCCCCGGCCGGCGGCGCGATTCGTCCCGGCTGACCGGTGCGGCTCACTCCGGGTCCGCCGGCGCCACCGGGTCCGCCAGGCCGCGCAGCACGATGTCGAGCCCCCCGTCGAACTCCTCGGCGGGTTCGATCCGCCGGGCGTACTGGGCGGTCTCGCCGAGGTGCGGGAACTCGTCGGGGGGCAGCCCGGCGATCACCCCGGTGCCGGGTCCGGCGAGCGCACCCAGGTGTTCGAGCTGGATCGCGCCAACGAGGTAACTGAGCAGGCCGCGCAGGGCGATCACCCGGCGCCCGCCGTCCAGGCCGGCCTCGGTCAGGATGCCCAGCACCGTCTCCGACCAGCGCAGCAGGCTCACCGAGGTGTGCCGGTGCGCGACGGTCAGCGGCACCACCGCCGGATGAGCGTCGACCGCCCGCCGAACCCGGTGCACCATGATCCGGATCCGGTCCCGCCAGTCGGCCTGGCCGGTCGGCGGGGTGGGGTCGACGGTGCCGAACACCAGCTCGACGACGAGCGCCTCCAGCTCGGCGCGGTCGGTCACGTACCGGTAGAGGCCCATGGTGCTCATCCGGAGCTGGGTCGCCACGGCTCGCATCGTCAGTCCGGCGAGACCGTCCCGATCGAGCACGGCCAGGGCGGCCGAGGCGAGCTGGTCGGGAGTGAGCGAGCGGGGACGCGGCATGGCACTTGACAGCGTACGACATACGCCTACGATTTTAGGAGTACGTTGTACGCCTACGAGGGGAGCGCCCGATGCCCACACCCCGGCCGGTCGGACCCGGCTCCGTCGTCCCCGTCCGCGAGCTCACCCCGGTCATCGGCGCGGCGCTCCCGGTCCCCGATCCCGACCGTCTGGTGCACCTGCAGTTCCGGCGGTTCGCCGGCTGTCCGGTCTGCAACCTGCACCTGCGCTCGATCGTCGTCCGGCACGGCGAGATCGACGCGGCCGGCGTGCGCGAGGTGGTCGTTTTCCACTCCCCCGCCGACGAGCTGCGGGAACACGTCGCGGAGCTTCCGTTCGCGGTGATCGCCGACCCGGACAAGCGGCTCTACGTGGAGTTCGGCGTCGAGTCGGCCCGCCGCGCCCTACTCGACCCGCGCGCCTGGCTGCCGATCCTCCGGGCCGTGCTGCGCAGCGTCTGGGCGATCGTCCGGCGCCGGGAACGCCCCCCGGCGACCGTGCCGCACGGCGGGCGGTTCGGGCTGCCGGCCGACTTCCTGATCGCCCCCGACGGCCGGGTGTTGGCCTCCCGACACGGCGAACACGTCTACGACCAGTGGAGCGTCGACGAACTCCTGGAGCTGGCAGCCCGGGCTCCCCGACCCGCACCCGGCACGCGGTGAGTGCTGATCCGCTGGCCTAACGGACCGGCGGATCAGCCGGACGGGTGGCGACGGGCCGCTTTCCGGCGCCCATGGCGGCGGGCGTAGCAGAGTCGAACCCGGGGAGCCGTCCCCGGACGTCGCCTGCGACGCCCCTGCCGAAGGGAAGCGACACCATGGCCAAGACGTGGCTGATCACCGGAAGTTCCCGGGGCCTGGGCCGGGCGCTCAGCCAGGAGGTGCTGGACCGGGGCGACAACCTGCTCGCCACCGCCCGGCAGCCCGACCAGCTCGCCGACTTCGTCAGCCGGTACGGCGACCAGGTGCGGCCGTACGCCCTCGACGTCACCGACCCGGGCGCCGCACGGGCGGCGGTGCAGGCCGCGGTGGAGACCTTCGGCGGGCTGGACGTGGTGGCCAACATCGCCGGCTACGCCAACAGCGCGCCGATCGAGGAGATGCCCGAGGAGGACTTCCGGGCGCAGGTCGAGACGAACCTGTTCGGCGTCGTCAACGTCACCCGGGCGGCCCTACCGGTGCTGCGGGCCCGTCGCGCGGGACACTTCCTCCAGTTCTCCTCGATCGGCGGCCGGGTCGGCGGCACGCCGGGGCTGGGCGCGTATCAGACCGCCAAGTTCGCCGTCGAGGGCTTCTCCGAGGTGCTGTACAACGAGGTGAAGCCATTCGGCATCCGGGTCACCATCATCGAGCCCGGCGCCTTCCGCACCGACTGGGGCGGCGCGTCGATGCGGATGGCCGAGGTGGGCGAGGACTACCAGCAGACCGTCGGGCGGCTGCACGCGCTGCGCCGCGACATGGACGGTCAGCAGGCCGGCGACCCGGAACGGGCCGCCCGGGTGATCGCCGACCTCGTGACGCTCGCCGTACCTCCGCTGCGGCTGCTGCTCGGCTCCGACGCGCTGCGGTTGGCCGAGGAGTCGGCGCGGTCCCGCTCCCAGGAGGCCACCGCCTGGGCGGATGTCAGCCGGAGCACCGACTACGACAGCGGCACCGAGTTCGCCAAGACGCCGGTCGCGGCGATGCTCGCGCCGCGCAGTCCCAACTGACGGCCGCGACCGACGGCCCCCACCGACACGCGGCTGACCACCGCGTCCGGCAACCGCAGTTCCACGACCGCGAGCGAGGACCGCGGAGGCGTCAGCCGGCCCGACCCGATCCGGCGTGGTCAAACCGGACCAGCGCCGCCGCCGCGTCGAGCCTGCCCTTCTCCTCCGCGCTCAGCGTGGGGTTGCTCCGGCGCATCGCCACCGCGGATTCGAGCAGCCGCACCGGATCGCCGGGCGCGAGGGCGATGAACGCGGTCAGCCCCACGCCGGCCAGGCTGCCCAACCCGAACATGTCACCGACCACCACCTCGGCGAGGATCAGCGCGCTCATCGCGACGTCCAGGTCGGGCTGGTCGTCCCGGGCGTTGCGCCAGTCGATGACGACCGGTCCCCGGCGGCCGAGCAGGATGTTCTCCGGGTGCAGGTCGAGATGCACGATCCGGGTGCCGGGCGCGCCACCCGGTCGGGCCGGTACGTCGCGCAGTCTCCGGTGCAGGTCGGCCAGGATCTCCGCCCCGGCCTGCGGGTCGAGGTCGCCACCGGCCATGGCCGCACTCAGGGTCGGGCCGTCGACCCGCTCCATCACCAGGTCGGCGCCGAGTGCGCGGTCTACCCGGGGTACCGGATATCCCCGCTCGGCCAGATAGCCCATGATCTCGGCCTCGCCGGTCGCGTCGTGACCGTCCCGGTAGCGGCGCAGCACCCGCCCCTCGTCGAGCGCGAAGACGTCCGCGTCCCGGCCCGTGCCGAGCAGCGCCTGCCCCACCGTGTGCGGCACCTGGTCAACCATGCGTGGACGATATCCGGCACGGTCCCGGGTCGGCGAGGACGGCGCGGGCGGCGACCCGACGGGGTCCTCGACGGTCAACCCGGGTGGCGGGGCCCACGCCGGCCGAGGCGGGTCAGGGCCAGCATCAGCAGCGCGACCGCGAACATCGCGGTACCGACCACGTTCACCTGGGGCGGGATGCCGCGCTGGCTGGTGCCCCAGACGTACATCGGAAAGGTGACCGTGGTGCCGGAGTTGAAGTTGGTGACCACGAAGTCGTCGAAGGAGAGCGAGAAGGCGAGCAGCGCGGCGGCCAGGATGCCGGGCAGCACCAGCGGCAGGGTGACCCGGCGGAACGCCTGCCACTCGCCGGCGTACAGGTCCATCGCCGCCTCCTCCAGGCTGCTGTCCATTCCGGACAGCCGAGCCCGGACGGTCACCACCACGAACGAGACGCAGAACATCACGTGCGCGATCGCCACGGTCCAGAAGCCCTGCGGTATCCCGGCGGCGACCAGCAGGGCGAGCAGTGAGGTGCCGAGCACCACCTCCGGGGTGGCGACCGGGGCCAGCACCAGTACGTTGACCGCGGTCCGCCCCCGGAACCGGTACCGGACCAGCGCGAACGCCATCAGCGTGCCGAGTACCGTGGAGACCGCCGTGGCCACGAACCCGATCTGTACGCTGCGCAGCACCGCCGCGCACATCCCGGGGCCGGCGCACGGGTCCCGCCAGTTGTCGAGGGTGAACTCGGCGAAGTCGTACGACAGCCGGCTGGACGGCCGGTTGAACGACAGCCCGGCCACCACGGCGACCGGCAGCAGCAGATAGCCGAGCACCAGTGCGGCGACGGCCAGCACCCAGTGGTCGGCGACGAACCGGCCGAACCTCCCGCCCACCGCTACCCCAGCTCCGCGCGCCCGGCCCGGCGCAGGTAGCCGACCACCAGCACCAGGATCGCCGCCATCAGCAGCACCGACAGGGCGGCGCCCTGCGGATAGTCCAGCCGGACCAGGAAGGCCGCGTCGATCACGTTGCCGATCATGTATTCGTTGGGGGTGCCGAGCAGTTCGGCGCTGATGAAGTCGCCGGCGGCCGGGATGAAGGTGAGCAGCGTGCCGGCCACCACCCCGGGCATCGACAGCGGCAGGGTGACCCGCCGGAACACCTGGGCCGGCCGGGCGAAGAGGTCGCCGGCCGCCTCCAGCAGCCGGCGATCGAGCCGCTGGAGGCTGGCGTAGAGCGGCAGCACCATGAATGGCAGGTAGCAGTAGGTCAGGCTGGTGACCACCGCGACCGGGGTGGCGAGCAGCCGGCCGTCCGGGGCGAGCAGGTGCGCCCCGCGCAGCAGACCGACCACGGCACCGCCGTCGGCGAGGATGGTCTTCCAGGCCAGGATCCGGACCAGGAAGCTGGTGAACATCGGGGCCACCACGCAGACCAGCAGCAGGTGCTGCCAGCGACCGGCGCGCAGCGCGATCACGTAGGCGAGTGGGTAGCCGAGCAGCAGCGCCAGCAGGGTAGCCAGGCCGGCGTACCCGAACGAGCGGCCGAGCTGTCCGCCGTACGCCGCCAGCGCATCCGGATAGTTGCGCCACGACCAGGTCATCGCGTACCCGGTGCTCAGTGAGCCGGCCGGGTCGTAGAGGCTGGTCGCCGCGAGCTGAACCGCCGGGGCGAGGAAGAAGAGCACCAGCCAGAGCAGCCCGGGCAGCACCAGGAGGTACGGCATCGCCCGGCCGCGCCGCCTCACTCGCGCCTCGCCGGTACCGATGCCGGTGCCGGTGACGTTGCCGCTGACGGTGCCGGTGCCGGTGACGGTGCCGGTGACGGTGCCGGTGACGGTGCCGGTGACGGACGGTCGGACGTGCCGGCGCCGGAGGCCGAGGTGCCGCCGTCGAGCAGGAAGGCGTGCCGGGGATGCCAGTGTGCGACCACCGGGGCACCGGTCGGGATCCGGCTCGACTCCCCGTCGGCGGCGGCGAAGACCGACAGCTCGACCCCGGCACCGGTCCGCACCGAGTAGTCGGTGCTGACCCCGAGGTAGCCGACGTCGCCGACGGTGCCGTCCAGCCACTGGTGCCCGGCCGGCACCTGCTCCGCCGTGCCGGCCAGGCGCACCTTCTCCGGCCGTACCCCGAGCAGCACCGCGCCGGAGTCGACCCTGGCCCGCGCCGACGGCACCGAGAAGCGCCGCCCGTACGCCTCGACCAGCAGGTCGTCACCGCTGCGCCCGCGTACGGTGCCGGCGAGCAGGTTGGACCGACCGAGGAAGGTGGCCACGAAGGCGGTGGCGGGGAACTCGTACAGCTCGGTCGGCGGGCCGAGTTGCTCGATCCGGCCGGCATCGCACACCGCCACCGTGTCGGCGAGGGTCATCGCCTCCTCCTGGTCGTGCGTGACGTGCACGAAGGTGCCGCCGAGTTCCGCCCGCAACCGCCTCAGCTCGCCCTGCATCCGGCGGCGCAACGACAGGTCGAGCGCACCGAGCGGCTCGTCCAGCAGCAGTACCCGGGGCCGGTTGACCAGGGCACGGGCCAGCGCCACCCGCTGCTGCTGCCCACCGGAGAGCTGGTGCGGCCGGTGCCGCTCGTACCCGTCCAGCTGCACCAGCGACAGCATCCGGCGCACCTGCCCGGCGACGTCCGGTACCCGCCGTCGCCGCAGTCCGAACGCGACATTGGCGAAGACGTCCAGGTGTGGGAAGAGGGCGTAACTCTGGAACACGGTGTTCACCGGCCGCCGGTACGGCCGCAGCCGGGTGATGTCCTCGTCGTCGAGCAGGATCCGGCCACCGGTCGGCTCGGTCAGCCCGGCCACCATCCGCAGCGTGGTGGTCTTGCCGCAGCCGGAGGGCCCGAGCAGGGCGAAGTACGAGCCGGCCGGCACGGTCAGGTCGAGCCGGTCCACCGCGGTCACGTCGCCGAACCGCTTGCTGAGCTCCACCAGCCGCAGCGCTCCGGACGGCTCCTCGGCGACCATCCGCGTCAACCCCCGATGACCTGCGCAAACTTCGACTCGTACTCGCGTTCCCGGGCCTCGTCCAGGGCCATGAAGACCCTCGACCGGGCAAGCAGCGCCGCATCCGGGAAGATCAGCGGGTTCGTCGCCAGCTCGGGATCGATCTTCTCCATCTCGGCCTGCGCGCCCTGCACCGGACAGATGTAGTTGACGTACGCGGCGAGCCGGGCCGCCACCGCCGGCTCGTAGTAGTAGTCCATCAGCGCCTCGGCGTTGGCCCGGTGGGTCGCCCGGTTCGGCACCAGCATGTTGTCGGAGTAGAGCATCACCCCGGAGTCCGGGGCGACGAACCGGATCCGGGCGTCGGAGGCGGCGAGCTGGATGACGTCGCCGGACCAGGCGACGCAGGCCGCGATGTCACCCCGGGCCAGTTCGGCGGCGTAGTCGTTGCCGGTGAACCGGCGGATCTGGCCGTCGCGTACCGCCCGGCGCAGCTTCTCCAGCGCCTCGTCGAACTGGGCCGGGGTGAAGTTGGCCGGGTCGTGCCCACCGGCGCAGAGCAGCAGCCCCATGGTGTCCCGCATCTCTGCCAGCGCGGTCACCCGGCCCTTCAGGTCCGGCCGGTTCAGCAGCTCGTCGACGGTACGCAGCTCGCCGGTGACCCGGCCGTTGTAGGCCAGCCCGGCCAGCCCGGACTGCCACGGGATGGCGAGCACGTTGTCGGGGTCGTAGGGGCGGTTCCGCAGCGAGGTCAGCAGGTTGCGGCCGATGTTCGGCAGCCGGGCGGCGTCGAGCCGCTGCACCCAGCCGAGGTTGATGACCCGGGCCGCCATCCAGTCGCTGAGTACGATGATGTCCCGGCCGATCGGCTCGCAGGCCGCGAGCTGGTTACGGATCTTGCCGAAGAACTCGTTGTTGTCGTTGATGTCCTCGGTGTACCTGACCTGGATGCCGGAGCGCCGCTCGAACGCCTCCAGGGTCGGCCGCCTCGTCTCGTCGCCCTCCGCCACGTCCAGATACTGTGGCCAGTTGGAGAAGACCAGCGTCTTCTCGGTGCCGGAGAGGTCCTCGCTGACGCAGCTCGACTCGGTCTGCCGGGCGCCAGGAGTGCCGCAGCCGGCCAGCGTGGTCGACGCCAGCAGCGCCGCCGAGCCGGCCACGCCGCGCAGCACCGCCCGCCGGGGTAGCAGCCTCCGTCCGGCCAGCCCGGGCAGCGGGTGTGGTGGGCGCGGGCGGTCGAGCATGGGGCGGCTCCTCCGGTCGTCCCGACAGTGACGGGTGCGGTGGGTCGGCCCGCTGGCCGGAGGCGTCGCGGGAGATCCGATCAGGTGAAGATCCTGACATGCGACCGCACGGCCGCCCGCTCGGGATGCCGCTCGGCCGCTCACCGTCGGGCACGGCATCGCCCCGCGCCGGCCGGGCACAGGGGCGTTTCCGGCGGCTCCGCGCCGCTCGGGGTCTTCGAATGCGGGTACGACGCGTCAGCCGCGCTTGGCCAGCCCGACGAACGCGCGCCACGCAGCCGGGCCGAGGCTGAGCCTGGCACCGTCGCGGTCCTTGCTGTCCCGCACCAGCACCCGGCCGGCCGGGCAGGTTGTCCGCCAACTCGAGTCGTCGTCGAGCCGGGCCAGCACGAACGGCCCGGCCAGTCCGGTGTGCCAGGGAACGTCCGCCGGGCGGCCTTTCGATAGGTCGGATCGGGGTGGCTCAAGATTCTTGACGAACTATGGCGTGGAGCTGACCACAGGTCGTCAAGAATCTTGGCGCGCCGGGACGTCGGGGGCGGGTGGGGCGCCGGGACGTCGGGGGCGGGTGGGGCCGCGTGAGGTGGTGGCGGGGGCGGCCAGGGGGAATCCGGGGTTAGTAGCTGGGCGGGATGACCCGGAGGTGGCCGCGCCGTCCGGTCTGCTGGCCGGGCTGCTGATCACCCTCGATCTCGTCCGCGCGGGGTGGTGCCGGGCGAGCCGCCTCGCGTACCGCCTCGGCGAGCGCCACCAGATCGTCGGTGGTCGGCGGCGGCGGCTCGAACTCGCCCTCGTGCCGGACCACGTCCCAGCCGCGAGGTGCGGTCAGGCTCCGGGCGTGCGGCTCGCACAGGTCGTAGGTGTGCGGCTCGGCGAAGGCCGCCAGCGGGCCCACCACGGCCGTCGACTCGTTGTAGACATAGGTCAGCGTGGCTACGGCCTGTCGGGGGCAGCCGTTGCGGGAGCAACGCCGTGGTGACCTCACGGCGGCACGGTATCTCCCTTACCGGCTCCGCCACCACGCTTGGGCCTGCGACACGCCGGTAGTGGTGATCACATCCCGGACGGCCCCGTCCGACACGACCGAATCCCCGAGCCGATCTTGATCGGACCAGGTCTACCCTGTCGTCGTGGGCGGGCGTCCACGACGAGTGAAGCGGGGTGCGAATGACCAGTCCGGAGAACCGCCGGCCGGGATCCGGGCGCCGGTCGCGCCGGGACCGGCACGGGCGTGGGCTGCGCGGTCGGCTCGTTCCGGCCACCGTCCCGCTGGCCCGGACCAAGTCGGAGATCTTCGACGACCTGGTCCTGGACACCGTGGAGACCCTGGAGCGGCGATTCGCCAAGGAGCTGGCCGGTGTCGAGTTCGCGGTCGAGGACGTACCGCCGGACCTGAACGTCTACGACTCGGACGTACTCGAGGATGGCGAGGTGCCGCTGGCCCGGCTGCTGCCCGGGCGCCCCGGGCGGCAGGAGGTGCCGCCCCGGATCGTGCTCTACCGCCGTCCGCTGGAGTTCCGCGCGATCGACCGCGAGGATCTCGCCGACCTGGTACACGACGTGATCATCGAGCAGGTCGCGAACCTGCTCGGCGTCGACCCCGACGAGCTGGCCTGACCCGGGCGGCCCCCACCACCCGGGCTCGGCCGCTCAGGCGACGCGACGCTTCAACTTGCGCCGTTCGCGTTCCGACAACCCGCCCCAGATGCCGAACCGTTCGTCGTGCCCGAGTGCGTATTCCAGACACTCGGCCTTGACCTCACACCGGGAGCAGATCCGCTTCGCCTCGCGGGTCGAGCCGCCCTTTTCGGGAAAGAACGCCTCCGGATCGGTCTGTGAGCAGAGCGCCCGCTCTTGCCACTCCGGAGCATTCCCGAGCAGGTCGGCCACCTCGAGTCGGCCGTCCATCCAGTTGCCTCCTTATCGCGCACCGGCGCGGCAGCCGGCGCAACCCCCCACGCGGAAGGCGTGTTTGTCCGTCCGGTAGCGATTTGATGCGCTCCGTACGAACGACCCCACTGAAATTACACGTGTGTTATGCGTGCGTCGTCAAGCCGAACCTGCTAGGTGGAGTCACCCCTACCGCGTGCCCGGACGACCGTGAAGTCATCGGGTCTCGCAACACCTGCCCTATCGATTCAGACCCGGTGCGGGTAACGCCCGCACGGCGAGTTGCGTCGGATATCCGGCGTGGCGCGCCCGGCGCGCCCTGTCGAAGGCACCGGAGTGGACGGCCGGGCGGGGGGTCAGCCGGCGTACCCGTAGACGGTCGTCCGGGGCCGGGCCCGCCGGCCGGCGGCGGCCGCGATCCGCGTCAGCTGGGCCACGGTACGCGCCGAGCCGTGGTCGGAACCGGCCATCCGGGAGATCGTCTCCTCCATCAGCGTGCCGCCGAGATCGTTGCAGCCGCTCCGGAGCAGTTCGGCGCTGCCGGAGTCACCCAGCTTGACCCAGGAGCACTGGATGTTGCCGATCCGGCCGTGCAGCAGCAGCCGGGCCATCGCGTGCACCACGCGATTCTCCCGCCAGGTGGGACCGGGCCGGGCGATGCCGGCGAGGTAGATCGGCGCGTTGGTGTGCACGAACGGCAGCGCCACGAACTCGGTGAACCCGCCGGTCCGGTCCTGCAGCCCGGCCAGTACCCGGAAGTGGCCCAGCCACTGCCGGGGGTGGTCGACGTGGCCGTACATCATCGTGGAGCTGGATCGGATGCCCAGCTCGTGTGCGGTGCCGACCACCTCGACCCAGGTGGCGGCCGGCAGTTTGCCCTTGGTGAGCACCCAGCGCACCTCGTCGTCGAGGATCTCCGCGGCGGTGCCCGGGATGGTGTCCAGCCCCGCGTCGCGCAACTCGGTCAGCCACTCCCGCACCGACACCCCGGCCTTGGCCGCCCCGGTGACGATCTCCATCGGCGAGTACGCGTGCACGTGCATGCCCGGCACCCGGGCCTTGATCGCCCGCACCAGATCGGCGTACGCGGTGACCGGCAGCTTCGGGTCGATGCCGCCCTGCATGCAGACCTCGGTGGCGCCGGTCGTCCACGCCTGCTCGGCCCGGTCGGCGACCTGATCCACCGAGAGCCGGTACGCGTCGGCGTCCCGCTCCCGCTGGGCGAACGCGCAGAACCGGCAGCCCACGTAGCAGACGTTGGAGAAGTTGATGTTGCGGTTCACCACGTACGTCACGTCGTCGCCGACGGCGTCCCGGCGTACGTCGTCGGCGATCCGGCACAGCTCGTCCAGGGCCGCCCCGTCGGCGGCGAACAGGGCCAGCGCCGCCGCCTCGTGTCGGGGCTCCAGCAGCGCGGCCGGATCGGCGGCGGCCAGCCGCAGCCCGGCCCGCAGTTCGGGATCGGCCGCCGTGGCCGCCTCGGCGGCGGACGCGGTGCGGCCAACGGGCGCGCCGGACGCGGGAGTCGGCACCTGGGCCTGCACCGCCGCCCAGTCGCCGTAGACGGAGTCGAAGTCGCCGCGCCGGTCGGCGCTCCGGCCGGTGGTGTCGATCGTGGAGTGCAGGTCGGTACGGCCGCCCGGTACGAAGGCGTCGTCCGGCTCCTGCCAGGCGCGGCCGACCGGCCGGGCCGACTCGACCGCCAGCCCGGTCGCCGGGTCGGCGAGCGCGGCGACGTGCGCGGCGAGCCGGGGATCAAGCCACGGGTCGGCCCGCCTCACGTACTCGGGGTAGACGGTCAACCGCTCCCGCAGGGTGAACCCGGCGGCGGCGGTACGCGCCGCCAGTTCGTCCAGGAGCGGCCAGGGGCGCTCCGGGTTGACATGGTCCGGGGTCACCGGCGACACACCGCCCCAGTCGTCGATGCCGGCCCGCAGCAGTAGGTCGTACTCCCCCTCGATCAGGTTCGGCGGCGCCTGGATCCGGACGCCCGGCCCGAGCAGGATCCGGGCCACCGCCACGGTGGCGGCCAGCTCGTGCAGCTCGGCGTCGGGCACTCCGCGCATCGCGGTGTCCGGCTTGGCCCGGAAGTTCTGCACGATCACTTCCTGGATGTGACCGTACTCCCGGGCACTGCGCCGAATCGCGAAGAGCGAGTCCACCCGCTCGGCGGGTGTCTCGCCGATCCCGATCAGGATGCCGGTGGTGAACGGGACGGCGACCCGGCCGGCGTCGGCCAGCACCCGCAGCCGGACCGCCGGCTCCTTGTCCGGCGAACCGTAGTGTGGCCCGCCCGGGGAGGACCAGAGCCGGGTGGCGGTGGTCTCCAGCATCATCCCCATGCTCGGCGCCACCGGCTTGAGCCGTTGCAGCTCGGCCCAGGAGAGCACACCAGGGTTGAGGTGCGGTAGCAGGCCGGTCTCCTCCAGTACCGCGATCGCACAGGCCCGCAGGTAGTCCAGGGTCGAGTCGAAGCCCCGCTCGGTGAGCCACTGCCGGGCCTGCGGCCAGCGCTCCTCGGGCCGGTCGCCGAGGGTGAACAGGGCCTCCTTGCAGCCCTGCGCGGCCCCGGCCGCCGCGATCGCCAGCACCTCGTCCCGCTCCAGGTAGGCGGCGGGCAGCCGGTGCGGCACGGTGGCGAAAGTGCAGTAGTGGCAGCGGTCCCGGCAGAGCCGGGTCAGCGGGACGAAAACCTTCTTGGAGAAGGTGACGACGCCGGGCCGGCCGGCGTCGGCGAGTCCGGCGTCCCGGATCCGACCGGCGGTCGCGAGCAGTTCGTCGAGGTACTCGCCACGCGCGGCGAGCAGCGCGGTCGCCTCGTCCTGGTCGAGGGCCCGGCCGTCGCCCACCCGGCGCAGCGCCCGGCGCAGACTCGCGACCGTCGGTTGGTCAGTCCCATCAGCCACTCGTGCAGCCTAGGCGCATCGCCGGTGGGGCCGCGCCCGCCGGGACCCGCGCCGACGGCGGAACCGGCGTGGCAACTGTCACAGACCGCCGCCCACGGCGTCACCAGGCAACTCTGCTGCCGTCCCGGCCGGGGCCAGCGCGGCCGGGACGGCAACCGCCGCGGTCGGTCTCAGTGTGGCTGGGTCGGATCGTCGTCCCGGTCGGCCGGCGGTGGCTGGGCGCCCGCCGACGGCTGCTGACTGGCCGGGTTGATCCGCTGGGTACGGTCGGCGACCGCCGGCCGCTGCGGTATCACCTGGGTCCGCCCGCTCTCCTCCTCGTCCGGCTCCCCCGTGCTACCGGACGGGGTGTCGCCGACCGACGGGACCGCACCGACCGAGGGGGTGGGCGACTCGGCGCGCGGCGCCGGCGGCACGGAGGTCGCGGGCGGGGCCGACGACTGCACGGGCGGGGCCGAGGACGGCGGGGCCGAGAACGGTGGCGTCGAGGAGGGTGGGGCCGAGGACGGCGGGGCGGAGGACGGCACCGGCGGGGCGTACCCGGGCTGGTAGCCGGTCGGCTGGCCGTAGCCCGTCGACTGGCCGTAACCCGTCGGCTGGCCGTAGCCGGTCGGCTGGCCGTAGACGTGCGGCTCGGCCGGACCGGCCGGCGGGTACCCCTGGTAGGGAGCACCCGGCTGGCCGTGGCTGCCGGGCTGGCCGTACGTGCCGGGCTGGGGGTAACCGCCGGGCTGGCCGTACGGCTGGGGCTGGCCGTAGAGACCGGGCTGCGGCTTCGGCTTCGACACGTGGAAGAGCGCCCGCCACACCCGGAAGACCAGGAAGGCCGCCACCAGCAGGATCAGGTACGCGCCGACGAAGACCAGCGTCCGGGTGAACGCCTGCCGGAACTGGGTCTCGGCGAGCAGCCCGAAGATCCCGGCGAGCAGGGTGAGCCCACCGAACAGCACGGAGAAGGCGTACTCGACGAGTGCCACCAGGGTGATCGTCCGAGCCTGCCCGACCACCGGCTGGACGTGGGTGGCGAGCAGCACCGCGAGCACCGGCAGCGCCACCTGCTCCAGGCCCACGAACGCGTAGAAGGAACTCAGCGAGCGGTCGCCGAAGTCGGAGCCCTCCCAGCCGCCGAAGAACAGCTCGATCAGGCCACTGAACAGGAAGAAGGCGTTCGCCCCGAGGAGTACCAACGCGATCAGCTCGCGCAGCGGTTTGGTTACTGAACTGGCCTGCGGCGCGTCGCTCGGCGCGGGTCCGGGCTGGCTGGTCAACTCTCCCCCTCAGGCGGTGGCGAACTCGTCGCCTGAGCCTAGTCGGCCGGCCCGCTTACCGCCTGTCCCCGGTCGATGGGTGAGGATGGAAGCCATGCGCATCGTGGTGTTGACCGGGGGCATCGGCGGTGCCCGATTCCTCACCGGCGTCCGCGCGTACGCCCGTGAGATCGGCGCCGAGGTGACCGCGGTGGTCAACGTCGGCGACGACGTCGTCCTGCACGGCCTGAGGATCTGCCCCGACCTGGACAGCGTCATGTACACCCTCGGCGGCGGCGCGGACCGCGAACGGGGTTGGGGCCGGGCCGGCGAGACCTGGACCATCCGCGAGGAACTCGCCGCGTACGGCGCGGAGCCGACCTGGTTCGGCCTCGGTGACCGGGACGTGGCGACCCACCTGGTCCGGACCACCATGCTGAACGCCGGCTATCCCCTCTCGGCGGTCACCGAGGCGCTCTGCGCCCGCTGGCAGCCCGGGGTACGACTGCTGCCCGCCACCGACGACCGTCTGGAGACCCACGTGGTGGTGCGCGACCCGGACGGAGAGACCCCGGACGCCCAGCGGGCGATCCACTTCCAGGAGTGGTGGGTACGCCACCGTGGCGAGCTGCCCACCTCCCGGTTCGTCTTCGTCGGCGCGGAGGCGGCCAAGCCGGCGGTCGGGGTGCTCGACGCGCTGGCCGGAGCCGACGTGGTACTGCTCGCCCCGAGCAACCCGGTGGTGAGCATCGCACCGGTGCTCGCCGTACCCGAACTGCGGGACGCGTTGGTCGCCGGTTCCGCGCCGGTGGTCGGGGTGTCGCCGATCATCGGCGGCGCTCCGGTACGCGGGATGGCCGACCGCTGCCTGGCGGTGCTCGGGGTGCCCTGCACCGCGGCCGGGGTGGGTGGGCTCTACGGGGCCCGGTCGGCCGGTGGCATCCTGGATGCCTGGCTGGTGGACGAGACCGACGCCGGTACCGAGATCGAGGGGGTGACCGTGCGGGCGGCTCCGCTCTGGATGACCGACGAGGCGACGACCGCGACCATGGCCCGGACCGCCGTGGAGCTGGGATGAGACTTGAGGTGCTGCCGGTGCTCGGCATCGGCGACGTCACCGAGGGCGACGACCTGTCGGATCTGATCGCGACGGCCGCGCCCTGGCTACGCGACGGCGACGTGCTGGTGGTTACCAGCAAGATCGTTTCCAAGGCGGAGGGCCGGCTGGTCGACGTACCGGTCGACGGGCCGGAGCGGGAGGCGGCCCGGGCGGAGGTGCTGGCCGGCGAGACCGCCCGCCCGGTGGCCCGGCGTGGCACCACCCGGATCGTCCAGACCCATCATGGCTTCGTGATGGCCTCCGCCGGGATCGACGCATCCAACGTGGACCGCTCCCGGCTGGTGCTGCTGCCGAAGGATCCGGACGCCTCCGCCCGGGCGCTGCGGGCCGCGATCCGCCAGCGGCACGGCGCCGACGTGGCGGTGATCATCTCGGACACCATGGGCCGGCCGTGGCGCAACGGCCTCACCGACGTCGCGCTCGGGGTCGCCGGGATGCCGGCGATCCGCGACCACCGGGGCGAGGTCGACCCGTACGGCAACAAGCTCAACATCACCCAGATGGCCGTGGTCGACGAGTTGGCCGGCGCGGGTGAGCTGGTCAAGGGGAAGTGTGACCAGGTGCCGGTCGCGGTGATCCGCGGCTATCTCGGCGCCGCCGACCCGGACGACGGGCTCGGCGCGGCGGCCCTGGTCCGGGACGCCGAGCACGACCTGTTCGCGCTCGGTACCGCCGAGGCGCGGGCCGATGGGCTGCGCGCCGCCGCCACCATGGCCGAGTCGACGGCCGACGGACCGGTCCCGGCCGTCGTCCCGGCCGTGGTCCGGGCCGTCGTGCCGGCGCCGTCAGGCGGTGCCGACACCGGCCTGGACCGGACGGCAGTCGACCGGACGGCAGTCGACCGGGCGCTGCGCGCGGTGGCCGGATCCGTCGCGTCCGGCACGGTCTGGACGCCGGTCACCGACGAACGGCGGCTACGCGACCGGCTCGGCGAGGCGGGCGCCGCCCACGACGGCAGCATCCTGCTCGACGGTACGCCACCCGGGATTGACGGGCCGCCACCCGGCCCGGCCGGCGGCGATCCCGCGGTGCTGATCCGGTTCGGCGCCGACCTGCACCGGCTGCGGGCCGCGCTCGCCGCCGAGGGCCTCGGCTCCGCCGTACTGCCGGCGCCCGCCGGTGAGATCGGAGCGGCCCTGCTGGTCAGCGCCGCGTCGGGCGGCCCCGGGACCGGGCGCTGAGCACCCCGACCGGAGTCATCCGCGATACGGCCAGACCGGGCTCCAGTCCTACCGGCAGCCAGGTCAGCCGGTCAGGATCGCCCGGCCCAGTGGGGTCAGGCTGTGCAGCACGGTGTTGCGGTCCCGGTGGCTCACCAGCAGTCCGGCGTTGCGCAACACCGTGGTGTGCTGGCTCGCGGCCGCCGCCGAGATGTTCAGCCGGCGGGCCACCTCGCCGGTCGAGCAGCCGTCACCGACCACCTCCAGTACCCGGGCCCGGGTCCTGCCGATCAGCGCAGCCAGCGCCGTTCGGCTCTCCTCCGCAGCGGTCGCCGGCACCGGCCCGGCGCCCTCGCCCGGTGCCGGCGTCAGCCCGCCCAACCGGTCCACGGGATAGACCAGCACCGGCGGCAGCTCGGGGTCGAGCAGGGTCACCGGGACGCGGGCGCAGAAGAACGACGGCACCAACAGCAGGCCACGCCCGTCGAGGTGCAGTTCCCGGTCGGCCGGATACTCCGGCACCTCCAGTACCCCCGCGTCCCAGCGCATCGCCGGGCGGAGGCTGGCCAGCAGCCCCTCGGTCCCGCCGTCGAGCAGGGCCCGGGCCCGCCGCGCCCGGTCAGCCTCCACGGCCGCCTGGATCCGCTCCCAGTACGGCTCGATCGCGGTCGCCTGGTAGAGCCGCATCGAGTCGGTAAGGTGCTCCAGCACCTCGATGTCACCCCGGGCCAGGGCGCTGGCCGTACTGGGCAGCGGCAGCGGGCTCTCCCCGGCCAGTACGGTCAGGTCGCGCTCCAGCGAGTCGACCGGAGTGGAGCGTACGGCGTCCAGCCCTGCCGCCAGGCCGTACGTGCTGTGGTAGGGGGTCAGGAAGTCGGGGAAGTAGCCGCGGGGCGGGTTGAGGGCGAGCAGCAGCCGCAACTGCCCCGGTACGGTGTCCCGGCGAAGCCTGGCGAAGACACCCCGCCGCCAGCCCGCCATCATCGGAACCCGGCTCCGCCCCTGCAACAGGTGCAGGCTGAGGACCAACTCCCAGACCTGGTCGGCGGCCGGGGCGACCCGGGTCCGGGCGATGTCCTCGCCGGAGAAGAGGATTCGCAGCATGGCACGCACTCCCCGGATCGCCGGATGGGGTGGCCCGGCAACCAGTCGCACTCTACCGGGGGCCATCCATCAGCGTCTTTCAGCATGGGCTGAAATACCTCGACGGTCGGCGAAGCCGGCGGGCATGCTCACTAGGCCGATACCGGGGTCACCGGCGTCCTGGACGCCGGGTGGCCCCGCGGTACACCGGGGGCAGGAGAGGAACGCGGCACCCGGACGGTCGCCACGAGGGTTCGCGGACGGGCGTCCGCGGAGGGGTCCGTCCGGGCTGTCGCTTCCACGCCGCCCCTGTCGACGGACTCAGCCCTCCCGTCCCGACGCGATCAGCAGCGCGATCCGGTGGTCCTCGTCGGTCACGTAGTAGTACGCACCGTCCAGTTCGGACAGCCCTTCCACGTTGTGCAGCGGAGCGAGGTCCGCCACCGGTTCACCGACCACCGTGGATCCGGCCGGATCGACCGGAGCAGCACGGTGCCGACCGGGGTGAAGGCCGCCGCCTCCACGTTGACCGGCAGGTCGTCGTCGGTGAGCCGGTCGACCCAGCCTTTCGCCCGGGCGGTGCCGCGGGCCCGGGTCGCCGCGATGAAGAGGTGCCGCACCTGCTCACCCGCCGGCAGTACGCCGATCCCGGCGGCCAGCAGCGCGTCGTTCACCGCCCGGTGCAGCCGGAACTGGTTGCGTACCACGTGCAGCCGGGGCAGCACAGTGGCGGCCTCGGCCTCCCGGAACCGGGCCACGAAGGCGCGACGGGGGCGCAACGGCCCCCGCTTGGAACCGAAGTGCGAGCCGAAGACGTAGATCCAGCCGTCGTGCCTGGCCAGCGCCTCGCCGTCCTCGGTGCGGCCGTTCTCGGCACCGGCGTCCATCGGCACGTGCGCGGTAAGCCAACCGCCGTCGTACCGCTCCAGCAGCAGGGCCAGGCAGTTTTCGACCGGCCCCTCGTCGAGTACGGTCCAGAACCCCCGCCGGGCGGCGTACGCGGCGAGCACCTCGGGCGCGCGTACCGGTAGCAGATCGCTCGCCTCGTTGCCGGCGACCGCCAGTTCGACGGTACGCGAAAGGCAGGTCATACCGATCATGGTACGAGCCTCGCACTAGGGTGGCGCTGTGCCCGATGCCCTCTACGCCGACACGTTGGCCCTGCTCACCCGCTGGCAGCCGCCCACCGCCGAGGCGGCCGACGCCCTGGACCGGACCCTGCGACTGCTCGACGAGGGCGGCCCGGCGGCGCTGACCCGGGCGTACCGGGCCGGCCACGTCACCGCCAGCGCCCTGGTGCTGGACGCCACCGGCAGCCGGGTGCTGCTCTGCCTGCACGGCCGGTTCCGCCGCTGGGTGCAGCTCGGCGGGCACTGCGAGCCGGTCGACCGGACACTGGCCGGGGCGGCGCTGCGGGAGGCGACCGAGGAGTCCGGCATCTCCGGACTCCGGCTCGACCCGACCCCGATCGACCTCGACATCCACCAGGTCTCCTGCCAGGGCGACTCGCTGCACCACGACGTACGCTTCGCCGCGGTCGCCCCGGCCGGCGCGGTCGAACGGGTCAGCGCCGAGTCGGTGGAACTCGGCTGGTTCGCGCCGGACGCGCTTCCCGAGCCGCTGGCCGGCGCCACCGCCCAACTGGTGGCACCGGCGCTCGCGGCCTACCGGCGGAGCCGTCCGCACCCGGTGCCCGACGCCGCCGTGGAGGTCGCCCCGACCCGGTGAGCGCTACAGGGATGCGGGCCGGTGCTCCGGCCTTCAGGCCGGGGTGAGGGCCCGTGCTGGGAGGGCCGCCAGGCCCGAGTAGGGTCTTGACCTGGCTGGTTCTGCTGCTTGATGTACTGCTTCACGGCGCTGCGCGGTGCGCTGCCGATGGTCCCTGGGAAGTAGGAGCCGGACCAGAGTTTGTTGGTCCGGTAGTAGTGGGGCGCGAGGTCGGGGAACTCCTGCCGCAGCCGCCGCGAGGACACGCCCTTGAGTGAGTTGACCGGCCGGGCCACGGCCACCTTGGGCGGAAAGTTGACCAGCAGGTGTACGTGGTTGTTCTCGCCGTTGAACTCGACGAGTTCTGCCTCGGAGTCGGCGCATACGTCCCGCATGATGTGTTTCGTTCGGGTCAGGTGCCGGTCGTTGAACACCTTGTGTCGGAACTTCGTCACGAAAACCAAGTGGACATGCATCGCGAAAATACGGTGTCTGCCGGTGCGGATGCTTTGAAGCTCAGCCATGAACCAACGTGTTACGGTGATGATTTGTGCAGCTTCGTTACCAGTTCCGCGTGTACCCAACGCCTGGTCAGCAGATCGAGCTGGCCAGGGCGTTCGGGTGCGCGCGGGTGGTGTTCAACGACGGATTGCGCCTTCGCCGGTCCGCGTGGGAGGCGGGCGAGAAGTACATCTCCGACGGGGAGTTGTCGCGCTGTCTGATCACCGAGGCGAAGCTGACGCCAGAGCGGGCCTGGCTTGCCGAGGTGTCGGCGGTGGTGTTGCAGCAGGCACTCGCGGACCTGAACACCGCGTACCGCAACTTCTTCGACTCGCTGTCTGGCAAGCGCAAGGGCCGCAAGGCCGCCCCGCCCCGGTTCCGGTCCCGCAAGGACAACCGGCAGGCGATCCGCTTCACCAGGAACGCCCGATTCAAAATTCTCGACAACGGCCGCCTGCGGTTGCCGAAGATCGGCGATCTGCACGTGCGCTGGTCGCGGACTCTGCCGTGCGACCCTTCGTCCGTCGCGATCATCAAGGACACCGCCGGGCGGTACTTCGCCTCGTTCGTCGTCCAGGCGACCGACGAGGCGTTGCCGCCGGTCGCCTCCGAGGTCGGCATCGACTTGGGACTGACCCACTTCGCTGTGCTCTGCGACGGCACGAAGGTCGCCGCCCCACAGTTCCTGCGTCGCGCCGCCCGCAAGCTCAAACGGCTGCAACAGGCCCTCTCGCGCAAGCAGCGCGGCAGCCAGAACCGCAAGAAGGCCGTCGTCAAGGTCGCCAAGGCGCACGCCCGAGTGGCCGACACCCGGCGGGACTGGCAGCACAAGCTGTCCACGGCGATCATCCGCGAGAACCAAGCGGTGTACGTCGAGGACCTTTCCGTTGCCGGACTCGGCCGGACCAGACTCGCCAAATCCGTGCACGACGCCGGATGGGCCGGCTTCACCACCATGCTGGAGTACAAGGCCGCGAGGTACGGGCGCACCTTCGCCCGGGTCGACCGGTTCTTCCCGTCCACCCGGATGTGCTCCGACTGCGGACGGATCAACGAGAAGATGGTACTCGACGTTCGAGCGTGGGACTGCTCGTGCGGCAGCCACCACGACCGGGACGTCAACGCCGCCAAGAACATCAGGGCCGCTGGACAAGCGGACCTCAACGACCGTGGAGCGCACGTAAGACCGGGACTCGTCCCGGCGAAGCGCAGGGAAGCGGTAACCCACCCGGACGCCGCGTGTTCCACACGCAGCGTGGAGGGAATCTCCGCCCTTCAAGGCGGAGAGGATGTCAAAGGTACGGGTGCGCCTCCTCCGCCTCCAGCGCGGCGACGATCTCCTTGACCTCCTGGGCCCTCGACCGGTCGCAGACGAAGAGCGCGTCCGGCATGTCGACCACCACGGTGTCCCGGACTCCGAGGGTCACCACCAGCCGGTCGGACTGGGTCACCACCACCGTGCGTTCGGTGTCCCGGAGCACGACCCGGCCGGCCGGGGGCGTGCCGTCGGGACACTCCCGGAGCACCACGTTGCTGTCGTCGTCGCCGGTCAGCGCCTCGCCCAGGGTGTGGAAGTCGCCGACGTCGTTCCAGCGGAAGTCGGCCGGCACGGTGGCGACCAGGCCACGCTCCGCCGCCCCCTCCATCACGGCGAAGTCCACCGAGATCTTGGACAGCCCCGGCCAGACCCGGTCCAGCACCGCCGCCTCCTCCGGGGTGCCCCAGGCCGCGGCGATCTCGGTCAGCCCGGCGTGCAGCTCCGGCCGCTGCCGGGCCAGCTCGCCGAGGAAGACGTCGACCCGCCAGACGAACATCGAGGCGTTCCAGTAGAAGCGGCCGGACTCGACGTACTTGACCGCGAGGTCGTACTCCGGTTTCTCCTTGAACCGGACGACCTGCCGGGCCGGACCATCGCCGATCGGCTCGCCCGACTCCAGATATCCGTAGCCGGTCTCGGGGTGGGTCGGCGTGATGCCGACCGCGACCATCAGCCCGTCCTGCGCGGTCGCGATCGCGGCGCCGAGCACCTCCAGGAAGCGGGTCTGGTCGCCGACCACGTGGTCGGCGGAGAAGGCGCCCATCACCGCGTCCGGATCCCGACGCGCGATGATCGCCGCCGCCAGCCCGATCGCCGCGCACGAGTCCCGGCGGGAGGGTTCGACCAGGACGTTCTCCTCCGGTACGTCGGACAGTTGCCGGGCCACCGCGACCGCGTGGGCGGCACCGGTGACCACGTAGGTGTTCTCCGGGCCGGCGAGTGGGCGCACCCGGCGTACGGTCGCCTGGAGCAGCGACTCATCCGAGCCGGTCAGCGGAAGGAGGAACTTGGGGCGGCCGGCACGCGAGAGTGGCCACAGACGGGTGCCACTGCCGCCGGCCGGAATCACGGCGTAGAACATCGCCACATCATGCCCGAGAGGTCCGGGGCGGGACGCACACACCGTCTGATAACACCCGAATTCCGCCCGAGACCACCACGTCACTCACCGTCACATCGCTGACCGTCACGGCGGATCCGGGCACGACGGCCGCGTCGACACCGCCCGCCGGCACACCACGGACCGTCATGTGCGGGCTCGGCCCCAGGCCGCCAGGTGCACCTCGGCGCTGGACTCCCAGGTGAACTCCTTGGCCCGGTCGAAGCCCGCCTTGGCCAGCGAGAGCCGCCGCGCCTCGTCGTCCAGCAGCGCGCCGAGGTCGGTCGCGATCTGCTGCGGATCCTCGCTGGTGTAGGCGACCGCGTCGCCGCCCACCTCCGGCAGCGACAGACGCGGGGTGGTGAGCACCGGAGCGGCGCAGGCCATCGCCTCCAGGATCGGCAGCCCGAAGCCCTCGCCGTACGACGGGTAGGCGGCGACCAGCGCACCGCCGAGGAAGCCCGGCAGGTCGGCGTAGCGCAGGTAGCCGGGGCGGAGCAGCCGCAGGTGCGCCGGCACGTCGGCGACGGCCTGGTCGATGTCGTCGTCGTGGCCCTGACCACCGGCGATCACCAGGGCGGGCGGCTCCGGCCGGTCCTTGACCGCCAGCACCCAGCCCCGGATCAGGTTCGGCACGTTCTTGCGCGGCTCCTTCGAGCCGAGGAACGCCACGTAGCTGTGCCCACCCAGGCCGAGCCGGGCACGCACCCGGGCCTTCTCCTCGTCGCTCGGCGCGTGGAACGCCGCCTGGTCGACCCCGTGGTAGGCCACGTCGATCCGGGTCGGATCGGCGTCCAGCAGCCGAATCAGCTCGTCCCGGGTCGCCTTGCTCGGCACGATCACCCGATCGGCCCGGCGCAGCGAGGTCTTTATCGCGCTGCGGAAGAAGGTTCGGCGCGACTTGTCGTAGTGCTCCGGCTCGGTGAAGAAGGTCGCGTCGTGCACGGTGACCGTCACCGGACAGCCGGCCCGGAGCGGACAGGTGTAGAACGGCGCGTGCAGCACGTGCGCGCCGACCTGCTGGGCCAGCAGCGGAAGGCCGGTCTGCTCCCACGCCAGCCGGGCGGGCCGGTGCGCCACCGCCGCCGGTGCCGGGATCACCTCGGCCGCCGGCAGCATCCGAGAGTATCGCTCGACGTCGGTGCGCAGTCCGACCACGGCGAGTTCCAGGTTCGGCCCGATCACCTTGCCCAGGGCGCCGAGCAGGCCGTCGACGTATCTGCCAACGCCGCCCCGGTCAGCGGGGACGCTGGTGGCGTCAATGAGCACGCGGGGCGGGCGACCGGCGGTCACTGGGCAACTCCTCGACTGAAATGTGATGTAGGGAACAACACTTCGCCAAGCCTACGCCGCGCCGCCCCCGGCGCGTCGACTGCGACCCGTCGGGCAACTGTCTTTCCGATGACTCAGACAACTACCCGACGGGCGACCCGGACGAGCTCACGACGAGACCGTCACCGTGGGTGCGAGCCCGACGGTCGGACCAGCACCGCGGCCCGGGCCGGAGCCCGCCGTGACCGGCCCGCCGGGTCGGTATCGTCGCGGGCGATGACCGAGAACATTTCCGGGCTGTTCGCCGCCGCCATCGCCGCCGACCCGACCCGACCGCTGCTGACCTGGTACGACGACGCGTCCGGGGACCGGACCGAACTTTCCGGGGCGACCCTGGCCAACTGGGTGGCGAAGACGGCCAACCTGCTGGTCGACTCGGCCGGGGTGGCTCCGGCCGATCCCGTCGGGGTGCTGCTGCCGCCACACTGGCAGACCGCCGCCGTGCTGCTCGGGTGCTGGTCGGTCGGGTCCGCCGTCGCCGGCGCCCGGCCCGGCGAGTCGGATCCGCGGCCGGTCGACGTGCTCTTCGCCGCCGTCGACCGGGTCGGCGAGGCGACGGCCTGGCCGGCGGGTGACCGCTACGTCCTCGCGCTCGCCCCGCTCGCCGCCCCGGTACGCGACCTGCCGACCGGCTGGGCCGACTACGTGCTGGAGGTACGCGGGCACGGCGACCACTTCACGCCGTACCCGGCGGCCGGACCGCAGGACCCGGTACTGGCCGACCTGGCGGCCCAGCGCGCCGCCGAGCTGGGGATCGGGGCCGGCGACCGGGTGCTGGTCGACGCGGCCCGGCACCCGGACCCGGTGGACTGGCTGCTCGCTCCGCTGGCCGCCGGGGCCAGTACGGTGCTCTGCGGAAACCTCGACCCGGACCGGCTGGCCGACCGGGCGACGGCGGAGAAGGTAACGGTTCGGTTGATGTAACCGACGTCACACCGTCCCGGGCCGGACGGTCCGCTGTCGGGCGAGCCGCTCGAAGGCGACCAGCGACTCCGGGTTGGCCAGCGCGCCGGTGGCGGCGGCCGAGTCCACCGCCGCGCCGGTGAGGATCTTCTTCACCGGTACCTCCAGCTTCTTCGCCGAGAGCGTCCTCGGCACCGCGCCGACCTGGTGGATCTCGTCCGGTACGTGCCGGGGTGAGAGCCCGGTGCGCAGCTCCCGGTTGATCCGCGCGATCAGCTCCGGGCCCAGCTCCGACCCCTCGGCGAGTACGACGAAGAGCAGCAGCTCGCCCGCGCCGCCCTCGTCGTCCTCCAGGTGCACCACCAGCGAGTCCGTCACCTCCGGCAGCCCCTCCACCACGGAATAGAACTCGGCGGTGCCCAGGCGTACGCCGCCCCGGTTGAGGGTGGCGTCGGAGCGGCCGGTGATCACACAACTGCCCCGCTCGGTCACGGTGATCCAGTCCCCGTGCCGCCACACCCCGGGATAGACGTCGAAGTACGCCTCCCGGTATCGGCGGCCGTCCGGGTCGTTCCAGAACCCGACCGGCATGCTCGGCATCGGTGCGGTGATCACCAACTCGCCGAGCTGGTCGAGCACCGGGGAACCGTCGGCCGAACGGGCCTCCACCCGGGCGCCGAGGCAGCGACAGGTGATCTCACCGGCGCGTACCGGCAGCAGTGGGACGCCGCCGACGAACCCGGTGCAGACGTCGGTGCCGCCGGAGATCGAGTCGAGCCGCAGGTCGGCGCCGACCTCGTCGTACACCCAGCGGAAGCCCTCGGCCGGCAGCGGCGCACCGGTCGAACCGACCCCGCGCACGGCGGAGAGGTCCGCCAGCCCGGCCGGGTGCAGCCCGGCCTTGCGACAGGCCAGCAGGAACGGCGCCGAGGTGCCGAAGTAGGTGGTGCCGGTCTCGGCGGCCAGCCGCCAGAGCGTGCCCAGGTCGGGCTCGGCCGGGCGGCCCGGCTCGGCCCGGACCGCCGGGTTGCCGTCGAAGAGCACGATCGCCGCCCCCACCGCCGGCCCTGAGACCAGGAAGTTCCACATCATCCAGCCGGTGGTGGTGAACCAGAAGAACCGGTCGCCGGGGCCGAGGTCGTGGTGCAGCGCCAGCATCTTCAGGTGTTCCAGCAGGATGCCGCCGTGCCCGTGCACGATCGGCTTCGGCAGCCCGGTGGTGCCGGAGGAGTAGAGCACGTAGAGCGGGTGGTCGAAGGGGACCGCCGTGAAGGTCAGCGGCTCGTCGGTCCCGGCCGCCAGATCCGCCCAGCTCAGCGCGGCGTCCGGCGGCGCGGCCTCCGGCTCCAGATAGGGCAGCACCACCGTGTGTACGACCGACGGCAGCTCGGCCCGGATCGTCGCCAACTCGGCGCGGCGGTCGACGGGCCGGTCGCCGTACCGGTAGCCGTCGACCGCCACCAGCACGGTCGGGGCGATCTGCCGCCAGCGGTCGAGCACGCTACGGGTGCCGAACTCCGGGGCGCAGGAGGAGAAGACGGCCCCGATGCTGGCGGTGGCGAGCATCAGCACGAACGTCTCGGGAATGTTGGGGGCGTACGCCGCCACCCGGTCGCCGGGGCCGATCCCCAGCCGGACCAGTCCGGCCCGGACCCGGCGTACCTGCTCGCGCAGTTCGGCGACGGTCAGCGTGACCGGGGCGCGGGTCTGGCTGTGCGCGATCACCGCCGGCTCGTCGTCGGCCATCCCGGGCATCCGGAGTACGTGCTCGGCGTAGTTGAGGGTGGCCCCGGGAAACCAGCGGGTGCCGGGCATGCCGACGTCGCGCAGCGTCGCGGTCGGCTCGGTGTACGCCCGGACCTCGAAATAGTCCCAGATCGAACGCCAGAAGCCGTCGAGGTCGGTGACCGACCAGCGCCACAGCGCGGCGTAGTCGTCGAAGTCCAGGCCCCGGTGCCGGCGCAGCCAGCGCAGGTAGTCGCCGATCCGGGACCGGTCGTCGCCGGGCGGTGGCGGCGTCCAGAGCACCTCGCCAACCATGGTCCTGCTCCTCCCTACGGCCCCGCACGCCGGTGTGCCGGGCCCGGTCGCCATACTGCCGTACCCCGACCCGCCATTCTCCGCCCGGAAGCCGGCACCGGTACGCGTGCCCGGCCCACATGTCCCGATCCCGGCTCATGTGTGCCGCCCCCAGGTGCGTGCCGGATCGTTCAGCCGGCGACGGAGGGATCGGCGGCGCCCCGGTGCGCCTGGATCGCCTTGCGCTTGGCCAGCCGGTGCGCCCGGCGGATCTCCGCCTCGCGGAACCGGCGTTCGTCCTCGGGCGTCTCGGGCAACACCGGACGGACCGGGCGGGGGTTGCCGGCCACGTCCACCCCGACGAAGACCAGATAGGCGGTGGCCACCACGAGCGCGGCGTCGTCGGCGCTGTCCCAGCGCTCCGCGACCACCCGGACCCCCACCTCCATCGAGGTCTGCCCGGTCCAGTTGACCTGGGCGTGTGCGTGCACCAGGTCACCGACCCGGACCGGCTCGGCGAAGACGATCTCGTCGATCGCGGCGGTCACCGCCGTACCGCCCGAGTGCCGGGCCGCCGACGCCCCGGCCACGTCGTCGACGAACTTCATCAGCACGCCGCCGTGCACCGTGCCGTAGAGGTTGACGTCGACCGCCGTCATGATCCGGCTCAGCGTCACCCGGGAGTACGAGGTCGGCTTGCCGGCCGGCGGCGACGAGGACTGCTCGGTCATGCGGCAACGGTACGGCGACCGGCCGTACCACCACCTCCGATGGTGACGCCGGTTACCCGGGTCACCCCGGTCACCTCACGGTGACAGTCAGCAAGATCGATGTCGGACGCGCCCGGGCAGGCTGCTCGACGGCCTCCGAGGCGGTACGGTGCGCGGATGCGACATCTCTGGAGCTTCCTCGCCGGAGTGGTGGCGGCGCCACTGACCTGGGCGATGATCGCGCTCGGTCAGGACGGGTCCGCCCGCACCGTTACCCGCTGGGTGGAAGTCGGTACCTTCAACACGGCCAACCTGATCCAGGGGGCCGTCTACCTCGGAGTCGCGGGCATCCTGCTCGGGCTGCTCGGCACGCTGCGGCTCTCCCCGGCCGGTCCACTCGCCGCCGGCCTGCTGCTGGTAGCCCCGTACGTCGGGCTGTTCGTCGACCCCTTCACCGTGCGGGACGCGGTGCCGGCGAGCTGGGAGGTCTTCAACGACCCGCTGCCGTTGGTGCAGGTGCTGGAGAACGGGACGACGTTCCTGATCGGAGTGCTGCTGCTGATGGCCACCTTCAGCATCCAGCGCTGGCGTCGCTGGCCCTGCCCGGCCGCCGCCGTCAGTCCCGCGCCGACCTCATCCCATGTGGAGGAGCCGACCCCGACCGACTGGTCCCTGCTGAACAATCCGCCGGACAGCGACGTCAAGCCGCCGAACCTGGGTTACCCGGAGCCGGACACCGAACCGCTGCCGCCGCTGCCGCGTCGGGACGGCGGCTCGCCGTGGTCGGCACCGCCCCGGACCACGGCGAAGCGCGACGACGCGGCCGGTAGCCCGACAAGCTGACTGCGCCGGGGCGGGTCGTTCGGTCGACCCGCCCCGGCCCGACACGCGAGCCTGGGTTGCCCGGTGCGAGTACGGTGCCGTGAGGCAGGGGCTGGCTGAGGAGGTTGCGGTGCGACACCTTGGATCGCTGGTATTCGGGCTGCTCAGTGCGCCGGTCATCTGGGTGCTGTCCGGGGTCGGGTTGGTCCGGTTCAGCAGTGGAATGGCCCGGTTGGAGACCGGGGACACGATCCTCGGGTTCGTCGTAATCGCGGTCGTCGCCGGACTGCTCGCCGCGCTCTTGCTACCCCGGTGGTCCCCGATCGGCACGGCGGTCGCCGGCCTGTTCTTCATGATCATGGCGCTGTGGTCCCTGATCGACTACGGGTCGATGATCGACCTGCTGCCCCGATCCTTCCTCGGCGTCAGATACGCGCTCACCGCACCGGCCGGGGCCTTCGCCACGCTGATCGCCGT
Organism: Plantactinospora sp. B6F1; assembly: GCF_040120695.1. NCBI lineage: Bacteria > Bacillati > Actinomycetota > Actinomycetes > Micromonosporales > Micromonosporaceae > Plantactinospora > Plantactinospora sp. B6F1. The sequence goes on along the minus strand of NZ_JBEEAC010000004.1, from coordinate 29,146 downwards.
GCTGCTCGGCGCCACCGCCTTCGTGCCGCAGCGCTGGCGTTCGCCCCGGGTGGCGGCCCGCCTCCCCGGCGGCTCCAGCGGCCAGCCCGGCTTCCCGCCCTATCCAGCACCGCCCGGCCAGCAGTTCCCGTCGGCCGCCGCGATGCCGCCCGGCCAGCAGTTCCCGTCGACCCCCGCGACGCCGCCCGGTGGGCAGTTCCCGCCGGGTCAGTTCCCGCCGGGTCAGTTCCCACCCGGTCCGCCCGGGTACCCGCCGAACTACGGTCCCTCGGTCACCCCGAGCTACGCCCAGTCCGCGCCGCCGAACCTCGGCCCCGCCGTCCCGCCGAACTACGGTCCCGCCGGGCCGACCCAGCAGACGCCCTCGGCACCGCCGGCGCCGCCCGTCTTCAGCCCGCTGACGCCGCCGGCCCCGGCACCCCGGTCCGGCCAGCCGGCCGGCGACGAGACCACCCAGTTCAGCGGGCGGTCGGACGAACCCACCCAGGTCAGCGCGGGCCCGGACGAGACCACACAGTTCACCGGCGGCCCGGACGACGACGATGCGGACGGGGTGACCCGCCGCCTCGGCAACCGCTGACGAAGCCGGCCGACGGATCAGCCGCCGATCTGGTGGTCGGCCGGGTCGGTCTGCAACAGCCAGTCCAGCGGCATCTTCGCCGCCACCTCGTACGCCCGATCCGGGCCGAGGACGTGCAGCGTGACCGTCTGCGCCGCGTCCCGCTCGACCATCCAGTACCGCCGGATTCCCGCCTGCGCGTACTCGCGGCGCTTCACGACCTCGTCCATAACCGCCGAACCGGGTGCCACGATCTCGATCACGAGAACCAGGTCGGCGAGGTTCAGCCAGACACTCCGTGACTGCGGCCGGGCCCAGACCGTAAGGTCCGGAATCCGGCCGCCGTCGCCGTCGGGACCGGGGATCCGGATGCCGGTGGCCTGTAGCACCTGCTCCGCCGGCCAGCCCGCCATGGCGAGCCAGACGAGGAGACGGCTAGCGATCGCGGCATGCTCGGAATCGGGCGGCGGCATGATCGACAGGGCTCCCTCGGGGCTCAGCTCATACCGATGGCCGTGCTGGTCAGCAGCGTTCATGGCCGCCAGGTCGTCGAGCGTGACGACGGCGGGCAGGGCCCTGCCGAACGCCTCCGCACTCACCCGGCCATCCTATCCGCAGGCCATCCACGCCGGTCAGCGTTGCGCGGCCCCGGCGTGCCCGCCGCCCGCGCCGGCACCCGCGGGTCAGTCCTTGAGGAGCTGCCGGGCCATCACGATCCGCTGGACCTGGTTGGTGCCCTCGTAGATCTGGGTGATCTTGGCGTCCCGCATCATCCGCTCGACCGGGTAGTCCCGGGTGTAGCCGTACCCGCCGAGCAGCTGCACCGCGTCAGTGGTGATCTCCATCGCGGCGTCCGAGGCGAAGCACTTCGCGGCGGCACCGAAGTAGGTCAGGTCGGCGTCGCCGCGCTCCGACTTCCCGGCCGCGGCGTAGGTCAACTGCCGGGCCGCCTCCAGCTTCATCCCCATGTCGGCGAGCATGAACTGGACGCCCTGGAACTCGGCGACCGCCTTGCCGAACTGCTTGCGCTCCCGCACGTACCCCTTGGCGTAGTCCAGCGCGCCCTGGGCGATCCCGAGCGCCTGGGCGGCGATGGTGACCCGGGTGTGGTCCAGGGTGCGCATCGCGGTGCCGAACCCGGTACCCGGTTCGCCGATCATGCGGTCCGCCGGGATCCGTACGTTGTCGAGGTAGACCTCGCGGGTCGGCGAACCCTTGATGCCGAGCTTCTTCTCCGGCGCCCCGAAGCTGACCCCGGGATCCGACTTCTCCACGACGAAGGCGGAGATGCCCCGCGAGCGGGCCGCCGGATCGGTCACCGCGAAGACGGTGTAGTACTCCGACACCCCTGCGTTGGTGATCCACCGCTTGACGCCGTTGAGCACGTAGTGGTCGCCGTCCCGGACCGCCCGGGTGGTCATCGAGGCGGCGTCGCTGCCCGCCTCCGGCTCGGAGAGGCAGTACGAGAACATCGCCTCGCCCCGGGCCACCGGCGGCAGGTAGCGCCGCTTCAGTGCCTCGGAGGCGGCCAGCAACAGCGGCATGGTGCCGAGCTTGTTCACGGCCGGGATCAACGAGGAGGCGGCACAGGCCCGGGCCACCTCCTCGATCACGATCGCGGTGGCCAGCGCGTCGGCACCGGCCCCGCCGTACTCCTCGGGGATGTGCGGGGCGTGGAAGTCGGCGGCCCGCAGCGCCTCGTACGACGCCTTCGGGAACTCGCCGGTCTCGTCCGCCTCGGCCGCGTTCGGCGCGACCTTGGCGTCGCAGACCTCCCGGACGGCTTCCCGGACCGCCTCGTGCTCCTCTGGCAGCAGGTATGCGTCGAACGACGGCTCACTGGTCACCGCGGCCCTCCCCGGCACTCGTCCCCGGCGGCCCCGCGCCCCGGATATCCGAACGATACCCGCCAGTAACCGGGCCCCGACAGCCCTCCCCGGCAGGTCGGCTCGACCAACAGCACCCGACCGGCCGGATCGGTGAAGAGCAGTCCCGCGCCCATCCATTGCGGGGCAATGTCGCGGTGTAGTCGTCGTCCGGCGGTCCGGTCATACCGGCAGGCCGATCGTCAGCGCGCGGCGACGCCCCGGACGAAGGCCCGCCAGGCCGAGGACCCGAAGGTCAGCACCGGCCCCTCCCGATCCTTGCTGTCCCGCACCCCGACCACACCCGGCGCCAGCTCACCCGCGACCTCCACGCAGTCGCCGCCGTTGGAGTTCGAACGCGACGACTTCCGCCATTCGACATTGCTAGCGGTCATATCCGTTCACCAGCTTCGAGATCGCATCGTGGGTCAGGTTCCGGGGAAGTGCCACCGAGCGTACCCCGTCCCAGACCCGAGTCAGCGCGGCCACCTGCTCGGGATCGGTGATCACCCTGCCGGCCAACTGGTCCTCCATGAATCCCACGTCCGTGCCGTCTTCCAACGATGCCAGGGTGAATGGACCGCTCTGCCCGACATACAGTCCGGCGGCGAGCGGCACGACGTGCAGCGAGACCCGAGGGCGCGCCCCCAGGTCAAGCAGGTGTCGAAGTTGTTCCTTCATAATGCCCGGATCACCGCGCAGCAGTGCTGCCTCGTCCATCACGAAGGTCGTCAACGGTGGGCGGGGTCCATTTAGGATGGCGTCCTGCCGCTCAAACCTGACGGTCAGCAACTCCTCGGCCTTCTCCGCGTCGAGTAGGCCGGCCGCCAGCACCGCCCGGGCGTACGCCTCGGTTTGCAGCAGCCCAGGAATGTAGAGCGGTTCATATTTACGCAACGCCAGCGCTTCGCGTTCGTACTCATCAAACGAGCGGAACCAGTCCGGGGCGTAGCCCTTGCGGGCGTCCGACGCGAGCCTCTCGACAAGGTCACCCGTGCCGAAGAGTCCGTCCAGGCGCCGTGCGGTGTCCGGCTTGGGGATGCGGCGATCGGTTTCGAAGGCGGCGATCAACGATCCGGAGACCTTGATCGCACTGGCCGCCTGATCCTGCGTCAGACCCTTGGCCGATCGGAAGTGCCGCACTATCCGGGCCAGCGAGCTAGTCATGTCGGTTGCTCATTTCTACGCGTCCTTACTTCGCTCGGTCGAATCCTTACTACTGAGAGTTACCCCTCCCGCATCTTTCCGGGCCGGGGCCGCACAGTCCAGGGTGGATTCAGCGGAACCGCTCGCAGCAGAAAGGCGCCGGGCGGAACTGCGCGGGAGGCGCCTGACGGCAATCGGTCGCTTCCCGCATCCATTCCCGAGGGAAGGAAAGATCAATGTCTCGCCGCCACCGATCAGGAGTACGGCATCGCCGTGCGTGGTACTTCCTGTGGTATTTCTGCGCCTGCGGACGCCGCTGGCCCGGCCCACGGTGCCAGCCCGGCTCGCGGTCCGCCGGCACCGGCGCCCCGCCGCCACATCCGGAGCCGAGTCGGTACCGGATGCCGCCGCCGGTGCCCGATCCGGTCCCCCACCCCGGTCGCGTCCGCCCGACGAACGGCCGCGCCCTCGGAAACGCGTCGAGTCGATCGATGACCAACCGCCGCACCGGGCAGTCGGTGCTGGGGCGGCCGGACCGCAGTCGTCGGAGCCAACGAGTATGACCGCCCCGGCGGGTGGCGACCCGATCTGGCGACCCCATGCCCGGTTCCGGGCGCACACGCCGACCCGTCCGGCGTTCCGGTGCCGCACCTGCGGCGCACCCTGGCCGTGCCAGTCGGCCCGGCTCGCGCTGCTGCTCGCGTACCGCGACAACCCGCTCGGGCTCTTCACCTACTTGGCCACTGCGCTGCACCGGGCGCGGCACGACCTGCCGAACCGGGATTCCGCCGAACTCGCCGTCCGCTTCCTCGGCTGGGTCCCGCGCACGCTGGAGGCTCGGGGCCGATGAGCAGGCATTTCCGACGGTCAAGATCTTCTGGGGATGATATTCGCCCAGCCGCACCAAACACGCCTACCAGCAGAAATCAGGGGAATAGCTCTGAGAAGGGGCAGCGTGGGCACCCGGGCGGCGGTGCACCGGACCGGCAGGCAGGCTGTGAAGATACCGACCGAAGGTGCACCGGGATGGGCAATCCGCGTAGGCTCAGCGCTTGTCGTCCCGGCGCGACGGCGACTCGCCGACCACGCATCCTCGACACCAGGTGAACAAGACCCACAATGTCCGACATCGGCGCTCTCCTCCGGCGCCGACCTCCCACCGCGACGCAATGAAGCGCCGCCACTGCGAGCGGAGAACACAGGCGTGACGATCCCGTACCCGAGCACCCAGCCCATGCCGGCGATTCCGGCGGTGACCCCGCCGTCCGGCGCCGCCCGTCCGCGTCTGACCTTCCTCGGCACCGGCTATCTGGGCGCGACGTACGCCATCTGTTTCGCCGAACTCGGCTACGAGGTGATCGGCTTCGACGTCGACGCCGAGAAGATCGCCAAGCTGGCCGGCGGCGAGGTGCCGTTCCACGAGCCCGGCCTGGACGAGTTGCTCAAGCGCAACCTGGCCGCCGGCCGGCTCCGGTTCTCGACCGACATCGCCGAGACCGCCGCCTTCGGCGACGTGCACTTCATCTGCGTCGGCACCCCGCAGCGGGCCGACGGCATGGGCGCCGACCTGTCGTACGTCGAGGCCGCCGTCACCGGGCTCTCCCAGCATCTGACCCGCAAGGCCCTGATCGTCGGCAAGTCCACCGTCCCGGTCGGCACCGCCGAGTGGATCGAGCAGCTCGTCGGCAAGCACGCCGAGGCCGACCTCGGGGTCGAGGTCGCCTGGAGCCCCGAGTTCCTCCAGGAGGGCTTCGCCGTCGAGGACGTGCTCCGGCCCAACCGGATCGTGGTCGGCGTCAAGAGCGAGTGGGCCAACGGCATGCTCTACTCCGCGCACAAGGGCGTCTTCGACCTGGCCGCCACCGAGGACCGGGAGGTTCCGCTGGTGGTGACCGACTTCGCCACCGCCGAACTGGTCAAGGTCGCCGCGAACGCCTTCCTGGCCACCAAGATCTCCTTCATCAACGCGATGGCCGAGGTCTGCGAGGTGGCCGGCGGCGACGTCACCCAGCTCGCCCGGGCGATCGGCTACGACCCCCGGATCGGCAACCGGTTCCTCCAGGCCGGTGTCGGCTTCGGCGGCGGCTGCCTGCCCAAGGACATCCGGGCGTTCCAGGCCCGGGCCCAGGAGCTGGGGGCCGGCGAGGCGCTGCGCTTCCTGCACGAGGTCGACCTGATCAACCTGCGCCGCCGCAGCCGGGTGATCCAGCTCGCCGCCGAGCTGCTCGACCGCCGGTACGGGCCGGCCGGGCCCGACCTCTCCGGCACCCGGATCGCGGTGCTCGGCGCCACCTTCAAACCGAACTCCGACGACGTCCGGGACGCCCCGTCGCTCGCCGTCGCCGCCGCACTGCACAAGGCCGGCGCCGACGTGCACGTCTACGACCCGGAGGGGATGGAGAACGCCCGCCGGGAGCGGCCCGACCTGACCTACGAGGCCAGCATGAACGACGCCGTGCGCGGGGCCGACCTGGTCTGCGTACTCACCGAGTGGGCCGACTTCCGCAACGCCGACCCGGTGGCGCTCGGCGAACTCGCCGGCGGACGGCGGGTCGTGGACGGTCGCAACTGCCTCGACTCCGGACTCTGGACCCAGGCCGGCTGGGAGTACCGGGGCATGGGCCGGCCGTAGCGCCTCCACACCACCGCCGCACCGTCGATAGCGCACCGACCGGACGGCGACAATCGTGAATTCGACGCCGACTTGCCGGCCGTGGACCCACCGAGGTCCGCGGCCGGCCTTTTAGGATCTCCTCAGCCGGGTCTCGCACGCGATCGGGGGCTGTTCAACGAAAGCCCCGCGCAGGCATGCTTCGGTGGAAGCCCGTGACGCGGCCCGCGCGCCGGCTGGAGGGGGTGCCGTGAGTACGACGTACCAGTGCTCCTCGTGCGGCCGGGAGATCGAGCCGGCGCCGCACTGCCCGCACTGCGGGACCGAACAGCTCCGGTGGGCCGACGACCTGGCCCGGATCGAGCGCTCGATCGCCGAGATGAAGATCCGCGAGGCGGCGATAGCCAAGGAGCAGAAGACGATCGCCTCGCAGATGCAGGCGGCGCTCTTCCAGCGGGACATCCTGTCGCACGCGGCGGACCAGCGTCGCAAGCAGAACACCAAGCCGCGCCGGGTGCTCCGGCGCAAGGCCGACCGGCGCCCACCGACCGCCGCGCCCGGCACCTCCCCGGGCGGACCACCACCCCGGGTACCCCGGCAGCCGAAGGGCGGCGGCACCGACCGGATGGCACCGCCTCCACCGCCGCCGCCCCCACCGCCCGACGCGGGGCCGACCTGGGACGACGGCGGGAAGGCCCGACCCGAGGCCTCCAGCCGGGAGGTGCAGAACATCCTGCTCGGACTCGGCGCCCTGCTGCTCGGCATCGCGGCGGTGGTCTTCGCCGCGGTCGCGCTCAGCTCGATGGACGACTTCAGCCGGGTGGCGATCCTGGTGCTGGCCACCGCGCTGATGCTGGCCGCACCGCCCCAGGTGGCCCGGCGCGGGCTCAGCGCCACCGCCGAGACCATCGCGGCGGTCGGACTGCTGCTGGTGCCGCTGACCGGGTACTCGCTCTGGACCGTCGACCGGTTCGGCGACAGCGGCCTGCCCGGATCCCTCTTCGCCGGGCTGACCTTCCTGGTCACCGCCGCCGTCGCGGCCGGCTACACCGTGGCGACCGGCCTGAACGCCCCCCGCTACGCCGCCGTACTCGCCGTGCAGCCGATCCTGCCGCTGCTCGCGTACGCCTGGGTCACCGGGCCGGCGGGCTGGGCCGTGGTGCTGGCGGCGGTGGCGATCGGGAACCTCTATCTCGGCCGGCTCTTCGGCGACGACGGGCGGCTGACCGGCTGGCCGGCCCGGTTCCGGTTCGGGCCCGAGCTGCCGGTGGACGCCCCGCCCGCCGCACCGAGGGGCCGCCCCGCCGGCCGGCCGGACCGGGTGGGCGGCGACCCGACAGATCCCGGCCGGGACCCTTCCGACGGGACCGGCCCGGAGCGGCCGGAGACCTTCCCCGAGGAGGCGGACGCGGTCGTCCAGGCCGATCCGGCCCTGGGCGGGTCGGCGAAGCGGGTCCGCACCCCCGGCGTACGGGCGTCGGCGGTCCACACCCCGTGGGTGCGGGAACTGGTCTGGACACTGCACGGCCTGGCCTTCGCCGTCGCCGTGGTCTGCGCGGTCCTCGCGCTGGTGAACGCCGACACCGTACCGGCCGCCGCCCGGGCCGGCCTGGCGCTGCTGCTCGCCGCCGGGGTCGGCATGGTCGGCGCGCTGACGCTGCGCCGGCCGCCCCTGCCGGATATCGCCGCCGGGATCCTCACCCTGGCCGTGATCGGTGCCGCCGGCCGGGTCGCCGCGGTGGCCCTGCCGGGGCGGGCACTGGTGGTGATCGCCGCCGTGATCGCGCTGACCGGACTCGGCGTACGCGCGGTCCCCGAGGCGGCCCGGCGCGGGCCGCAGCTGGCCTCCGCCGCCGCCCTGATCGTCATCGGCATCGTGGTGGCCGGCGGCGCTCTGCGGGCCGCCCTCGCCCCGATCCGGGCCGCCCTGCCGGTCTGGGAGGCCGACCTCGCCGGATACCCCGGAAAGCTCGCCGCCGAGGTCGGCGACACCTCCTGGCAGCTCGCCGTCACCGCGCTGCTGCTCACCATCGCCGCCGTGCTCTCCTCGCCGCCCGAGGTACGCCGCGAGTTCGCCGTGGTCGGCGCGGCGTTGACCGCACTCGCCACGCCCGCCTCGCTCGGGTTCGGCTGGGTCGCCGCCCCGTGGCCGCCGGTGCTGGTCGCCATCGGCATCGGACTGGTCGGGCTGACCGCCGAAACCCGACGGGCGGCGCTGACCCACGCCGTCGCCGCCGCCGTGGTCGGCCTCGCCGGGGCGGCCGCCTCGGTGGTCCGGCCCGGACTGACCGCCGCCGTCCTCTTCGCGCTCGCCGTCGGCGGGGCGCTGGTCGCACTCGCCCCGCTCGCCCGTACGGCACCGCTGGGCCGGTGGTCCGGCCTGCTCGGCGACTGGGCGGCCGGCGGGGCGGCATTCGCGTTCCCCGGTGCGGTGGCGGCCTTCGTCGCCTCGGCGGTACCCGTCGACCCCACCCCGACCGTCCTGTCGGTACGGGAGGCCAGCCAACCGGTGCTGGCCGCCAGCTTCCTGGCCGTCTGCGCGGTGCTCTGCTACGCGGCGGTCACCCAGGTGGCTCAGCGGCAGATCAGCGTGCCACTGGCCGTCGGCACCGGTCTCGGGGCGCTGGCGGTCACCGCGGCGGCCTTCGGCGCCCCCGGCGCCACCCTGCCGGACGCCCTGGTCGGCGGGCTGCTGCTGGTCAGCGCGATCCTGCTGGTGCTGGCCCCCTCGATCGACTCGGGCCGGCGGGCCGACCGACTGCTGGACGGCTCGGACATCGCCGCCGCGGCGGTCACCGCGGCCCTGGTGGGCACCCTCGCCCGGATCGCCGGCATCCTCACCGACGGCGCCGAACTCGCCGCCGCCGCCTTCCTCATCCTGGTGGTGGCCGCCGGGATCCGGGCGATGCCGGTCGAGTGGCGGCGCGGGCCGATCCTCGGGATCGCGCTGACCGGTGGCCTGGTCGCGCTGCTCGCCGGCTGGAGTGCGCTGAGCGGCGGCCTCCAGGTGCTGTCCACCCCCGGCCGGCTCTGGGCCGCCGACCTCGCGCAGTGGCACGTCAGCGAGACCGGCACCGGCGCTCAGGCCCCGGTCGCGCTGCTCCTGCTGGCCGGTGCCGCCGCGATCGCCCTGCCCCGGCCCTGGGCGTACGACGTCGCCGCGGCCTGCGTCGGACTCGCCACCATCGGCATCCCGGCGGCGTTCGGGCTGCCCTGGTGGTCCCCGATCGTGGTCGGCGGGGCCGTCGCCACCGTCTACGGGGTGAGTTCCGTCGTCGCCGCCGATCCCCGGGCCGGGCTGTCCCGGGCCACCGTCGCCGGGGCGGTCGCCCTGCACGCGGTCGGGGCGAGCCTGGTCAGACCGTGGACCACCGCGGCCGCGCTCGGCATCGTCGCGCTGATCGGCGCGGTCGTCGCCACCCTCGCCCGGGTCGTCGGCACCCTCTCCGGACCGGCGGAGGAGGCCGAGGCCTGGTCGATGCCGCCGCAGACGGCCCAGATCGGCGGGCTCGCCACCGGTGGGGCGCTGTTCGCGCTCAGCGGCGCACTCGCCTCGCTCGCCGCCGCGCTGCGCTCACCCGCCGAGGTGGTGGTGCTGGCCACCCTCGCCGGGGCGAGCCTCGGGGTCGCGGTGGTCGGAGTGATCCGCCGGCAGGTACCGCAGTACCTGCCGTACGCCACGATGGGCATCGTCGGCGGGGCGACCGCGACCTCGGTGGCGGCGCTGCTCACCAACCTGCCCTGGGGCGTCTACGCCGCCGCGGCCGTCCTCCTCGGGGTGCTCGCCGAGCTGATCCGGGCGGTCACCCCGGCCCCGACTCCGCTCCGGGAACCGATCCGGCGCTGGTCGGTGATGCTCGGTGGCGCGCTCCGCCGGCTGCCCGAGCCGCCCCGGGGCGGTCGCTGGTCGGTCAGTCCCGCGGTCGGGGCGATGATCGCGGCCGCACTGCCGACCGCGCTGGCCGTGGCGGCGCTGGCTCCCGCCCTGGTGGTGGCGCTGGTCGAGCCGTACCAGACGCTCGGCCGGATCTGGAACGGTCCGCCGGTCGGGCTCACCGATCCGCAGCCCGATGCCGTGGACCCCGGCAACGTGCTGGCGGCCCTGCTGCTGACCATCGCCGCCGGGCTGGCCGCCACCGGGTTCAGCGGCGGCCGGCCGGCCCGGGCGGTGCCGGTGGTGCTGCCCGGTGCCGCGATCACTCTGCTGATCACCCCGATCTCGCTCGGCCTGGCCTGGCCGAACGGCACGCTGGCCGCGCTCGCGGTCTTCACCCTCGCGATGCTCGGCCTGGCCCTGACCCCGCCCCCGCCGGACGCCGAGGTCGCCCGCTCGCTGCGGCTGACCCGGATCCTGGTCTTCGGCATCGGACTCGCCGCCGGTGGGGCCGGACTGGCCGGCGCGCTCGCCACCCGGAACCTGACCCTGTTCACCCTGAGCGCGGCGGTGGGCGTCGGTGCCGTGGCCGCGCTGGGCGGCCGGACCCAGAACGCCCGCATCCTCGGCTGGCTCTTCGCCTCGGTGATGGCCCAGACCTTCGTCTTCACCGCGGGCCTGGTGCTCGGGCTCGATCCGGCCTGGTCCGCCTTCGGGGTACTCGCGGTGGGTGCGGTGCTGCTGCTGGTCGCGGCGATGCTACCCCGGCTGCGCCGCCCGGAGGCGATACGCGAGGCGACCACTGTGGAGTGGGCCGGGTACGCCGCCGCGCTCATCGCCGCCGCGCTCGCCTACGACTCGCCCCGGCACATCGCCGCGCTGCTCGCCGCCTGGGGCGCCGTACTCGGGATGGCCGCCGTTCGGCCGTACCGCCGTACCGTCGAGCGGCGCGTGCTCTTCTGGTCGGCCGTCGGCTGCGAGATCGTCGCCTGGTGGCTGCTGATGGCGCTCGCCGACGTCGCGCTGCCGGAGGCGTACACCCTGCCGTTCGCCGCCCTGGCCCTCCTGGTCGGCCTGCTGGAGCTGCGGCACCGCGCCGACCTGAGCAGCTGGCTCGCGTACGGGCCGGCGCTGGTCGCGGCGTTCCTGCCGACCCTGGTGATCGTGCTGTTCGACAACGACAGCGCTCTCCGGCAGGTGTTGCTGCTGCTCGGCGGGGTGGCGACGCTGATCTGGGGATCCAACCGGCGGCAGCAGGCTCCGGTGATCATCGGGGCGGTGGTCACCGCGCTGGCCGCGCTGCGCGCCCTGTTCGACTTCGGACCGTGGTTGGTGCTGATCCCGGTCGGTCTGTTGCTGCTGGCGTTCGGGGCCAACAACGAGAACCGGCGCCGCACCCAGGAGCGCCTCCGAGCGGTCCGCGGCATGCGCTGACCACCCGTGCGCGGGGTGCGACCCCCGTCGGCTATGCGCCGAGGCTGGCCCGCAGCGTGGCTTCCTTCTGGGCGACCAGCGCCGCCAGTTCGGCCTGGTACGCCAGCATCCGGTCCCGGAGTGCCCCGTCCGAGGCGGCCAGGATGCGTACGGCCAGCAGGCCGGCGTTGCGGCCGTTGCCGATCGACACCGTCGCCACCGGAACACCGGCCGGCATCTGGACGATGGAGAGCAGCGAGTCCAGCCCGTCGAGGTGCTTGAGCGGCACCGGCACCCCGACCACCGGCAGCGGGGTGGCCGAGGCCACCATGCCGGGCAGCGCGGCGGCCCCGCCCGCACCCGCGATGATGACCCGGATGCCCCGGCCGGCGGCGGCCTGGGCGTACTCGATCATTTTGACCGGGGTGCGGTGCGCCGACACGACCCCGACCTCGTAACCGACACCGAACTCGGCCAGCGCCTCGGCCGCCGCACCCATCACCGGCCAGTCCGAGTCGCTGCCCATGATCAAACCGACCGGCGGCGCCGACCCGGTCACGCCGCCGTCGGCGCCCCGCTCGCTCACTCGTGCCCCTCCCGTAGCCACCAGGCGGCCCGGACGGCCCGGGCGCGTACCTTCTCAAGATCGTCACCGAGCACCGTGACGTGCCCGATCTTGCGGCCGGGCCGGACCTGTTTGCCGTAGAGGTGCACCTTGGCGCCCGGATCCTCGGCGAAGAGGTGGTGCAGCCGCTCGTCGATCGAGATGCCGCCGTCCGGGCCGCCGAGCACGTTCGCCATCACCACCACCGGAGCGGTCAGCGCGGTGTCCCCCATCGGGTAGTCGAGCACCGCCCGAAGGTGCTGCTCGAACTGGGAGGTCCGGGAACCCTCGATCGTCCAGTGTCCGGAGTTGTGCGGCCGCATCGCCAACTCGTTGACGACCAGCGCCGGCTCGCCGTCCGGGCCGGTCACCTCGAACAGCTCGACCGCGAGCAGGCCGACCACGCCGAGCGCGGTGGCCAGGTCGATCGCGAGCTGCTGGGCCCGCAGCGCCACCTCCTCCGGCAACCGGGGCGCCGGCGCCAGCACCTGCACACAGATGCCGTCCCGCTGCACGGTCTCCACCACCGGGTACGCCGCCACCTGGCCGAACGGCGAGCGGGCGACCTGCACCGCCAGCTCCCGGCGCAGCGCGACCCGCTCCTCGGCGATCAGCTCGGTGCCGGCGGCCCGCAGCGTGCCGACCAGCTCGGCGGCCTCGGTCGGGTCGGCGACGACCCAGACGCCCCGACCGTCGTATCCGCCCCGGGACGCCTTGAGGATCACCGGCCAGCCCAGCTCGGCGCCGAAGTCGACCAGGTCGCCCGGCTCGGTGACCGGCCGCCAGCGCGGCACCGGGGCGTCCAGCTCGGTCAGCCGCTCCCGCATGACCCGCTTGTCCTGGGCGTGCAGCAGCGCGTCGGCGGGCGGGTAGACGGCCACCCCGGCCTCGGCGAGCGCCCGGACGTGCCCGGTCGGCACGTGCTCGTGGTCGAAGGTGACCACGTCACAGCCGTCGGCGAAGTCGCGCAGCGCGGCGAGGTCGGTGTGCTGGCCGTACCGGACGTCGGCGGCGACCAGCGCGGCTCCGTCCTCGGGAGTGTGCGCCAGCACGCGCAGCGACTGGCCGAGGGCGATCGCGGCCTGGTGGGTCATCCGGGCCAGTTGGCCGCCGCCCACCATGCCGACAACGGGCAGACCCGTGCGGGAATCCATAGCGGGCGCAAGCCTAACCGCCGCTGACGCCGAGCTGCGCCAGCAGGGCGTCCCCGGTGGTGACCGGGCGGTCGCAGACGAAGCCCCGGCAGACGTAGGCGGTCGGAACGCCGTCGATCATGGGCCGGTCGGCCAGCAGCGGTACGCCGGGACGGTCCGGTTCGCCGGCCACCACCACCGCGCCGGGCGGGGCGTGCCGGTGCGCCAGCGCCAGCAGCGGGTCGCCGGCCGGCTCGGCGGTGACCACCGCGATCTCGTACGGGCCGGAGAGCAGCGCCTCGCCGACCGTGGCCGCGTACCCGGTGAACCGGGCGTGCCGGCCGACGATCGGCGCGACGGTCTCCAGCGCGGCCACCGCCGCCTCCCGGTAGCGCACCTGCCCGCCCAGCGCCGAGTACGCCACCAGCGCCGCCGCCACCGCCGACAGTCCGGACGGGGTGGCGTTGTCGGTCGGGTCGGCCGGCCGGCTGACCAGCTGCTCGGCGTCGTCGGCGGTGTCGTAGAAGCCGCCCTGCCCGGTGCCGAACCGCTGCAGCGCGACGTCCAGCAGCAGCCCGGCCAGCTCCAGCCAGCGTCCCTCCCCGGTGAACTGGTGCACCGCGCAGAACGCCTCGGCGACGCAGCCGTAGTCCTCCAGCACCCCGGCCGGCTCGCCGACCCGACCGTCCCGGGAGACCCGGCGCAGCCGCCCGTCGACGATGTGCCGCTCCGCCAGCACCTCGGCGATCCGCACCGCCGCCGCCCCGGCGACCGGGTCGGCGGTGAGGGTGGCGTACTCGACCAGGGCGGTGACGGCGAGCCCGTTCCAGGCCGCCACGACCTTGTCGTCCCGGGCCGGCTGGGGCCGGCGGTCGCGTACCTCCCGGAGGGCGGTCCGGACCCGCTGCCAGTGTTCCTGGATCTTCGGCTCGGCGTCGTCGATGTCCCGGGCCAGCCGGAGCACCGAGGTGCCGTGCTCGAACGAGCCGGCCTCGGTGACCGCGAAGATGTCGGCGGCCCACCGGCCGTCCTCGTCGCCGAGCGCCTCGACGAGCTGCGCAGGGGTCCAGGCGTAGGTGGCACCCTCCACGCCCTCGGTGTCGGCGTCCAGCGCCGAGGCCAGCCCGCCGGCCGGGGTGTTCAGGTCGTCGAGCAGGAAGGCGACCGTCTCGGTGGCGATCCGGCCGGCGAGCGGGTCCCCGGTCAGCCGCCAGAGCTGGGTGTAGACCCGCAGCAGCAGCGCGTTGTCGTAGAGCATCTTCTCGAAGTGCGGCACCGTCCAGTGCCCGTCCACCGAATACCGGGCGAAGCCGCCGGCGAGCTGGTCGTAGATGCCACCCCGGGCCATCGCCTCGCAGGTGTGCCGGACGATCTCCAGATCGCGGGTCGCGCCGGTGCGCTGGTGGTGGCGGAGCAGGAAGAGCAGGTTCATCTGCGGCGGGAACTTGGGCGCGCCGCCGAAGCCGCCGTTGGTCTCGTCGTACTCCCGGGCGAGCTGCTCGGCCGCGGCGTCCAGCGTCTCGGCGGTGAGCGGGGCGCGCGGCCCGCCGACGGCCTGGGCGCCGGCCAGCGCCTCGACCACGGCCGCGCCCTGGCCGAGCACCGCCTCGCGCTGGTCGGTCCAGGCCTGTGTCACCGACTGGAGCAGCCGGACGAAGTTGGCCTTCGGGTAGTACGTACCGCAGAAGAAGGGGGTGCCGTCCGGGGTGGCGAAGACGGTCATCGGCCAGCCGCCCTGCCCGGTCATCGCCTGGGTGGCGGTCATGTAGACCGCGTCGACGTCCGGGCGCTCCTCCCGGTCCACCTTGATCGCGACGAAGTTGTCGTTCACCAGCTTGCCGACGGTCTCGTCCTCGAACGACTCGTGCGCCATCACGTGACACCAGTGGCAGGCCGCGTAGCCGACCGAGATCAGCACCGGTACGTCCCGGCGGCGCGCCTCGGCGAACGCCTCGGCGGTCCACGGCCACCAGTCGACCGGGTTGTCCTTGTGCTGGAGTAGGTAGGGGCTGGTCGCGCCGGCCAGTCGATTCACCCGACGACCATATCCGCTGCGCCTGCACGGCGCTCGGCGTCCGGCACAGGCCGGCAAGCTCCTCCGGAGTCCCCATCGACGGCTGCGGTCCGCTGTTGGACGCCGGACGCCGCCGTCGACCGCCGTGGCCCCGCTGTTGGTCGCCGGACGCCGCCGTCGACCGCCGTGGCCCGGCTAGGAGGCGCCGTCGGCGCGCAGCGGCAGGATTCGCGCCTGTGCGGAGTCGAGCAGCGACCGCAGTACCGCGACGATCTTGTCCGACGGCATCGGCCGAAAGAAGTGGTAGCCCTGGGCGGCCGTACAGCCCAGCTCGGCGAGGGCGGCCCGCTGGTCGGCGGTCTCCACCCCCTCGGCCACCACCCGCAGCCCCAACTCGCGGCCGAGGTCCACGGTGGTCCGGACGATCGCCGCCGCCTCCGGCGACTCCGCCATCTTCATCACGAACGACCGGTCGACCTTGAGTTCGTCCACCGAGATCCGGGTCAGGAAGGTCAGCGAGGAGAACCCGGTGCCGAAGTCGTCGACGGCCAGCTGCACGCCCATCGCGCGCAGCGCGGAGAGCACCTCGTCGATGACCTCCAGCTCGCTCATCACCACCGTCTCGGTGATCTCCAACACGAGCCGGCGTGCCGGCACCTGGTGCCGGCGCAGCGACTCGGCCACCTCGGCCGGCAGCCGCGGGTCGAGCAGGCTGCGCGCCGACAGGTTGATCGAGATCGGTACGTCGAGACCGTGCCTGGCCCAGTCCGCGGCGACGCTGAGCGCCTTGTCCACGACATATCGGGTGAACGCGCCGAGCAGTTCGCTGCCCTCGATGGTCCGGACGAAGTCCGCCGGGGTGAGCCGGCCCCGCCTCGGGTGCCGCCACCGGATCAGCGCCTCCACCCCGGTCGGCCGTCCGGTGCAGAGGTCGACCGCCGGCTGGAGTGCGAGTTCGAGCTGGTCGTCGACGTCCAGCGCCTCCCGCAGCTCGGCCAGCAGGGCGAGCTTGTCGGTGCTGGCCGCGTCCCGGCCGCTGTCGTACGACGCGACGCTGCCGCCGCCCTGCTTCGCCTGGTACATCGCGATGTCGGCCCGACGCAGCAGCTCGGTCATGTCGGCCGTACCCGCGCCGGCCACCACCACCCCGACGGAGACCTCGACCGACATCCGTACCCCGGCAACCTCGATCGGGTTGGCGAGCAGTTCGACGATCTCGCGGGCCCGGCGCAGCACGTTCGGCATCGGCGACCGGTCGGTGGCCGGCTCGGCCAGTACCGCCGGGGACGGGATCAGCAGCGCGAACTCGTCCCCGCCGAGCCGGCCGAGCAGCTCACCGGGGCGGACCAGCGCGTCCAGCCGGTCCGCCGTCACCTGGAGCAGCTCGTCGCCGGCCGCGTGCCCGAGCGTGTCGTTGACCTCTTTGAAGTGGTTGATGTCCAGCAGCAGCAGGGCCACCGGATGGTCGTGGGCGAGCTGGTGCAGGGCGACGTCGCCCTTGCTGAGCAGCGCCGCCCGGTTGATCAGGTTGGTCAGCGCGTCGTGCACCGCCTCGTACGACGACTGGGCCGTCACCAGCCGCAGCTGGCGGTGCGTCGCCGCGTCGTGCAGCGCCGCCGCCAGCGCGTCGCCGAAGGCCGACAGTGCGTCCTGCTCCCGCTGGCCGGGCGGGGCGGAGCGGGGCAACCGGACCCGCAGCTCACCGACCGGGCAGGCGCCGACCACCAGCGGTCGGACCAGTTCCTGCTCGGTCCGCCCGGTGACCGGCGGGCCCTGCCCGGTGCCGGCCCGACCGGCGGCCCTGCCGGCCGACAGGTCGCCGCCGACCTGGCTGGCCACCAGGTCCAGGCCAAACCGGCTGGCCAGCGGCAACCGGCCTTTCGCGTCGTTGGGCGGCCCCGACGGCCCGCCCGGTTCGCCGGGATGGGCCCGCTCGGCCGCGGTCAGGTCGCGGTGCCACACCGGCCGGCCCGGCTCGCCGCGGTAACGCCGCCAGCGGCCGTCGCCGCGCCGCACGTCCACCTCGACCCACTCGGCACCGAACAGGGCCAGCGGACCGGCCACCCCGGCCGTCGCGACACCGTGCTCGTCGAGCTGGTTGAGCGCGCCGGTGGCCTCGGCAAGGGCCCGCCAGGCGCGGCGTTCGTCGTCGGCCCGGAGCCGCTGACTGTACGTCTGCTGGAGCAGCCAGAGCACCGGCGGCAGGAAGAGCAGCCAGCGCGGGTCGTACCCGACCACCGCCACCACGGCCAGCCCGACGAAGACGTTGCCGACGAACATCAGCAGCTTGCCCTGGAGGGCGCGGAGCAGCGCCGGCCAGAGCCGTTCGCCGTGCCGCAGCGACAGGGTGAGCCCGACCAGGCCGGCGGCGGCCAGCAGATAGGCGAGCGCGCCGACGGCGAGGGCGGCGATCAGCGGCGGCGCCAGGTCGGTGACGAGGATCGTCCCCAGCACGCCCGGCACCGGCGTGCCGAGGGCTCCGGCGACGGCCAGCGTGACCGTGACGGCCCACGCGACGGAGAGGCCCAGTGCGGCGGCGGTGCGTACGACGTCCAGCGCGGAGCGCCGGTCCACGAAGATCGCCAGCAGCGTCCAACCCAGCACCGCACCGAGCAGGGCGGCGGCCGGCAGCCAGCCGGGCGGCACCAGGGAGAGCCCTATGATGAACGACGCCTCGCCCCAGGTGACGCTGACCCGACCCGACCCGACCCGGAATCGCAGCCTGAAGAGCTGCGCGAGCGCCATCACACCGGTGGCGATGCCGAACCGGGCCAGCGCCGGCAGCGGGTCGTCGGTGGACAGGTCGGTGGGGATGAGCAGACCTGCCGCGGCGATGATCATCGCAACGGGCAGGGCGATGAAGGTGAGCACCCGCAGTCGACGGGGTGCCGACGCGATGCCGACCAGAGCGAGGAGGCGCCCGGACCGACGGCCGGAGGTCACGGATCGCCGCCGTTCGTCGGCGACCGCCTGGCGACGTGGCCGTGCCACAACCGGCGCTGGGCGTCGGGTCTGGTTCTCATCGGCGCCCCCTCCCGCGCACGGTGCGGGGACTTTTGGTCCCCCGGCGGAAGGCTAAGCCAATCCGATTGAGCGCAACAGGGGGCGCCTGGCCGGATTAGCGTGAATCATGGCGCGGACTGACTGTTCCGGTCCTGCTGGGGGGCTTTGGGAGCGCTTCCACCAGATTCCTCGGCCGCCGAGGCGTCGGCGGACGTGCTCGCCGCGCCCGGCTCGTCCGCCGACGACTCGACCGCCGACGACTCGGCGGCCGGCGGCTCGGCGTCTCGTTGCTGAGGAAAGCGGTCGGGCAGCCGGCGCAACCGGGCGTTCATGTTGCGGATGAGCAGGACCGTGGCAATGGCGAGCACGGTGATCAGGAAAAGACCCATCGGTCCGGCCAGGCCGCCGGTCCGGGTGTCACCGAAGTTGTTCTCCGCGAGCACCTGCGCAGCGGTAAGCATGACTGGAAATCCTCCGATGTGGCGGCCTACCCCCTAACGGTACGCCTACCCGACTCACCGGACCTGCGCGGTCTCCCGTACCCCGGCGAAGAGATCCGACTCCGGCAGCGGGCTGTCGACCACCGAGCGGACCAGCTCGAAGTCCTCCGTCGGCCAGGCCTGCTGCTGCAGCTCCATCGGCACATGGAACCAGAAGCCGTCCGGGTCGACCTGGGTGGCGTGGGCGCGCAGCGCGTCGTCGCGGACCGGGAAGTAGTCGGCGCACTCGACCCGGGTGGTGATCCTCGGGCCCTTGTCCGGCCGGTCCTCCCAGCGCTCCAACCACTGCGCGTACGGCGACTCCGCGCCGTGGGCGAGCATCGCCTCGTGCAGCGCCATGATCTTGGCCTTCGAGAAACCGATGTCGTAGTAGAGCTTCAGCGGCTGCCACGGCTCGCCCAGCTCCGGAAAGCGCTCCGGGTCGCCGGCCGCGTCGAACGCCGCCACGCTGACCCGGTGGCACATGATGTGGTCGGGGTGCGGGTAGCCGCCCTCCTCGTCGTAGGTGGTGACGACGTGCGGGCGGAACTCGCGCATCAGCTTCACCAGCGGCGCCGCCGCGACCTCGACGTCCTGGAGCGCGAAGCAGCCCTCGGGCAGCGGGGGCAGTGGATCGCCCTCCGGCAGCCCCGAGTCGACGAAGCCGAGCCACGCCTGCTCGACGCCGAGGATCGCCCGGGCCGCGTCCATCTCGGCCCGGCGGATCTCGGCGATGTTGGCCCAGACGTCCGGCCGGTCCAGCTTCGGGTTGAGCACACTGCCCCGCTCGCCGCCCGTGCAGGTGACGACAAGGACCTGCACGCCTTCGGCGACGTATTTCGCCATGGTCGCCGCGCCCTTGCTCGACTCGTCGTCGGGATGGGCGTGCACGGCCATCAGACGTAGCTGTTCTGCCAACTCAGGTGCTCCCTCGTGATGCCCGGGCCGGGCTCGGCCCCCCGTTTCCCCCTCCAAGCGCCCACCCCTCCGCCGCCGCCGCGATCCGAGGACCGCCGCGATCCGAGAACCGCTGGATCCGAGAACCGCTGGATCCGGTGGGTCGTGGACGACCTGCCAGACCCGGCCCGGTCGTCGACTGAGAGGATGGGCCTACCCATTCTTGCCGATGCCCCCGACAACCGTGCCAGGAGATGCCCGCCGGTGCCCGAGACGCCCGCCACACCCGTACCGAACGCCCCGGTGTTCCCACCCGGCCGGTACGGCCGCCGCCGCGCGCTCCGGCGCCGCCGGCCCTGGGTCTCGGCGCTGCTGGCGGTCGTCCTGCTGGCGGTGCTGGGCGCGGTCTCCTACCGCCTCTACCGGCAGTACGGGGACCCGAACTACGACGCCCAGGTGATCACCTACACCGAGATCACCGACAGTCAACTGATGCTCGAGTTCCGGGTTACAGTGCCGGAGGGCGGCTCGGCGACCTGCGTGCTCCGGGCCCGCTCCAGGGACGGTGCCGAGGTCGCCCGCGAGGAGGTACGGGTGACCGCCGAGCCCGGGCAGCGGCACCTGACCATTCGGCACCGACTGGCCACCACGGCCCGGCCGATCCTCGGCGAGGTACTCCGCTGCCGCCCGGCCGCCTGAACCTTTTCCAACCTCCCCTTGCGGTCCGCCGGACTGCAAGGTCGGACGCGGTGCATGAGCGCCGCGCGGTTCAGGTTGAAAAGGTTCACTGAGCATCCGGCCAGCAGGTACGCCGACAAATGACCTGGCGTCCGGTGCATAGCGCACTGGTAACTTGGTAATTCGTCCCTGTCCACGACTACCCGAGGAGATCGTCTGTGTCCAAGACCGACCGCGAGGCAGCCGCGTGGCTGTCGCAGGAGGCCTATGACCGGCTGCAGGCGGAGCTCAACGAGCTGATCGCCGGCCGTCCGGCGATCGCCGCGGAGATCAACGCCCGGCGTGAAGAGGGTGACCTCAGGGAGAACGGCGGTTATCACGCCGCCCGAGAAGAACAGGGCAAGCAGGAGGCCCGGATCCGACAACTGCAGGAACTGCTCCGTACCGCCCAGGTGGGCGAGGCGCCGGCCACGGACGTGGTGGCACCGGGCTGCGTCGTCACGATCCACTTCGACGACGACGCCGACGACACCGAGACCTTCCTGCTCGGTTCCCGGGAGATCGCCGCGACCACCGACCTGACCGTGTACAGCCCGGAGTCGGCGCTCGGCCAGTCCATCCTCGGCGCCCGGCCCGGCCAGACCGTCACCTACACGGCGCCCAGCGGCGCGGAGATCAAGGTGACCGTGGTCCGGTTCGAGGCGTACGGCGGCTGACCGGCGGAGCGACCGGCCAACCGCCGGTGGGAGCGACCGGCCACCCTCTCGCAGGGAGCGACCGGCAAATCGACGTCCGACCCAGCCGGCTCAGCCCGGCTGGGCGACGTCGACCTGGTAGCCACAGCCGCGCAGCGCGCTGATCAGCCGGTCGGAATGCTCGGCGCCCCGGGTCTCCACCGAGAGCGCCACCTCGACCTCGCCGAGCCGCAGGTGCGGGTTCTGCCGCTGGTGCACCACGTCGACCACGTTGCCCCGGTGCTCGGCGATCAGGCCCAGCAGCGAGGCCAGTTGGCCGGGCCGGTCCGCGCAGCGCACGGTGATCCGCAGGAACCGACCCGCCGAGGCGAGCCCGTGCTCGATCACCCGCAGCATCAGCAGCGGGTCGATGTTGCCGCCGGAGAGCACCGCCACCACCGGCGGCTCCACGGCGGCGATCGCACCGGACATCAGCGCCGCCACCCCGGCCGCCCCGGCCGGCTCCACCACCTGCTTGCCCCGCTCCAGCAGCATCAGCAGGGCCCGGGAGATGTCCTCGTCCGAGACCGTCACGATTTCGTCCACCAGCTTGCTGACGTGGGCGAAGGTGACCTCACCGGGCCGGCCCACCGCGATGCCGTCGGCGATGGTGGCGAAGGCGGGCAGGCGTACCGGCTCGCCGGCCTTCAGCGAGGCAGGAAAGGCGGCGGCACCGGCGGCCTGCACCCCGATCACCCGGATATCCGGACGGAGCGCCTTGGCCGCCACCGCGACCCCGGAGACCAGTCCCCCGCCGCCGACCCCGGCGACGAGGGTCCGCACCTCCGGGCACTGCTCCAGGATCTCCAGCGCCACCGTGCCCTGCCCGGCGATCACGTCCCGGTGGTCGAACGGGTGGATGAAGACCGCTCCGGTGCGGTTCGCGAAGTCCTCCGCCGCGACGAGCGACTCGTCGACGGTGTTGCCGACGAACTCCACCCGGGCGCCGTACCTCTTGGTGGCCGCCACCTTCGGCAGCGGCGCGCCCACCGGCATGAAAACCGTCGCGGCGGCGCCGAGCAGCCCGGCGGCGAGCGCCACCCCCTGGGCGTGGTTGCCGGCGCTGGCCGCCACCACTCCCCGGTCGCGGTCCGCCGCCGAGAGCCGGGCGATCCGCACGTACGCGCCCCGGACCTTGTACGACCCGGCCCGCTGCACGTGCTCGCCCTTGAGCCAGACCGGTCCGCCCAGTGCTTCGGAAAGCGGTCGGGACGGCTCCAGCGGGGTGACCCGGGTGACCCCGGCAAGCAGTTCGCGGGCGGCGGTGACCTCGGCGAGTCCGACCAGCTCCGTCATGCCCCAGATCGTCGCATCCGGTCGACGCGGCCCCAGCATCGGCAGCCCGGTCGTGCCGGAACTCACCCTGTCGCCCTCCTCCGGCGCCGCCCGGATCGCGATCCCCGCACCCGGGTCGCGGGTGGTCGGACGTGGGTGCGGCGGTCATCGACGCAGCAGGGCGACCGCGACCGGGAGACTACCCCGCCGACTGTGCAGCCGTGGTCGATGTGGCGCCCGGGCCCGATGACCGGCCTCCTGAGTAGATGCTCAGCCGGCCGGGGTCGGCACCCGGGGCCAGTCGGGCGCGTGCCGCCGCCACGGGCCGGACATCTCGAACTGCCCGGCCACACCGAGCAGCAGCAGCTCCGAGCCGGGCGGGCCGACCAGTTGCACCCCGACCGGCAGCCCGTCCGGGCGCAGCCCGACCGGTACGACCAGCGATGGCAGCCCGGCGATGTTCCAGGGCGCGGCGTACGGGGCGTAGCGGATGCAGGTCAGCAGGTTGGACCGCCACGAGCGGGTGGCCCAGCCGACGGCCGGCGGCGGCACGCTGGCCAGGGCCGGGGTGAGCAGCAGGTCGACGGAGTGATCGCCGAAGAAGGCGACGCTGCGCTCCCGCCACCGGGTGCGGTCCTGCTCGCGTACCAGGCCGCGCCGCTGGGCCCAGCCGCCGAGCGCGGCGTGCCGGCGGCTGCGTCGTTGCAGGGTGCCCGGGTCCAGGCCGGCCGCCTCGACCTCGCCGGCCGCCGCCGCCAGCCAGGTGGCGATGCCGCGCAGCCCGAGCGAGGTGGGGTAGACCGGGTCGACCGAGACCGTGTCGTGTCCGGCCACCGCCAGCAGCTTGGCGGCGGCGCCCACCGCGTCCCGGTTGGGCTGGTCCGGGCGTACCCCGGCCACCGGTGAGCGGAGCGACACGGCGACCCGCAGCCGCTCCGGCGGTACCAGCTTGTCCGGGCGCCGCCCGGCGAGCACCGAGAAGCCCACCGCGGCGTCCGCCACGGTGGTGGCCAGGATGCCGTGCTCGGCGAGGCCGAACCAGTCGGTGGCACCGAGCTGGCACGGCACCACGCCCCGGCCCGGCTTGAGCCCGACCAGCCCGCAGCAGGCGGCCGGGATGCGGATCGAGCCGAGGCCGTCGTTGCCGTGCGCGATCGGCACCATCCCGGAGGCGACCGCCGCCGCCGCGCCGCCGGAGGAGCCGCCCGGGGTACGGTCGGGCGCCCACGGGTTGCGGGTCACCGCCGTCTCGTCGTCGGTGGTGCCGAAGAGTCCCAGCTCGGGCATCCGGGTCACCCCGACGATCACCGCACCGGCGCCGCGCAGCCGCCGGACCACCTCGTGGTCGGACTCGGCAACCGGGGTACGGGCGGCCGCCGACCCGTTCCAGGTCGGCAGCCCCGCGACGGCGGTGTTCTCCTTGACCGCCACCGGTACCCCGGCCAGCGGCAGGTTCGCCAGGTCGTCCTGCTCGTCGACCTTCTCCGCCTCGACGATCGCCTCGCCGGCCCGGATCACCCGGAACGCGGACAGGTCCCGGTCCGCCCGGTCGATGTGGTCGAGGTGATCCGCCACCACCTGGGTGGCGGAGGCGTCACCTCGGCGGACGGCCCGGGCGATCTGTTTCGCGGTCGCGCCCACCCAGTTCGGCGTGATGTCCTGCACGGCCAACTCCCCATCGGCTTGTCCGCACCGCTGTCCGGGCGGCCGGACGGCGGTCAGCCGAGCGCCTGCTCCAGGTCTGCGAGTAGGTCGTCGGCGGTCTCGATGCCGACAGACAGTCGCACGAGATCGGCGGGAACTTCAAGCGGCGAGCCGGCGGCACTTGCGTGTGTCATCCGACCCGGATGTTCGATCAGCGACTCGACCCCGCCCAGTGACTCGGCGAGCACGAAGAGTTTCGCCCGGTCACAGATCCGTACGGCATGCTCCTCGCCGCCGGCCGCCCGGAAGGAGATCATGCCGCCGAACCGGCGCATCTGCTTCGCCGCGATCTCGTGCCCGGGGTGTTCCGGCAGGCCCGGGTAGAGCACCTGGGCCACCGCCCGGTGCCCGCTCAGGTAGTCGGCGATCCGCTCGGCGTTGTCGCAGTGCCGGTCCATCCGTACCCCGAGGGTCTTGACCCCGCGCAGGGTCAGCCAGGCGTCGAAGGGCCCGTTCACCGCGCCCATCGCGTTCTGGTGGTAGCGCAGTTCCTCGCCGAGCGCGGCGCTGGCCGCGACGAGGGCGCCACCGACCACGTCGGAGTGCCCGCCGACGTACTTGGTCGTCGAGTGCACCACCACGTCGGCGCCGAGCGCGATCGGCTGTTGCAGGTAGGGCGAGGCGAACGTGTTGTCGACCACGAGCAGCGCGTCGACGTCGCCGGCCAGCCCGGCCAGCCCGGCGATGTCGGCGATCCCGAGCAGCGGGTTGGTGGGGGTCTCCACCCAGATCACCTTCGTCTGGCCGGGGCGGACCGCCGCCCGTACGGCGTCGACGTCGGAGATCCGGGCCGCCGTCCAGGTCAGCCCCCAGCGTTCGGCGACCCGGGCGAAGAGCCGGAACGTGCCGCCGTACGCGTCGTCCGGGATCACCACGTGGTCACCGGGGCGACAGACGGTGCGCAGCAGGGCGTCCTCGGCGGCCAGCCCGCTGGCGAAGGCCAGCCCGACCGGACCGCCCTCCAGCGCGGCCAGGCACTCCTGCAATGCGTCCCGGGTCGGGTTTCCCGACCTGCTGTACTCGTAGCCGAGTCGGGGCGCGCCGACGGCGTCCTGGGCGTAGGTGCTGGTCTGGTATATCGGCGGCACCACGGCACCGGTGCGGGGCTCCGGCTCCTGGCCGGCGTGGATGGCGAGTGTCTCGAAGCCGTGACTCATCTGCAGAAGGCTAGCCTGCCCTGGTGGCAGGGTGCGTGTTCTGCGGGATCGTGGCGGGCGCGGCGGCGTTCCGGGTCGCCGACCGCCCCGACGGGGTGGCCTTCCTCGACGTGCGGCCGGTGTTCAAGGGGCATCTCCTGGTGGTCCCCCGGGAACACGTGGAGACGCTGGGCGAGTTGCCGGAACCCGCGCTGCCGGGCTACTTCCGGCTGGTGCAGCGGCTGGCGCTGGCCGTCGAGACCGGGCTCGGCGCGGGTGGGACGTTCGTGGCGATGAACAACCGGGTGTCCCAGTCCGTGCCGCACCTGCACACCCACGTCGTACCCCGGACCAAGGGCGACGGGCTGCGTGGCTTCTTCTGGCCCCGCACGAAGTACGCCTCGGACGAGGAGGCCGCCTGGTACGCCACCCGCATCACCGCCGCCCTCCCACCGACTGCCGGGGACCCCGGCACGGATCGGGGAAGCTGAGCGGGGTGGGGCGGAGCGGAGCGGGTAAGGATCCGGGTGGGTGCCTTGTTACACCCGGCAGAGGTACGAAAGGAGTCCCATCGTGTTCCTACGGCGTATCAATGCCGAGCTGCCCACCCCCGACCAGGCCCTGCCCGGCCGGCCGATCGCGATGCCGGTTTCCGACCGGCACGAGGTGCTCGGTACCCCACTGCGGGGGCCGTGGCCAGCAGGTGCCCAGGTCGCCGTCTTCGGGATGGGCTGTTTCTGGGGAGCCGAGCGGCTGTTCTGGACGCTGCCCGGGGTGATTTCCACCTCGGCGGGCTACGCGGGCGGTTACACCCAGAATCCGACGTACGAGGAGGTCTGCTCGGGCCGGACCGGGCACGCCGAGGTGGTCCAGGTGGTCTACGACCCCTCGAAGATCGGCTACGAGGACCTGCTCAAGGTCTTCTGGGAGAACCACGACCCGACCCAGGGGATGCGGCAGGGCAACGACGTCGGCACGCAGTACCGGTCGACGATCTACACCACCACCGACGAGCAGTCGGCTGCCGCCCGCTCCTCCCGGGACGCGTTCGCGCCCATCGTGGCGGAGGCCGGGCGCGGCGAGATCACCACGGAGATCGCCGAGTTGGGCGACTACTACTACGCCGAGGACTACCACCAGCAGTACCTGGC
The DNA here is from genome assembly GCF_040120695.1 of Plantactinospora sp. B6F1. Classification (NCBI taxonomy): domain Bacteria; kingdom Bacillati; phylum Actinomycetota; class Actinomycetes; order Micromonosporales; family Micromonosporaceae; genus Plantactinospora; species Plantactinospora sp. B6F1. Next base: position 2,870 of record NZ_JBEEAC010000004.1, on the reverse strand, counting down.
GCCGACCAAGAACCCGAACGGCTACTGCAACCACGGCCCGAACGGGCTGACCTGCCCGGTAGGCGTGGCCAAGACTGCCTGACCCCGGCACAGCGCTGGCACGGGTCGGCAGATCCGTGCCAGCGCCAACAGCGCGGCGGACCAGGCGGCCAGTAGAACACCGTCCGCCAGGACCGAAGAACCGATCTCGTTCTGTACAGACTTCGCGCCAGTATGTGGCTATACTTCGAGCATGACTGTGCTTCCGTTCACTGAGGCCCGGAATCGCCTCTCCGAACTCATCGATGAGGTGACCAGGACACACGAGCGGATTGAGATCACTCGGCACGGCCACGCCGCCGCCGTGCTCATCTCCGCAGATGATCTGGCAGCCCTGGAGGAGAGCCTCGATGTGCTCTCCAGTCCGGAGGCCATGCGACAACTCGCGGATTCCCGGTCCGCCATTGAAGCGGGCGATGTGCTTGATGCCGATGAGCTTGCGGCGCTGCTGGCCAAGCGGTCGCGACGACCCCGGTGAGCCCACCCGCGTCCACCCGCTACGAACTGCGAGTCACCGGTCCGGCGGCACGTGCCCTGGCCGGACGCATACCCGAGAAGATCGCCACCGCCATCTACGAGTTCGTCACCACCAGCCTCTGCGAGAAGCCGCATCGGGTGGGCAAGCAACCGCTCTTGCCACCGTACGCCGGAACATGGTCCGCTCGACGCGGCACCTACCGGGTGCTGTACGAGATCGACGAGGACAACCAGGTCGTGACGGTGACCGCCATCGAGCACCGAGCTGACGCGTACCGGTCGCGCTGATCAACCAAGCCCGACCTCCAGCGGCGCCACCCACGACCGGGACGTCAAGACTCCAGGTAGGCGGCGAGATTGGCCAGCGAGGAAGCGAGGCCCGCCGCGTGATCCTGGGCGGAGATGCCGGGAGGAACGCCGTCGGCCCGGAACGTAACCTCCGTTCCGTGATCGGCTGCGGCAACCTCCCACGTCATGGTCATGGTGCCGGCGTAGGACGGATCGTCGGAGACGAAGTTCACCTCCTGCACGACCCGCACGCCGGGGACGAGTTCGACGAACGTGGCTTCAACGATGTCGGAGTCCGCCGTCGCCTTGCCCGGTGCCGCCGAAGCGTCCGCGTAGGTCAGGATCATTCGATACGACCCGCCGGGTCGAGGCTCGAATCGCTCGAACCTGCCGCTCATTCCGTCAGGCGGCAGCCACACAGCAAGTACGTCCGGATCGACAAGGGCGTCGTAGACACGATCAGGCGGAGCGGCGATCACTCGGGTTGCTGTGTCTGTCCGTGACATTGCCGCACTCTACTGCCGAGACGCCATCGGCCAGCCGCGCCCGTCCGCCGCGGGCTGGCGACTGAGCGGCGACCAACGATCCCCGGTGCCGGGGCCAGGGAGGCGGCGGGTCGGGGGCTACTCGGCCACGTAGACGCCAGAGCCGGGTACGCCCACCACGGTGCCGCGCGCCTTGAGCGCGTCCACGGCGCGGGCGACGGTCCGGCGGGCTGAGCCGTACTCCTCTGCCAGGGCGTCATACGTGGGCAGGCGCGAGCCCGGCGGGAACTCCCCGGCGGCGATGCGTCGGGTTAGGTCGCCCTCGATCTCTCGGGCCGTGTGCGGGATGGGCACGGGCGCCATGGTCCTGGCTACCCATTCGGACCCCACCCGCACCCATGGCACTACTTGCCTTACTGACACTATTGGCACTAATCTACGAAGGGCTCGGCGCGGCCGCAGATGCTTACGAGGACGGCGTCGGGACGAGCAACCATGGCGCGTCCCCGTCCTATTCCGCCGACGGGAGGCAAATGCTGTGAGACTGTTTCGCAGACCACGCCCGGTGCACCGCCGGGACTGGCGCCGGTTGTGGCGCTACTGTCGGTGCGGGTTCCGCTGGCGTTGCCCGGAGTCGTTCGAACTGGTGCCGCGCCCGTATCAACCGGTGCCCGTGCTGCCGGTCACCCGCGCAGAGTTTCTGGCGGCCGTTCGTGCTGGCAAGGATTCAGCAAAGATCGAGCGCGAGTCGAAGGCCGCGCCGCGCGATCCGGACGGTTGGCCTCCGCCAATGGCCCGCCACTCTCCGCGCAACGATCGGTTTACCGGCACCGTGCCCCGTCTCGCCAACGGCCGCGCCGGGAACCTCCCACCCGCACAGGCGCACCGGTCGCGGCACCCTACCCGGGTCTGAGCCGTGATCGGGCCACAGGAACGTTGGCACCGGCACGTCGCCCGACGACGTGCGGTGGCGGCACGCGCGCCCGGTGAGCACCAGCCCGATGCCAGGTATCAGTGCATGGCGTGCCGGCTGCCGTGGCCGTGCTCTGCAGCCCGCTTGTTGCTCGTGGCCGGATTCGGCCGGGACCGGATGGGCCTCGTGGTGTACCTCGGTGCTCACCTCGTGCGCGCGATGGATGCCCTGCCCGACCTGCACCCCTCCATGGTCAGCCGACAGGTTCTCACCTGGCTACCTCGGCGCCGCTACTAGACCGCCCATCACCCGGCAACCGTCCCGGACCGTCATGGTCCGGTTTGCGTGGCGCCAGAAAATGGCGACCGGAACTGAGCGCACTTGGAAGTTGCCGCCGGGCACGAGAACGCTCGGGCGAGCCGGCCCGGCGGTGTGGTCAAAAAGCCTTGCCGGTGCTGACTCGGCTGGATAGCGTGGCCGTACACGGGAAGGGAGGTGGTCCGAGCTTTGTATAGCGATAGGACTCGTGAGGTGGCTGTCCGCTACAGAGGTTGAAAGGCTGACGTCCCTCGACGTGTCCGCGTGATCCGCGTCGATGGTTTGGGTAGGTCGGGGTGATGAGGTATCCGGCTGGTGGTGGCATGAACGCGGCAGCCCGGGTCCGGCGT